>NZ_JANYEK010000130.1 GCF_025363195.1 Sphingomonas sp.
GCCAAGCTGGCAGTGTCGCTCGGCGGCACCGAGACCCTAGCCTCGCACCCGGCGGCGATGACGCATCTGTCGGTGCCGGAGGCGCGCAAGCAGGCGCTCGGCATCACCGACAATCTCGTGCGAATCTCGATCGGCGTGGAGAATGCCGACGATCTGATCGCCGATTTCGCGCAGGCGCTGGATTCGATCTAGCCCGTTCAGCATGCGCTAAGCCGTTCCGCCATAATTCGAAGTACAGTTCGGATTATGGCGGGCAGGTGAAGTTATGCGGCACATGATGATCGCGGCGATGGCCGCTTTGGCAATGATCCCGGCGGCGGCGCAGGCCGCATCCCCGCCCAAGGGCGTCTGGACCAACCCGAAGAAATCCGTCCGCGTCGCCTTTCAGCGCTGCGGGCAGGCGATGTGCGGCAAGGTGATCTGGGCGACGCCCGAGGCCGAAGAGAAAGCGGGCATGCCGCTGATCGGCACGATGTTGTTCAGCGATTTCGTCGAGGACGGGCCAGGCGAATGGAGCGGCAGCGTGCTGATTCCCGATATCGGCCAGACCGTGACGGGCACGATCCGGCAGCTCGATGCGAATACGCTGGTCGGCGAAGGCTGCGTGATTGCTGGGTTGGGCTGCAAGAGCCAGACGTGGACCCGGCTGCGCTGACCTGCGCGCGCAAAAGGCTGCGCTGAACGCTTGCCCGCGCCGCCCGATGCAGCGATGAGGGCCGCATGACCGATTTCATCACCGGCCTGCCCAAGGCGGAACTCCATCTGCATATCGAGGGCAGCCTCGAGCCCGAACTGATGTTCGCGCTGGCGAAACGCAACAATGTCGCGGTTCCCTTTGCCAGCGTGGAGGAGGTGCGCGCGGCCTACAGCTTCTCACGGCTGCAGGATTTCCTCGATATCTATTATGCCGGGGCCGACGTGCTGCGCACCGAGCACGATTTCCGCGATCTGGCGTTGGCCTATTTCGACCGCGCGGCAGCGGACGGCGTAGTCCATGCCGAGATCATGTTCGATCCGCAGACGCACACCGCGCGGGGTATCCCGTTCGCCGTGGTGATCGAGGGGCTGCTCGCGGGTATGTCGGAAGCTGAGGCGAAGCACGGTCTGACCTCCAAGTTGATCATGAGCTTCCTGCGCCATCTCGACGAGGACGATGCCTTCGCCACGCTGGAAGCGGCGAAGCCGTGGCTCGACCGGATCGACGCGGTCGGGCTGGATTCGTCCGAACTGGGCCACCCGCCGGAGAAGTTCGCCCGGGTGTTCGCGGCGGCGCGCGCGCTGGGGCTGAAGCTCGTCGCGCATGCCGGGGAGGAGGGCCCGCCGGACTATGTCTATCAGGCGCTCGACCTGCTCGGCATCGACCGGCTCGACCACGGCAATCGCAGCCTGGAAGACCCGGTGCTGACCGCCCGGCTGGCGCGGATCGGTATGACACTGACAGTGTGTCCGCTGTCCAATCTGAAGCTCTGCATTGTCGACGACATGGCCGATCATCCGATCGACCGCATGCTCCGCGAAGGGCTGCGCGCGACGATCAATTCCGACGATCCGGCGTATTTCGGCGGCTATATCGCCGACAATTACCGCGCCGCCGCTGCCGCGCGCGGGTTGGACCGGGGCGATCTGGCGCTGCTGGCACGCAATTCCTTCCTTGGCAGTTTCCTGCCTGACGAGGTCGTCGCAGGCCATCTCGCCAAACTCGATGCCTATGTGGAGCAGGCCGCTTGACCATCTTCACGCCGATCGAGCAGGACGAATTCGTCGCCGCGATCCATACGCTGGCGGCGCTAATGGCCGCGGATGAGTGGCAGCCGGATTTCATCATCGGCATCGGGCGCGGTGGCCTCGCCCCGGCCGTTTTCCTCAGCCATGCGACCGGTCTGCCAATGCTGTCGGTAGATTATTCCAGCCAGATGAACGATTTCGCCGACGAACCACTGAAGAAACTGGCCAAGCGCACGCATACTGGCGAGCGGTTGTTGTTTCTGGACGACATCAACGATTCCGGCCGCACCATCGCCCATCTGCGCGAGAAGCTGGCCGAGGAAGACGCGGTGGACGGCAGCATCCGCTTCGCCACATTGATCGACAACGTCAGTTCGGCGCAGACGGTGGACTACCGTGCCCGCACAATCGACCGCCGGGTGACGAAGGACTGGTTCATCTTCCCGTGGGAGGCTGTTGCACCCGCCGAAGCGATCGAGGAAGATGCGGCGGAAGTGCCAGAGCGGATTGCCTGAGGTTTTCGGTCTGAAACCATTCGTCATCCCGGACTTGGTCCGGGATCCACTTCACCACATTGGCGGACGTCTGCGAAGTAAGTTGGATCCCGGATCGAGTCCGAGATGACGGGAGTGGTGGGGAAGGTTACCCTCCTCAACCGTCCCCGACGCGCTCGATATCCGCGCCCACGGCGCTCAATTTCTCTTCCAACCGCTCGTACCCGCGATCGAGATGGTAGACCCGCCCGACTTCGGTCTGCCCCTCGGCCACCAACCCGGCGATGATCAGGCTCATGGAGGCGCGTAGGTCGGTCGCCA
Source organism: Sphingomonas sp. (assembly GCF_025363195.1). GTDB lineage: Bacteria > Pseudomonadota > Alphaproteobacteria > Sphingomonadales > Sphingomonadaceae > Sphingomonas. The sequence goes on from NZ_JANYEK010000130.1 coordinate 2,541, forward strand.
TCACCGGTGCGCCAGTGAGCCCGGCCACGCCACGCACGATCGCGGTGCGGCCGCTGACCTGGATGTCCGCGCCCATTCGCGCCAGTTCGGGGACGTGCATGTAGCGATTCTCGAAGATCGTCTCGGTCAGCACGCTCGCGCCGTCCGCCTTGGTCAGCATCGCCATGAATTGCGCCTGCATGTCGGTGGCGAAGCCGGGGAATGGCGCAGTGGAGAGCGTCAGCGGCCCGAGCCGGTCGGGCGCATCGACGAACAGACTGCCACCGCGTTCCTCGATCTTCACGCCCGCCGCGACCAGGGCGGAGATCGTTGCGCGGTTATTGTCCATGCCGACGCCGACCAACTCGACCGAGCCGCCGGTGATCGCTGCCGCGCAGGCATAGCTTCCCGCCTCGATCCGGTCCGGCATCACCGCATAGGTTGCGCCGTGCAGGCGATCCTGGCCCTCGATCGTCAGCGTCTCGGTGCCGATCCCGTCGATCTTTGCACCCATGGCGACGAGGCAATTGCAGAGATCGACGATCTCAGGCTCGCGCGCGGCATTCTCGATGATCGATGTGCCCTTCGCCAGCGCCGCCGCCATGACGACATTCTCGGTCGCCCCGACCGAAACGATCGGGAAGGTATAACGACCGCCTTTCAACCGACCTCCGGGCGCGATGGCCTTCACATAGCCCGCCGCGAGTTCGATCTCCGCACCGATCGCCTCCAGCGCTTTTAGATGCAGATCGATCGGGCGATTGCCGATCGCGCAGCCACCGGGTAGCGACACCGTCGCCTCGCCCGCGCGCCCGACCAAGGGTCCAAGCACCAGGATCGACGCGCGCATCTTGCGCACGATGTCATAAGGCGCTTCCGTAGACGTCAGCTTGCCCGCGCGGATCGTCATCACGCGGCCGAAATCTTCCGGGCGATTACCCTCGATCTGGGTCGATGCGCCAAGCTGGTTGAGCAAATGGCCGAAACTGTCGACATCGGCCAAGCGTGGCAGGTTGCGCAGCGTCACTGGCTCATCGGTCAGCAGCGCGCACGGCATCAGCGTCAGCGCGGCGTTCTTCGCGCCGGAAATCGGCAGGCGACCGGAAAGGCGGTTGCCGCCACGAATGAGAATTCTGTCCATGATGGCACGCTTTATCGCGTGTGCGGGACCACGCAAGGGCACCGCCACGATCTGCCGCATACGACCCTGCCTTGATCGACTTTAATGCAGTGATTTCCGGGCGATGCTCTTGGTGTGCGCAATTGGGGGGACGGACCGGGTGGCAGGGGGTTGTTTTGCGGAGCGCTTGAGCGGCATGGCCGCGCTGACTCCGTCCGAGCATTCCGCCCTCGAACGGCTCGAGGAGCGCGAGCGATCGCTGCGACGCGGCGGCACTTTGGTGCGCGAAAACGATCCCACCGGCGAGATGTTCGTGCTGTGCAAGGGCACGATGATGACGTCCGTTCTGCTCGACAATGGCAGCCGCCAGATCCTGCGCTTCCTGTTCCCCGGCGACATGCTGGCCGTGTCCAGCCTGGTATACCGCAAGGCACCCGAGACGATCACCGCGCTCACCGATTGCGTGGTCTGCCCGTTCGAGCGCTCGGCAATGTCTAAGGTGTTGAGCGACCATCCACGTATTGCCGCGCTGATCATGGTGTACAACCAGATCGAGCGGGCCGCATTGACCGATCGGCTCGCGGCATTGGGGCGTACGCCGGCCAAGGCGCGTGTCGCCGCGATATTGATGGAAATGCGCAACCGGCTGCGCATGATGGACAAGGCGATCGGCACCAGCTTCGTTCTCGGCCTGACGCAGGAGGAGATCGGCGATGCTACTGGCCTCACCGCCGTCCATGTTAACCGCATGCTGCGGCAGCTCGAGGAGGAAAAGCTGATCGCACGCGAAGGCGGACGTATCGCCTTTACCAACGAGCAAGCCTTGTCGCGCGCAGCGAATTACGTCGACCGTTATGCCAATCTCGATCTGGGATGGCTGCCGGAATCGCGTTAGGCTTGCGGACAGCCTCGTAGTGTGTTATATAACCAACACACACTGGGAGAATCTTCATGCGTCTCATCATTCTCGCGGCCCTGCCGATCGTCGCTTTGCCACTTGCCGCCTGTTCGTTGGGATCGGGCGGGCATGATGCGAAGGGCGCAGTCGCCGGCTCCGGCAGCGGCACCGCCCGTACCTTCGCGACCGCCGATTTCACCGGCGTCGATCTGCGCGGGTCGGATGATGTCGACGTGCGCGTCGGCAGCGGTTTCTCGGTTCGCGCCGAGGGACCATCCGAGGAACTCAAGAAACTGAAGATCGAACGCAACGGCGATACGCTGAAGGTCGGACGCGAGGGGTTCAGCTGGGGCAGCCACGACAAGGTGACGGTGTACGTCACCATGCCGCGCGTCGCGACCGCGACCATTGCCGGATCGGGCAACATGACGGTCGACCGAGTCGAGGGACAGGACTTCGAGGGCAGTACGGCCGGGTCGGGCGACCTGACGATCGCCGCGCTCAGCGTGGAAAAGGGCAAGTTCGCAATTGCCGGATCGGGCGGCATGAAGCTTTCCGGGAGCGTCCGGCAGCTCGATGTCAGCATCGCCGGATCGGGTGATGTCGATGCCAGGGGCGTCAAGTCGGGCAGCGCCACCGTGTCGATCGCCGGATCGGGCAGCGTCCAAGCCGCGGTCGATGGCCCGGCCAAGGTGTCGATCGTCGGATCGGGCGATGCCGATCTTGGCAAGGGCGCGAAATGCGCGGTGTCGAAGATCGGATCGGGCAACGCGACCTGCGGTTGATCGTGCGCAGCCGGTATTGCGCATTACAGGAAATCGGAGGATGCCGGTGGCATGCTTCGATTCCTCGTGCTCGCCCCCATCGTGCTGCTCACCGTTCCTGCCCATGCAGAAGACCGGACATATTCGGTCAGCAGCTTTGAACGCATCCGCATCGACGGGCCGTTCAAGGTCGAACTGACGCTCGGCAAGGCGCCGTCCGGGAAGGCCGTGGGGGACATGCGCAGCACCGACCGGCTCGATCTGCGCGTCGAGGGCGATACGCTGATCGTCCGTGCCGGCACCGGCGCCTGGGAAGAGCAGGCGGCGGCAAAGAAGCCCAGCCACAGCCCGACGGCGACCGTGATCCGCGTCTCCACGCTTAATCTGAACGGCGCGACGGTGATCGGCGGCGGGCAATTGACCATCGCCGGGCCGATGCGCGGCCAGCGGATCACGTTGACGCTGACCGGCAGCGGATCGCTCACCGCCAGCGGACTCGCCGCCGACCAGTTGATCGCCTCCGTGACCGGATCGGGCACGCTGACGCTGGCCGGAAAGGCGGCCCGCGCTCGCCTCAGCGCCAACGGCACGACGCGGATCGTGGCAGACAAGCTCGTCGCCGACGATCTGAACCTGCGCACCGATGGCAACGGGGAGACCACCGCCCGCGCCCGCTACACCGCCAACATCAACGCCACCGGTGTGGGCGCGGTGGCGGTGTATGGCACGGCCACCTGCGTGGTGAACAAGAACGTGCAAGGGCCGGTGCGCTGCGGAGCGGCGGCGGGGCCCTGAGGCGCGCGACAACGCCAGGGCGGCAGAGCGGAGGCCAAGTCAGATAAGCTTTCGTGCCGCGGCGACGGCCTGTTTGTCGAACGAAGTTCACACAAGGTCACACTATCGGGGTTTTCGTGGCGCGGGAATCGCCTCGGGGAACCGACGATGGGAAAGAGCACCATCAACCTGACAGATTGCGGGCTTGTAGGACAGAGGATGATGTCTGGTGGTGGTGGTGAGTTGTCCGGCAGCTTTCGCTACTGTAGGCGGGAAAAGATGCCGCCCGGCTCATGCCGGACTGGAGACGCTGAGTTATGTCGCTACGACTTCCACAAGACCTTGGATCGCATTTCTTCCCGGATCGGGCACATGATGCTTTTAATCACGAGGTGTTGGCCGAGAAGGCGGCATCGCTGGGTCGAGCTGGAAAGAAAATCGCTGCTAAGCTCACGCAATTGAACAACATATCTACCGATGTTGATCGAATCCAATTACTCAAGGAAGCCGCTGAATCCGCCCACGACTACTTTATACAACGAGAATTGTGTGGGTTGTTCTCGCACCAATCCATCATCGATGACTATGAAATACCCAGAGAGGTGCTCGCGCGAATCGGCGCGCGGTAAGCCTGATGTGATGAGCCCGACTGTGAAACGGAACGACCGCTAGTGGGCGAAACCTACCCTCAAATCAAAGCCAGCGCCGATAGCTTCCCGATCAACCCGGCGGGCATCGCCTCGTCCAGTTCCGCGCCTTCGGCCAGATCGACGGGGGCGTCCCCACCTTCGAGATAGCGCCAGCCCTGATGCGCGCGCTTCGGGCGGCCGTGGACCAGCACCAGCTTGGGGTGAAGCAGGATCGCCACGCGCCCGCCCTCCGCATCACCAAAACCAAGGATTGGCGAGCGTGCGACCAATTGATGCTTGAGGATCCAGTAGAGCGAACCCCCATCCGCATTCGGCCCCGCAATCTCCTCATGCCGTTTGGGCTGATAGCGCGTGGTCAATTCGTAGGGCGGTGACCCCTCGCGTCCGCGCCAGCGTTCGACGAAATTCTCCAGGCTGTCGACGCCGAACGCCACTTTGGTCAGATGCAATGTCACGCCCCCCATGTGGGCGGCGGGTGGCCGCGATCAAGTCAACCGCCGAGCCCCGCCAGCGTTGCGAGGCCCAGAAACGAGAAAAATCCCATACAATCCGTCATCATGGTGACGAACACCGCCGAGGATACGGCGGGATCGACGCCAGACCGTTCCAGCGTCACGGGCACCAGCACACCCGCCAGACCGGCGACGAGATTGTTGGTCAGGATCGCTGCCCCGAACACCAGACTGAGCGTAGAATTCTGATAGATTAGCAGCGTGCCGAGCCCGATCAGCGTGCCCAGCACCGCGCCGTTGGTGGCGGCGATACGGAATTCCCGCCCGATCATCCGCACCGTGTTCGAACTGGTCAGCTGGTTGGTGGCCAGCGCACGAACCACGACGGCCAACGTTTGCGTACCGGCATTGCCGCCCATGCCCGAAACGATGCCCATCAGCGCGGACAGCAAAGCGAACTTCGCGATCGTGCCCTCGAACATGCCGACCACCGACGCCGCCAGCATCGCCGTGCCGAGATTGACGACCAGCCACACCAGACGCGTGCGCACGGTCAGCGCGATCGGCTCGTTGATATCGCCGTCGCCGGCACCGGCCAGACGCAGCGTATCCTCGCCCGCTTCCTCGGAAATAATATGGACGATGTCGTCGACCGTGACCATACCGACCAGCCGCCCGTTCGGATCGACCACGGCAGCCGAGATCAGAGCATATTTCTGGAAGCGCAACGCAACCTCTTCCTGGTCCATATCGACCGGGATCAGGGTTTGTTCGCGCTGCATAACGTCGGCGATCGATATCGTGCGCGGGGTGCGCAGCATCCACGACAAAGCGACGGTGCCGACGGGCTTGTGCGCCGGATCGACCACGAAAATTTCCCAGAAGTCGGTCGTCAGTTCCTCGTGACCCCGCAGATAATCGATCGCGTCGCCCACGCTCCAATGTTCCGGCACCGCGATCAACTCGCGCTGCATCAGGCGACCGGCGGATTCTTCCGGGTAGCTCAGCGCTTCCTCGATCGCGGCGCGATCGTCGGGATCCAGCGCGCGCAACACCTCGCGCTGATCCTCGGGCTCCATATCCTCGATGATCGCCACAGCATCGTCGGTATCGAGTTCGGAGGCGATGTCGGCGACTTCGCTGGCGGACAGCGAATCGATCAGATCCTCGCGGACATAATCGTTCATTTCGGCGAACACATCGCCATCGAGGAGATCGGTCAGTGCCTTGGCGAGGTCGGCGCGCCGTTCGTTCGGGGTCAGCTCGAACAGATCGGCGATGTCGGCGGGGTGCAGCGGCTCGACCAGCGCGCGGGCGCCTTCGCTATCGCCCTCCTCCACCGCGTCGAGCACGGCGCGAACGAATTCCGGCTTCAGCCGATCGTCCTCATCGAGTTGTCCGCCGTCATCCTCGGCCTCGGGTTTCAGGTCGACTTCGCTCATGTTCGACCTCCTTCCGTGCGATACCCCCCGTCCCTAACCCACCGCTCCGCCGTCGTCATCCCCGTACCTCCGCGCACGGTACGGAACATTGCAACTCAGGCGGGGCATCGCTACCTGCCGGGCACCCCAATTCCAGGAGCCCAAAAATGGCTGAGACTTTCGAAACGCTGACCCTGACGCTCGACACCAGCCCTAATGGGGGTGAAGTTAAGATCAAACTGCGCCCCGATCTGGCGCCAGAACATGTCGCCCGTATCGGCGAGCTGGCCAACGCCGGATTCTATGACGGCGTGGTGTTCCACCGCGTGATCCCGGGCTTCATGGCCCAGGGTGGCGACCCGTCGGGCACCGGCATGCACGGATCGAAGAACCACGCCAACCTCAAGGCTGAATTTTCCAAACAGCCACACGTCCGCGGCGTGGCCAGTATGGCGCGTGCGCAGAGCCCGGATTCGGCCAACAGCCAGTTCTTCATCTGCCTCGACGACGCGCGCTTCCTCGACGGACAATATACTGTCTGGGGCGAAGTAACTGACGGCATGGACGCGGTCGACGCGCTGCCCAAGGGTGAACCGCCCCGTACGCCGGGCAAGATCGTCAGCGCCAAGGCCGAGTGATCCGAACCGCCCCTCCCCGACACGGGAGGGGCTTTTTCGTTGTGGCTGTGACGCGCGTTGTTTTCGGTGAATAGGTGCTATCCTCGTTACCTTGGGCTTGGTCCAGGCCGAGCTTATTCTTACTTCGGTCGATGAATCGTGGCGTTTCACGTCCAAGGTTCCGCGCGACGAAATTTACGCATTGGCCTTACCTGAGCCTCCCCTTTCCGACCAGATGAGGGGCGCAACCGGGCATCACGACCGGTGGAAGTTACCCGGCCTTAAACCCCCGGCTCGGCCACCGCCTCGATCAACCAGTCGTGGAACAGGCGTACCGGCTTTTGCGTCAAAGCGCGCGGGCGGCAGACGAACCAGTAGCTGTACGGGCTTTCCACCTCGATATCGAATAGCCGAACCAGGCGGTCGTCGCGCGCGTCTTCGAAATGGCTGGCGTGCATGAAGGCGATGCCCAGCCCCTGCGCCGCCGCTTCCAGCATCAACTGCCCCGAATCGAAATGGTCGATCGCCAGCGGCTCCATATCACGCAGCGAGGCCGCGCGGCGCCAGGCGCTGAACGTATCGGGCATCTCGCGGTGGACCAAGGCGGTAAGCCCGGCGAGCTGCTCGGGCCGCGTGATCGGGTTAGGCCCCTCGATCAACGTCCGCGACCCGATCACATAGACGGCGTTACGGTCCAGCCGACGGGCATAGAGGGTTGGATCGATTTCGCGCGCGAGAGCGATCACTGCATCCAGTCCGTCGCCGAGCCGCGACACGCCGTGCGCCGCCGTATCGATATCGAGATGCAGTTCGGGATGCTTGATGCGCAGTTCCCCCAATTTGGGGAACAGCCGCTGCGAGGCGAACAGCGGCAGGATGCCGAGCCGCAGCCGCAACACCTCCGCCCCGCTGGTCATCGTCTCGACCGCATCGGACAGGCTGTCGATGGCGGGCGCGATCTGCGCCAGCAGCCGCTCGCCATCCATATTGAGCACCACGGCCTGATGTCGCCGCTCGAACAACGGCTTGCCGATAAAGCGTTCCAGCGCCTGTACACGGCGGCTGAGCGCGGGCGGCGACAGCGCCAGTTCCTGCGCAGCGGCCTTGATCGAGCCGAGGCGCGCGACCTGTACGAACGCTTCGATCGCGGTCAGTGGCGGTAATCTACGCATCGACCCTCCGAATCTCGAGACCGTTTATGCTGCATCGCACGCAATGCCGCATCCCCTGAAGCGGACATTACAGCTTGGTGTCCCGCCCTTGGCACTGTCGGCAATACGTGCAAAAAATGCAACTGGTAAAAATCATTTCGCACTTGCACAACGATCTGCTGCACGGCACAAGGATAGTGCCTTTCAGGCATCCTCTCCTAAAACTTTTAAGGCCAGCCTTTCGGGGCTGGCCATTTTTTTGTCTTTCGTCGGGGTTTCAGTGGTTTGATCTCATATAGCTGCCCAACCAATTCCCTGGCTCGGGACCACTTCTCGCATTCCTGAACGCTGCTTCCGATCTCACAGACTGATCATTCAGACAGTTTTGTTGAGAGAAGATATGGCCGATAGCGAAACCCCGGTGCTTAAATTGCAGGTTGCCAATGCCCGCCCGGAAGACAGCGGTCGTGGTCTCGCGCATATTCCGCGCTCGATGATGGCCGCGCTTGGTCTGGCCGAGGGCGACGTGATCGAAATCGTCGGCAAATCGTTGACCCCCGCGCGCGCTGTCGCACCCTATCCTGAGGATGAGGGGCTAGACCTGCTGCGCATCGATGGCTTGCAGCGCGCGAATGCGGGGGTCGGGTCGGGCGATTTCGTCGAGGTGCGCAAGGTCGAATCCAAGCCGGCGACGCGCGTCGTGTTCGCCCCCGCCCAGCAGAATCTCCGCCTGCAGGGCTCATCGCAGGCACTGAAGCGCACCTTTTTCAAGCGGCCGCTGACGCAGGGCGATGTCGTTGCGACCGCCGGGTAGCAGCGCGTCGACGACATGCCGCCGGGCGTGCAACAATTCCTGCGCGCGCCAGCCTATGCGTTGCAGGAAATCCGCCTCGCGGTAATTTCGACCACACCGAAGGGTGTCGTCCATGTCGACGAGAATACCGAGATCGAACTACGCCCCGAATATGAGGAGCCCAAGGAAGCGCGCCGTGCCGACGTGACCTATGACGATATCGGCGGCATGGCCGGGACGATCGACCAGTTGCGCGAAATGGTGGAACTGCCCCTGCGCTACCCGGAATTGTTCCAGCGGCTCGGTGTCGATCCGCCCAAGGGCGTGCTGCTCTATGGCCCGCCCGGCACCGGCAAGACCAGGCTTGCGCGCGCGGTGGCCAACGAATCGGCGGCGGAATTCTTCCTGATCAACGGGCCGGAAATCATGGGATCGGCATACGGCGAGTCCGAACAGCGCCTCCGGCAGGTGTTCGAGTCAGCGCAGAAGGCCTCGCCCTCGATCGTGTTCATCGACGAGATCGATTCGATTGCGCCAAAGAGGGGCCAAGTGTCCGGCGAGGCGGAAAAGCGGCTCGTCGCGCAATTGCTGACGCTGATGGACGGGCTGGAGGCGCGCGCCAACGTGGTGGTGATCGCCGCGACCAACCGGCCCGAGGCGATTGACGAAGCCTTACGCAGGCCGGGGCGGTTCGACCGCGAGATCGTCGTCGGCGTTCCCGACGAACGCGGCCGGCGAGAGATCCTCGGCATCCACACTCGTGGCATGCCGCTGGGCGACAAGGTCGATCTGGATGAACTGGCCAGCACCACGTACGGCTTTGTCGGTGCCGATCTTGCGGCGCTGGCGCGTGAGGCCGCGATCGAGGCGGTGCGCAAGATCATGCCCAAGCTGAACCTGTCCGAAGGCACGATCCCGCCCGAAGTGCTGGATGAGCTGGCGGTGACGCGCGAGGACTTCTTCGATGCGCTGAAGCGCGTGCAGCCGAGCGCGATGCGTGAGGTGATGGTCGAGGCACCCAAGGTGCGCTGGGAGGATGTCGGCGGGCTCGACGCGGCACAGATGCGCCTGAAGGAAGGCGTGGAACTGCCGCTGAAGGACCCGGACGCGTTTCGTCGCCTCGGCATCCGCCCGGCCAAGGGCTTCCTGCTCTATGGTCCGCCCGGCACCGGCAAGACGTTGCTGGCCAAGGCGGTCGCGCGTGAGGCGCAGGCCAATTTCATCGCCACCAAATCCAGCGACCTACTGAGCAAATGGTATGGCGAGAGCGAGCAGCAGATCAGCCGCCTGTTCAGCCGCGCGCGTCAGGTCGCGCCGTGCATTCTGTTCATCGACGAACTCGATTCGCTCGTGCCCACGCGCGGCAGCGGGATGGGCGAGCCGCAGGTGACGGAACGTGTGGTCAACACGATCCTCGCCGAGATGGACGGCCTGGAGGAATTGCAGTCGGTCGTCGTAATCGGCGCGACCAACCGGCCGAACCTGATCGATCCCGCGTTGCTGCGCCCGGGACGGTTTGACGAGCTGATCTATGTCGGGCTGCCCGATACCGGGGGGCGTCGCCGCATCCTAGCGATCCAGACGACGAAGATGCCGCTGGCCGGCGATGTCGATCTCGACCTGCTGGCGAGGCGCACCGATCGCTTCACCGGCGCGGACCTCGAGGATCTGGTCCGCCGCGCGGGCCTTGTCGCGCTGCGGTCGTCACTCGACGTGCGCGAAGTGACGATGGTGCATTTCGAGGAGGCGCTAACCGATTCCCGCGCCTCGGTAACCCCCGACATGGAACGCGATTACGCCCAGATCGCCGCGCAATTGAAGCAGGACGCCGCCGCGTTGCAGCCGATCGGCTTCATCTCGCCAGGCCAGTTGCGCCCGCACGTTCTAAAAGGCGCGGACTGAAGGAATCCGGGGCTTTGTCCGCAAGCCCCGGATTGCCAAGGGAACGCAAACCCCGTCTAGCGCGCGCTTATGAACAGCAAGATCAACCCCGGCATTCTCTATGGCATCGCGGCCTATGCAATCTGGGGGTTACTGCCGATCTTCCTCAAGCTGCTCAAGCCGCTGCCTGCGCCGGACATCCTCGCCCACCGCATCCTGTGGTCGCTCGCGCTGCTGGTCGTGTTGGCGACTGTCTTCCGCCACGGCGCGGCGATCCGGCGTATCGCCGCCACCCCGCGCCTGATGCTGGCGCTGACCGCATCGGCAACGCTGATCGCCATCAACTGGCTCTGCTACATCATTGCGGTCAATGGCGGTCACGTAGCGCAGGCCAGCCTGGGCTATTTCATCAACCCGCTGGTCAACGTCCTGCTCGGAACGCTGATCCTGCGCGAGCGGCTTGGGCGGATCGAGGGGCTGGCGGTGGCGATCGCTGCCTGTGGGGTAGCGTTTCTGGCATATGAACAAGGCGGTGTGCCGATCATCCCGCTGACGCTTGCTTTCTCGTTCGGCAGCTACGGGCTGATCCGCAAGCTGACGCCGGTCGATGCGCTGGACGGCCTGTTAATCGAAACCGCTATCCTAACCCCGCCGTCGATCATATGGCTGGCGCTGGCGGGCACCTCGCTGGCATACGGGCCCGCCTTTGTCTTGCTCCCCGCAGCCGGTGTGCTCACCGCGATCCCGCTGATGCTGTTTGCCGCTGCCGCCAAACGCGTGCGTTATAGTGATCTGGGCTTGCTGCAATATCTCGCACCGACGCTGCAACTGGTGCTGGCGGTCGCTTTCTACGGCGAGGTGCTGGCGCCCGCGCAATGGGCAGCGTTCGCGCTGATCTGGCTGTCGCTGGCGATCTATCTTGTCGGCGCGACCTTGACGGCGCGGCGTGCCGCCGCCGCGCAGGTTGATCAAACGGTTTTCAGCGCCCTCCAGCCGTAAAAGAACACGATCACCAAGGCCGCCGCTGCCGTCAGATAGGGCAGCGAATGCTGCGCCTCGTACAAACCGACGCCGATCGACGGGCCGAGCACGAAACTCGCGCCATTGACCGAGGTGACTTTGCCCGCCACCGAGCCCTGCGCCTCCGGCCCGACCGCCAGCGACGATCCAGCCGTAAAACCGGGCCGAGTGAAGCCGAACCCGGCTGAGGCCAGCGCATAAGCCATTGCGATGCCGTAGAGCGAGGTAGCGAGACCGGTCAGCGCGCAGCCCGCCGCGGCAAGCACCAAGCCGACCAGCACCAGCCGCTTCGGGTCGAGTTTCAGTACCGGGATCAGCCCCCATTGCACCAGCAGCGCCGAGCCCGCGCCCATCATCAGCACCAATCCGGTCGGCTGCAACGCCTCGACCGGGGCGACGTGCAGCCGATCGATGACGAGGAAGCCGATCGCCTGCCCGGTCATCGCCTGCGCATGGCCCATGATCAGTCCCATGATCATCCAAGTCCTGATCCGCGGATCGGTATAGCCCACCGCCTCGCTCACCTCATGCGTCGCCGCAGTCACGCTCGCGCCCGAGGATTGCCCACCAACCGACGGGTAAGCGATGGCGGCGCCGTGCGTGCCGGGTTGCGGCACCAGATCGTCGGGCAGCATGCGATGGACGGCGACGAACATGCATGCACCGAAGATCGCCGCGAAAAAGGCCGGACCCGCCAGCCCGATCTCGACCCCGCCGATCTGCCCCAAGATCAGATAGGGCGAGATTGCCGGGCCAAGGATGGTGCCCAGCCCGAAGGCCGAGCCGAGCAGGGTCAGGGCCCGCGTCCGCTCCTCGCGCGTGGTGCGTCCGGCGACCAAAGCCTGCACCGCTGGCGGCGCGGCGGACCCGAACGTACCGTATAGCAGTCGTCCGGCGATGAACGCGACGAACGCGGAGACGCCCGCGATCCAGCCATTGATCCCGGCGGTCAGCGCGAGGCCGCAGAGCAACAGCGAGGTCGTGAATCCGCCGAGGCCGAGCAGGATCATCGCGCGCCGTCCGTGCCGATCGGATCGGTTGGCCCAGAACGGCGCCGACACCACCCACAATAACGCCGAAACCGAAAACGCTGCCGCAACTGCACTGTCCGGCACTTTCAGCGAGCGCCCCAGTGCAGGCAGCACCGATTGCAACGCGGTATTCCCCGCCGCGATCGTCAGCATCACGACGAACAGCAGGATGAAATCGCGCTCGATTTTACCCGATGCCTTCATCTCCACTTTCATGTCCGCGTCCACCCGTAATGGCGTTCGACCCGTGTGACGATCACCTCATAGCTGTCGTACCAGTTCGCCCGGCCCTGCTCGCGAATCGCGGTGTGTTCGGCATGGCCGCGCCATGCGATCGCTGCTGCCTCGTCCGCCCAGTAACTGATCGTTATGCCCAGCCCATCGAGACCACGTGTCGACGTGATGCCGCGATAGCCCGGCTGGTCAGCGGCCAGCTGCTCCATCGCGTCCGCCGCCGCGCCATATTCCGGGTCGCCGTCCTGAGTGCGTCGCGAGAGAAAAATAACGGCGGTCTGCCCAGCCCGGTTTTGGCCCGCCCTGTTTTGGCCCGCCCTTTCTTGTCCAATCCCGTCCTGCATTGCCTTCGCTTAGGCGATTCGCCCCTGTTCGCAAGCCTGTCAAAACCATTTGCGTGCAACCCAGGCGCTTGAATGTTCGTTACAAGTTTGCGACGGATGCCGATACAATGCCGTCACGACTGCCAGAACAGCTACCAGAACAAGGATCGCCTGTGCCCGTTTCTACCGCTGCCGCACGGCGCCAGCGCCGCCAGCTTCGACAGGCTGCCGGCGTATCCTCTCCGCTAAAGATGTTTTTCAAGGGGTTCCTCAAGCATCCAGTAATGGTCGGCGCGATCGTTCCGTCGTCGAATCAGACGATCAAGAAGATGCTCAGCCGCTGTGACTGGCCCAACACCAGGGTGTTCGTCGAATATGGCCCCGGGGTCGGCACCTTCTGCCGGACGATCCTTGACGCCCTGCCGGCCGATTCAACCTATATCGCGATCGACACCAACCCGGATTTCATTCGCTATCTGCGCCATGAGATCGTCGATCCGCGATTTTCCGCCATCCTCGGCTCTGCGGCCGACGTGATCCAGATCGTCAAGGACCACGGCCACGACGAGGCCGACTACGTCATTTCCGGCCTACCCTTCTCGACCCTGCCCGCCGGTGTCGGCGACGCGATCGGTCAGGCGACAGCCGATGTGCTCCGCGTCGGCGGTGCTTTTTTGGTTTATCAATATTCGCCGAAATGTCGCGATTTCATCGAGCCATATCTGCCCAAGATCGATCACGCGATGGAATGGTGGAATCTCCCCCCGGCGCAGCTATATTGGGGCTGGAAAGAATAATTCTTTCGTGCTGATGCGATAATCACAAGCCTTGGACTGAGCGGTTCCAGACCCTACCTTGGGCATAATGCCAGACCCCGCCGTCACTGCCCGAATCGCCGACGGCGTCGCCAAGGTTCCTGCTGCCGATTGGGATGCCTGCGCTGGCGCGGACAATCCATTCCTCAGCCATGCGTTTCTGTCCATTCTGGAACAGTCGGGCAGCGCGACCGCGCGCACCGGCTGGCAACCGATCCCGATCGTCATCGACGGCGCGGACGGGCGGCCCGCGGCAATCGCCCCGGCTTATGCCAAAAGCCACAGCCAGGGCGAATATGTCTTCGACCATGCTTGGGCGGATGCGTGGGAACGGGCCGGTGGGCGATATTACCCCAAGCTGCAAATCGCCGTCCCCTTCACCCCCGTCCCCGGCCCGCGCCTGTTACTGAAGGATGAGGTCTATGCCGCACCTCTGATCGCTGCGATCGAAGCAGTTACCGACCAGCACAATCTTTCCTCTGCCCACGCCACCTTCATCGCGCCCGATCAGGTGCCGCTGTTCGAGGCCGCGGCCTGGCTGATCCGTGCCAGCACGCAATTCCACTGGCGCAATGATGGCTATGGCTGTTTCGACGATTTCCTCGCGGCGCTCGCCAGTCGCAAGCGCAAGGCGATCCGCAAGGAACGCGCCGCCGCGGTCGAGGGATTGACGATCCGCCACCTGACCGGCGCCGAAATCACCGAGGCCGATTGGGATGCCTTCTGGATTTTCTATCAGGACACCGGCAGCCGCAAATGGGGCCAGCCTTACCTAACGCGCGAATTCTTCTCGCTGCTGGGGCGGCACATGGCCGACGCGGTGTTGTTGATCCTTGCCGAACGGGAGGGGCGCCCGATCGCCGGAGCGCTGAACCTGATCGGCGGGGACGCGCTATATGGCCGCTATTGGGGGTGCAGCGAGGACGTCCCGTTCCTGCATTTCGAGCTGTGTTATTATCAGGCGATCGATGCCGCCATCGCGCGCGGCCTGTCGACGGTCGAGGCCGGTGCGCAGGGCGAACATAAGCTGGCGCGTGGCTATGTGCCCGTCACCACCTGGTCGGCGCATTACATTCCGGACCCGAACTTCCGCCGCGCCATCGCCGATTTTCTGGTGCGGGAACGCGAATCCGTGACAGCCGATCAGGAATATCTTGGCGAACTGACGCCTTTTAGAAGGGCGCCCGCCAAATAATTTTCGGTTGAATCTCGGCGTCGCTGACGAACACGCCGGGCCGCGAATGATCGACCTTGAACAGCACGCTCGTTCCGTCGCGCCAAATTTCGACCAGACCCTGATTGTATTTCGCATCATAGGCTGGCGGTTGGATCAGCCAGACATAATCATAGGCGTCGCGCGGGAAGCGAGCGAGCGCGCGGTTGATCGGGCGCCACCATTCGCGCGGACATTGGATGCTGGTGACAATCTGCGAGGGGTCGTGCGCGAATTTGCCGGCCTCGATATATTTGGTCGTCAGCAGCTGCGCGCCGGCCATCGACCATTGGTCGTTGGAATACGCCAGTCGCCGCTCCAAGGCGAGCGCGGGGAAATGCTCCAGCCGCGTCATCTGCCAGCGATTGCCGCATTGCTGCCCGACGAACGTCACCAGCCGCGCGCCGATCGGCACATGGTCGAGCGCCTTCAATTCGCGGTCATAGGTCTGGGCGTACATCCAGTAGCTGACCGTTGCCGCACCCATCCGCACCAGGAAGAACGCACAGCCGAGCATCGCAAGCGTTGAGGCACCGCGGATCGACAGACCGGCCCGGGGGCGAAGCGCAATCACGGCAATGGCGATCATGAATGGTGCGAGGCGCATGTCGGCATAGGCCGATCCGAACACGATGCGCGGCAGGAGGATGAACACCGCCAGCAGGAACAGGGTGGATAGCCCGAGATTGCGCGAATATTCGATATTTGGATCGCGGAAACCTTTGAAAAGGATGAGATACAGCACCGCCGTCGCCGCGATATCGAACGCCTGCCAGCGATCGGCCAGCACCTTGGTCAGCCAACTGATCTTGGCCTGCCAGTTGAACCAGTCCCCGGTCTGGCCGGTAACGTGATCCCCCGAGCGCCACAGGATCATCATCACCATCGGGATGGCGAGCGGCAGGCAGTTGAGCCCGGCCTTGAACCATGCCTCGATCCAATGGCCGCGCGTTACGCGTTGCCACAAGGTGCCGGGCAGGCGCCGGTCGGTCATCACATCATGCTGGCGCACCATCTCCGCCGAGAAGGCAAGCACGCCGAGCACGCCCCAACCGAACGTGTGGCAGATCCACAGGATAACGGAGAGCGGCACGAAGATCATTGCGCGCAATTTCAAATGGCCGAGCCGCGCCAGGCGCAGCCACAAGGCAAAGGCGTTGAGCGCGATCCCCATCGCCAGCGCAAAATTGACGAAGCCGAACTGGAACGGGAAACTGTACGCCAGCGGCAGCGCGAACAAGGCGGTCGGCGGAATGCGCCCATGAACCTCGCGCGCGATCCACAGCAGCCCAAGCACGGTCAGCGCAGGGATGCAGATCACGATCAGCTTGACCGCCAGTTCCAGACCGAACACCGGAGCCAGCGGCACGATCAACAGATCGATGCCGAGATTGCCGATCATCGACCATTGAAAAACATACCAGTCGCCGAGCCACGGCACATTGCCCATATCGAGTTGCACGCGGTAGCGGCCCATATGGCCGGGCAAGTCGACCAATGGCGGAATATCGGGCTTCAACAGCGGAATGATGGCGACGAGGACCATCAGCACCACGAACCAGCGCGTCTGCCACCAGTGCAGCGCTTCCCCTCCGCTGTGCATATCCTTGCCCTGCATCGAGCAGCCTTACAGCGTAGCAGGCCGCTCGAACAAGCGCGGTTCGATTGCAAACAGGGTCAATCCGTCGTCGGGCCCCTCCATTGGTCGCATCCAGGACGGGATGTGGCCGGCGCGCAACTGCCCAATGAGGCTGAGCGGATCGACGGCCCCGAGTTCGCCGAAACTGTCCGGACAAAATGCGACGTAGCGAACGCGCCAATCCTTGGCGATCACCTGCGCCTTGGCGGGCGAGCCGAGAAAGAAGCGATAGACGGCGGCGTTGCCGGCATTGTTGCGGTGATACGGCGCGCCAACCACCTGCAGGGCGCTTGCGCCGATGGCATAGGCACCGAGATCAAGCGGGGCGAGTAACCGGCCCCGCGGCAGGCGGGCGAACCGCGCCAGCGCTTCTGCCGACGTACAGGATCCAATCGCGTTGGCGTGTCGTGCGGCATCCGATGGGCCGGTAACGGGCGTGAAGGCGTTGGCCGCCAACGGATACAGCATCCCCGCCGATCCGATCCATGCCGCTGCCAGCGAGCCGGTGCCGCGCCGCCGCGCCGCCGCGATGACCGCAGCCAGCGCGGGTGCAGCGAGGATCGCCCCGGTATAGGCGCCGCGCATTTGAAGGAGGGTCAGCAGCAGCGCGCCGAGCTGAAACGCTAGCAAGGTGGCCCATGCAGCATTGGATGTACGATATAGCCGCCACAGGCTCGCCGCGACCCCCGCGACCATCAGCCCGGTATAGCCGACTGCCGTAGCCGTCGGGGCGGCGAACAGGGACTGCGCCTCACCGACATGCGCCAACCATAGCCGCGCCAGCATCGGATCGACCGAGCCATAGGGTGACAGGCAAATCGGTGCGGCATGCCACACGCCGTATACGCCCACCGCGCCGGCCAGACCGGCGAGTCCGGCGCGCACCTCGCGTCGTTTGCTGGCATAGCCCGCGATCGCCAGCACGATCGGCGTGAAGGCGGCAAACTGCGCCATGCGCCAGGTGATCGCAGTAAAGCCATCACAGGCCGGATAGAGGAATTGATCGGTTCGCAGCACGGTGATGCCGGTCAACAGCCCGGCGGCGAGCGCGATGCCAAAACCCATCAGCGCATCGTCCGATCCGCGCCCGATCCACCCGGCGACAATCACCGCTCCGGCGACCGCGATCAGCGGCAGAGTTTCCAGGCCGATCGCGATACTGGCGGCGGCGGCGAAACCGGCGATCAGCCCACGCTCCATACCGCCCCGCGCGACCAGCGCATGAACCATGACCAGCAGCAGCACGACCTGAAAACCGTGATGGTCGATCCGTCCGGGCAGGAAGACCGTCGAGGAAGGATAGGCGATCCCGGCGACGATCAAAGCGGTCCGCGCGATCTCCGGGCCGCCCAATGCGCGCGCAATGCGGGCGATGAGGAACAAGCCGGTGGTCAGCAGCATTGCGGGCCAGACGATTACAGCGGCAATCTCCGCAGCGTGCCGACCGATCGACGGCGCCAGCGCGGCGATAATCGCCCCCGGCACCAGATCGGGCAGGCGCGACCAGTGCATCGCCAGGCCGGGACCGGCACCAAGTCGGTGCTGCGACAGATCGCTGAAACGCTGCCCGCCGAGCCAGTCGCGAATCTGCTGCAGCCGCATCACGTCATCGGTATCCGGCAGGCGCAGCGCGGACAGGTTATGCCAATCGCGCAAGGTCCAGGCGGCGGCGAGGGTGATCGCCAGCGCCAACGCGGCCAGGGCGTCGCCCCGCCAATTCTTGGGCCGATCGCGCCTTTGTGCCGTGAAAACCATCAAACGGTCTTACTGCAGCACGGTTAACCGACCGTTCCCGCCCTAGCTCAGCGGCCATAATTGTAAGGAATAAGCAGACCCATCACAGATCCAGACGCTGCGATGCGCTGTCCGTGACGGGGTATCCCCTATCGATCACGACGCCCCAGCAACCGCAACCTCAGCGCTTGCAACTTGATGAAGCCTGCCGCGTCGCGTTGGTCGTAGGCGCCCTGATCGTCCTCGAACGTCACGACTTTTTCCGAATAAAGCGAGAAGGGCGATTTGCGCCCGGTGACGTTCACGCTGCCCTTATAAAGCTTCAGCCGTACCGTGCCGGTGACTTTTTCCTGGCTATGGTCGATCGCGGCCTGCAACATCTCGCGCTCGGGCGAGAACCAGAAGCCATTATAGATCAGCTCGGCATAACGCGGCGCAAGTTCGTCCTTCAGATGCGCCGCGCCGCGGTCGAGCGTCAATTGCTCGATACCGCGATGCGCGAGGTGATAGATCGTGCCGCCGGGCGTCTCGTACATGCCGCGCGACTTCATGCCGACGAACCGGTTCTCGACCAGATCGAGCCGGCCGATGCCGTGCTTGCGGCCGAGTTCGTTGAGCGTTTCCAGCAACGTCGCCGCCGACATGCCGACGCCGTTGATCGCCACACCATCGCCGCGCTCGAAATCGATGGTGATCGTCTCCGGCTCGTTCGGCGCATCCTCCGGATTCACTGTGCGTGAATAGACGTAGTCGGGGACTTCATCCCACGGGTCTTCGAGCACTTTGCCTTCCGACGAGGTGTGCAGCATATTCGCGTCGGTCGAGAAAGGCGCCTCGCCGCGCTTGTCCTTGCTCACCGGGATCTGATGCTGTTCGGCGAATTCGATCAGCTTGGTGCGGCTGGTCAGATCCCATTCGCGCCACGGTGCGATGACCTTGATGTCGGGGGCCAGCGCGTAATAGCCGAGTTCGAAGCGCACCTGATCGTTGCCCTTGCCGGTCGCGCCGTGGCTCACGGCGTCGGCGTTGAGCATCCGGGCGATCTCGATCTGGCGCTTGGCGATCAATGGCCGCGCAATCGAGGTACCAAGCAGGTACAGCCCTTCGTACAGCGCATTCGCGCGCATCATCGGAAAGACGTAGTCGGAGACGAATTCCTCGCGCAGATCGTCGATGAAGATGTGCTCCGGCTTGACGCCCGCCATCTCGGCCTTCTTGCGCGCCGGCTCCAGTTCCTCCCCCTGCCCGAGATCGGCGGTGAAGGTGACGACCTCGCATTTATAGGTCTGCTGCAGCCATTTCAGGATGACTGAGGTGTCGAGCCCACCGGAATAAGCGAGAACTACTCTGTTGATCTGGTCTGACATGACAGGAAACTCCGGCGAAAAGGGTCGCGGGCCGGTATCAGTCGCATTGCTGCCCGGCAAGCGTGACCATAACGGCACCCTCGCCTTATTGGCGCGCCCGGAACGTCACGCCGATCGTGCGCGGGTCGCTTGGCGTGCCGACGATCAGTCCGGAATTGCCCGCCTGGATCGTAACGTTCTGGATGTAATCCTTGTCGAACAGGTTGCGCGCGAACACCGCGAGTTCCACCCCCTTGCCGAAACGCACCCCGACACGAGCATTGACGATCGTGTAGCCGCCGATGACCGTGAAGGCCGATCCGGTCGGGTCGCCGAACTGCTTGGTGCGCTTGTTGGCATCGGCATGCAGGATCAGGCTGGTGCGATCGGTGATCGGATGGGCGTAATCGCCACCCACCGTCAGCGACCATTTCGGCAGGCTGGGCAGCGCCTTGCCGCCCAGGTCGCACACCGTGGTCGCGTTGCCGATCAGCTCGATCGGGCACGGGCCCTTGGGATAGGAAACATATTTCCCATCGGCATAGGCGACCGACCCGCGCAGCTGGAGATCGCGGGTGATGTTCGCCGTCGCATCCGCTTCGAACCCTTTCACCGTCACCTTGGGGATATTGGCGGGATAGGTACGAAGCGCGACCGTCGCCGCCGTATCGGTGACGTTGGCCTGAAAATCGGTGACTTTCGTATAATAACCATCCACGTTGAAGGTCAGACGGCGATCGAACGCCTGCGTCTTCAGCCCGATCTCATAAGCGGTGTTGCGTTCCGGGCGAACGATCGCGGTGCTCGGCACCGGCTGGTTGGCGCTGTCGAGCGGCAGGCCCGACATGTTGATCCCGCCCGATTTAGCCCCGCGCGCGAAGCTGGCATAGCCGAGGACGTTGGGCATGAACCGGTAGGAGATGTTCGCGCGTCCGGTGACGTCGTCGTCCTTGACGCTCGCGCGGTAGCTTTGCCCCCGCAGGATCGACAGCTGGCCGGTGCGCTGTGCGGCGGTAACGGAGGCAGGGCCGCCGAAAGTGAAGGTGTCGTACGCGCCCTTCTTGTCCTCATGCGTGTAGCGCAGGCCGCCGGTTAGCGTCAGGCCGTCGAGCGGTTTCCAGTTGATCTCGCCGAACGCGGCATAGCTGTTCGACTGGAAATCGGTGCGCCCGTCGGTGCCGTAGCCGTCGAGCAGATTGGCGGGCAGAGCGACCGACGGCCCGCCGAGCAGCCAATAGGTCGCGGCCGGCCCGTAGATCGAGATCGGCCGGCCGATGATCCGTTGCCGGAAGAAGTACAGCCCGCCGACATAGGTGAACGCACCGTCCGTGTTCGAGGCGAGGCGCAGTTCCTGGCTATACTGGTCCTGGCGCGACGGGATGTGCTGTTCGAGCTGGATCGGCAGGCCGGTATAGTCGCGGTCGTTGGCGGCATCCCAGTTCCAGAAGCGCCACGCGGTAATCGATGATAGGGTCGCGTCGCCCAGCGTCCAGTCGGCGATGCCGGAAACGCCGCCCTCGTTTGTATCGACGCCGAGCTTCGCATCGATATCGGTCACACGGTCATAGGGGTTGAAGCTCGGCGGGCGGTACGCGCCGCCCGACGCACCAGCGGCGAGCGCGAGATACTGACGCGAAAGCGTACGCAGGCTGGCAGGGCGCTCGACCGCGCGGACATAGACCTGCGTGCAGCATTCGCTCTGGAAGCTGGTGAAGTCGGCGCTCAGTTTAAACCGGAAATCGTCCGATGGTTTGAACAGCAATTGCCCGCGCACTGCCTGGTTGCCGATGCTGTTCTGCTTCGCCCCGGTCCGCACGTTGCGGATCACGCCGTCCCGCCGCGTTGTGAGGCCGGACAGGCGAAAGGCGAACGTATCGGTAATCGGCCCCGAAGCCGACGCCTTGGCCTGCACGAAATTATAGCTGCCGACCGAAACCTCCTCCGTCGCCTCGGGCGTGAACGTGGGGCTGCGGGTCGAGATGTTGATTGCGCCCGCCGTGCTGTTCTTGCCGAACAATGTCCCCTGCGGCCCGCGCAACACCTCGATCTGTTCGATATCGGAAAAGTCGAACGCAGCGGTCGCGGGGCGGGCGTGATAGACTTGGTCGACATAAAATCCGACGCCCGGCTCCAACCCGTCATTTGCCTGGCTCACCGCGACGACGCTGCTGCCCAGCCCCCGAATCGTGAAGGCGGTGTTGCGCGGGTTGGCCGAGCTGTAATTGAGTGCGGGAACCAGCAGAGAAAGTTGCTGCGTGTTAACGGTATAGGATTGATCGAGCAGCGCCCCGCCGACCACCGACAGCGAGGCGGGAACGGTCTGCGCATTCTCGGCGCGACGACGCGCGGTGACGATCACCTCGCGGTCGGGCGCCTCCGGATCAGCCAGTTCGCTGCCCGCATCGACAGAAATGACCTCCGGGTCGGGCGCAATACGATCCAGCGCGACGGCGGGAACGGCACCGAGCAGCCCGCCAGAAACGAGCAGGATCGCCTTCAATCGCATGGAATGTTCCCGGTTCAGATACCGCCCGCCTGCTCGCAAACTGCCATATCTCGCCATATATAGCATTCGGCGTGTGGCAAGCCATGCTTCGGGCCGGTCGCCGCGAGACGTCGCGACGCAACCGGAAAAGCTGGCATTCGCACGCACAA
>NZ_JANYEK010000079.1 GCF_025363195.1 Sphingomonas sp.
CGCCACCAGCATTCCCCCGCCCGCGCGTTAGAACGAGGTGGATTTGTCGCCTGTCCTACGCATGAAGATCATAGCTTTTCAACAAATCGTACAGGGTGGGACGGCTCACCCCGAGCAGCTTGGCGGTATTGGAGATGTTGCCGTCGGCGCGGGCCAGCGCGTTGTTGATCGCGCGGCGGTCGGCCATTTCGCGGATCGTGCGCAGGTTGAGCGGTTCCGGTTCGGCATCTTCGGACAGATCGAGATCCAGCGCGGTGATCAGTTTGCCCTCGGCCATGATGACCGCGCGCTTCATGCGGTTTTCCAGCTCCCGGACGTTTCCGGGCCAGCTCCATGCATCGATGGCGGCGCGCGCATCGGGCGACAGGCCGGTAACGGAAGACGCCATCTGCTTGGCGTACTTCTTGAGGAAATGCTGCGCGAGCAGCGCGGCATCGCCCGAGCGTTCGGCGAGCGAGGGAATACGCACGACGATCTCGGCGAGGCGATAATACAGATCCTCGCGGAAAGCCCCGGAAGCGACCATCGCATCGACATCCTGATGCGTCGCGCAGACGATCCGCGTGTCGACGGCAATCGCCTTGCGCCCGCCGATTCGTTCGATCACGCGCTCCTGCAGGAAGCGTAGCAGTTTGACCTGCAACGGCAGCGGAATGTCGCCCACTTCATCGAGGAACAAGGTGCCACCATGCGCCAGTTCGATCTTGCCCTCGGTGGTTTTCACCGCACCCGTGAACGCGCCTTTTTCGTGTCCGAACAATTCGCTTTCTAGCAAGGTCTCGGGAATCGCGGCGCAGTTGATCGCGACGAACGCGCCTTTGCTGCGGGGTGAAGAATCATGCACGCCGCGCGCGAGCAATTCCTTGCCCGTGCCGCTCGCGCCGAGCAGCATCACCGATACATCGGCGTGCGCCACGCGCTCGATCGTGCGCGTCACCTTGAGCATTTCCGGCGCGGCGGTGATCATCCCGCCCAGTGCGGTGCCGCTGGTCTGTTCGGAGAGCCGCCGATTCTCCGCCTCCAGCGCGTGGACGTGGAAGGCGCGCGCGACGATCATGCCGAGCTGGTCGATGTCGATCGGCTTGGCATAGAAATCCCAGGCCCCGTCGGCGATCGCCTTCAGCGCACTGTCCCGTGCGCCATGCCCGGAGGCGACGATGACCTTGGTGTCCGGCTTCAGCCGCAGGATCTCGGCGAGCGTGGCAAAGCCCTCGGTCGTCCCGTCGGGGTCAGGGGGCAGGCCGAGATCGAGCGTGACGACATCGGGCTCCTCGGCGCGCACCGCATCCAGCGCGCTGGCGCGGTCGCTGGCGACCACCACGTCATAACCCTCATAGGCCCAGCGCAACTGGCGCTGCAGGCCGACATCGTCCTCGATGATCAACAATTTCGGCTTGGCGGTCATGCGGCCTGGTCCAGACGGAGGGTGGAATTCGCCGGCAGGAGCACGATGCGGAAATGGGTTCCCCCGGTTCCGCAGCTGCCCTCCCGGCTCGTGACGGAGACGCTGCCGCCCATGCTTTGCGTCAATTGTCGCGCCTCGAACGCGCCGATGCCGAAGCCGCCGGGTTTCGACGAGACGAAAGGCTTGAACAATTTGTCGCGCAGGAAGCCGGGCGACATGCCGCAGCCGGTGTCGATCACGTCGATCGTCACCCGACCTCCATTGGGTCCGCCCTCATGGCCGACGGCAATCGTTACCGGGTCGCTCGGCGCGCTCGCCTCGATCGCGTTCTGCAGCAGGTGGCCGAGCAATTGTTCCAGCCGCACGGGATCGGCATGGGCAAAAGCGGCCTTGCCCCTGGTGACGACCGGATGTTGCGCGCGGCGTCCCGCGGCGACGCGCTCCACCAGCGGCAGCACATCCACGCGCCGCAAATCCTCGCCCCGCGCGGTGTGGGTTTGCGACAGCCGCGCGAGCAGATCGTTCATCCGCCCGGCGGAATCCTGCAATGTGGCGATCATGTCGGCGCGAAATTCGGGATTGTCGGCATGGCGTTCGGCGTTGCGTGCGGTCAGCGTCAACTGGCTGACGAGGTTCTTGATGTCGTGCAGGATGAACGCGAAACGACGGTTGAATTCATCGAAACGCAGCCCTTCCGCCAACGCCTCCTGCGCCCGCGCCTCGGCGAGGTAGCTGGCGACCTGCCGCCCGGCGATCCGCAGCAGGTCGAAATCCTCCCAGTCGAGTGCCCGGTCGATTGGTGGGCGCGCGAGCAGGATCGCGCCCTGCAACCGGTCGAGATGGACCAGCGGCACCAGCGCCCAGGCGCCAGGCAGGTCGATCATCCATTGCGGCACGCTTGCGGCGTCCGGGGTCGTGGCGCTTTCCGCGCGCACGGAATCGAGTTCAACGATCCGACCTTCCTGGCCGAGATGCCGGGCGAGCATATCCTCGCCCACCGTCGTCGGCAGGTCTTCCGCGTTCCAGTTCCAGCGCGCGCCGATGCCCAAGGTCGTACCGTCCGGCACCAGCAGCAGACCAGCCGGAGAATCGGTCAAATCGGCCACCGCCTTCACGACGCGTTCGTCCAGCGCGACCGCGCTTTCGGGCTTGCCGAGCGTATCGGTAAACCGAATCCATTCGGCACGATAATCGTAGCGATGGCGGAACAGATGCTTGGCAAGTTTTACCTTGAGCCACGCTTTCAGCCACGGCGAAGACACCAAGGTCAGCGTTGCGGCGGTTGATCCGAATACGAACGCCGTTTGCGCAATACGGGCATTCTCGCCGCTGATCCCGGCGATCGCGCTGGTCGCCAGCACCATCATCAGCAGATAGACGACCACGCCCGCCAACGAGAGCGACTGCCAGGCGATCGAGCGCGAAAGCCGCAACGTCCAGTCGCCATTGCGCAGCACGGCGATGGCGAACAACGGCGCGAGCAACGCCATCGCCACGCCGCGGATCGCGATAAGATAGACCATGGAACCGGTCGTCGCGTAGCGGATCGCGAAGATCACGAAATCCATGCCCCACATTGCCGCCAGCGCGATGACGACCAGGCGGATACCTCCACGCGCCCGTGGTGCGACGGCGGCATAAAGGTGGTGGACCAGCACCAGCGCACTTACCGCAACCATCATGCGCAACAGGATGCGAGCCCGGTCGAGATCGGGCGTGGTCTCCGGGTCGATCGCCTCGACCATTACGATGCAGATGCCGGCCAGCAGGATAAATGCCACCGCGCCGTAGACGAAAGCGATCGCGCGGACGTGCGGCACCCCCCGGTCGCGGCGTACGAGCGCGAACATGAAACCCAGCCACGCAAGGTTGCGCATCGATTCCGCGACGCGCGCGGTGACGTCTCGCGCATCGATCCCGGCCACCGCCAATGCCCAGAGTGCGGTGGCGACCAAGGCGACGACGAAGGTCAGGCGTGGCAGAGCGGTGGTCGCGTCGCGCAATTGCGACAATGCGATCATGCAGAACAGCAAAGCCGCAAGCGCATGGCCCCAGAGAATGACGGTCATCGCCATCTACTTCCTCACCATAGTCCATGCGTTTCGAGCAAAGTCGAGAAACCGGTGCCGCGCGTGGCAAGCAGCATGTCTCGACTACGCTCGAACCGAACGGAGGTTGGTGGAGGAACGAGGGCCGGGAATCGGCGCTGTACAATCATCGCGCCCCTTCCGGCCACAACACGACGCGGATCGTCTGCAATAGGATCAGCAGGTCGAGGAACGGCGAGTAATTCTTCGCGTAATACAGATCGTATTCCAGCTTCTGCCGACTGTCCTCGATCGATGCACCATAAGGGTAATTGATTTGCGCCCAGCCGGTAATGCCGGGCTTCACCATATGGCGCTCGGCATAATAATTGAGCTGCTGTTCCAAATCGTCGACAAATTGCGGTCGTTCCGGGCGCGGGCCGACAAAGCTCATCTCGCCTTTCAGCACGCTCCACGTCTGCGGCAGTTCGTCGATGCGGCATTTGCGGATCAGCCGACCGATACGGGTGATGCGCGGATCGTCCTTTTCCGCCCACACCGCCTTGCCGGTGACCTCGGCATCCTGGCGCATGGAACGCAATTTGATGCAATCAAACCCCACGCCGTACAGCCCGACGCGGCGCTGGCGATAGAAAGCCGGGCCTTTGCTTTCGAACTTGATGGCGATCGCGGTGAGGATGATCACCGGCGCCATCACGGTCAGCAGCACCGCACTGGCGACGATGTCGAACAGCCGCTTGAAGATGCTCGAAAGCATTCGGCCCGACGAGAAACCGTCGGAAAAGATCAGCCAACTCGGGTTGACGCTCTGCAGGTCGACCCGCCCCGTCTCGCGCTCGAGAAAGCTCGAAATTTCATTGACGTGGACGCCGGTCGTCCTGATGCGCAACAGATCCTTGAGCGGCAGGGCGTTCCGGCGCTCCTCCAGCGCGAGGACGACTTCGCTGGCGTTGAGCAACACGACATGATCGGCGAGGTTGTAGATCGCGTCGCGTGCGATCGCCTCGGGAATCACCCGCGCCGGCTCGCTCATCGATACATAGCCGACCACGACGAAGCCCGCGCCGGGTGTCTGCCCCAATGCCTTCAGCCGCGCGGCGCGTGCGCCCGCGCCAAGCACGACGACGCGGCGTTTGAACGCCTGACCACCGATCATCTTGCCGAGAAGCACACGCAGCGTGAACACCAAGATGACCGCGACCGGCATCGAATATAGCAGGTTTGAACGCCAGAAGGTCATGCCCGGCATCACGAAATAGATCACGCTGAGCAGGATTACGCCGAGCGACACGGCGACCAGGATGCGCGCGGCGGCGTGGCGCAGCGATTGCAGCGACGTTGCCCCGTACACGCCGACTGCGATCATCGCCATTTCCAGGCTCGCGGCGAAGCTCAGCAATTGCGGAATGCGGGTCGGGATCGGTTCGACCGCCATGCCGATTTGCCCGGCGCGATAGACCCAGCCGAATTCGGCTGCGGCGACCAGCAACATGATGTCGAACAGCCCGAGCATCAGCACGGCATGCGGCACGTAATGCTTGAACAGCCTGATCATGATCGTCTCGCTCTTCGCCAGCGCACTGTAAATTTTTCCGACATGTGGAAAGTGCTGTCGCAGAAATTGACAAACAAACCTTGAACACGTCGAAAAGCGATGGGATCGGGGATCGCTCTTGATCGAGAGCAGTTTCGTATTCGCGCGACCGCGACTACAGACGGCGCAACAGAAGGATTCCCCATGCCGCTTTCCCGACCGATCGTTCCTGTCATTCTATCGGGCGGATCGGGTACGCGGTTATGGCCGATGTCGCGGCCCGAAAGTCCCAAGCAGATGCTCGCGCTGACCGCCGCGGAGACGATGCTGCAATTGACCGCGACCCGCGCAACGGGCGAACGCTTCGCGGCCCCCATCGTCGTTGCCAACGCGCGCCATGCCGACATGATCGACGAGCAGTTGGATGCGGTGGGTGCTTCGGCGCAATCGGTGATCCTGGAACCCGCCGGGCGCAACACGGCACCGGCCATCGCGCTTGCCGCCATCGCCGCCGGGGGTGGGGAGGATGCTTTGCTGGTGATGCCGTCCGATCATGTGATCGACGATGTCGCCGCTTTCCACGCCGCGATCCACGCCGCGATGCCGATGGTCGAGGCTGGCTGGCTGGTGACGTTCGGCATCGCGCCGGATGCGCCGGAAACGGGGTACGGCTATATCCAGGTCGGCGAGGAGATCGCGCCCGGCGTCAACCGCGTTGCCCGGTTCGTCGAGAAGCCGTCTCGTGATAAGGCGGAGGCGATGGTCGCGGCCGGCGATCACGCCTGGAACGGTGGTATCTTTCTGTTTCGCGCCGATGCCTATTTGGCGGCATTGTCGGATTATGCGCCCGATATGCTGTCCGCGTGCCAGGCGGCGATGGCGAAGGCGCGGCATGAGGGGCAACGCCTGTTCCCCGATGCCGCGACATTCGCGCAATCGCCATCGGATTCGATCGATTATGCGGTGATGGAGAAGGCCGAGCGGGTCGCCGTCGTGCCGGTCAGCATGGGTTGGAGCGATGTCGGCAGTTGGGATGCGCTGCATGCGATCAGCGCGCGCGACGGCGACGGAAACGCACATCATGGTGACGTGGTGGCGATCGACACGGTCAATTGCCTGGTGCGCAGCGACGGCGTTCGCATCGCGATGGTCGGGGTGGCGGATCTGATCGTCGTGGCGAGTGGCAACGATGTGCTCATCCTGCCGCGCGGGCGCAGCCAGGAGGTCAAGAAGCTGACCGAGGCGATGAAGAAGCGATAGATCAGGGTCGATCCCGGGGCCGGCGCTACATTTGCATTTTAAATATATTCATCGTCTTTTTGCCGGCAGGTTCGGGTCTGAAGCGACCTTGCATCCGCATCTGACGCTGCCACTGGAGTTGATCGGTGATCCGCGGGACGCGCCGCTCGCCAGACGCCTGGCGGCCGTCCGTTTTGCCACTGGTCAGGCCATCAGCGCTTCGCATTGGTCGAGCGTATCCTTGAAGGTCGCGACGATCGCCCGATACGGTGCGGCACTCGCCATATCGAGGCCTGCGCGCTTCAGGATATCGACCGGATAGTCCGATCCGCCAGACTTCAGGACGCTCAGATAATTATCGCGCTCCTTCGCGCCGCCTTTGAGAATCTCCCGTGCGAAATAGGATGCCGCCGAGATGCAGGTGGCATATTGATAGACGTAGAAGCTGTTGTAAAAATGCGGGATATACCCCCATTCCGCGCCATAGCTGTCGGCCACTGTGACCTTCGGCCCGTGATACCGGCGCAGCAGGTCGAGGAAGATCTTGCTCAAACTCTCGCCCGAAAGGCCCTCGCCGGCCTCTGTCTTGTCGTGCACCGCAAGTTCGAATTCGGCGAGCATCGTCTGGCGGAAATAGGTGCCGCGAATGCTCTCCAACTGCTGGCCGAGATAGAAGAGTTTCTCTTCCTTCGTCTTGGCCTTGGCGACCATGTACGCCGCGAGCAGCAACTCGTTGCAGGTCGAGGCGATCTCGGCGAGGAAGATCGGGTAATCCGATTTGTCGTAGACCTGATTTTTGTTGGCGAGCAGGCTGTGCATCGCATGGCCCCATTCATGGGCGTACGTCGTCAGCCCCTGATAATTTTCGCCGAGGTTGAGCAGCAGATACGGATGCAC
The DNA here is from genome assembly GCF_025363195.1 of Sphingomonas sp. GTDB lineage: Bacteria > Pseudomonadota > Alphaproteobacteria > Sphingomonadales > Sphingomonadaceae > Sphingomonas. The sequence continues at coordinate 7,124 of NZ_JANYEK010000079.1, forward strand.
GTCATACGCCGCGGCGGGGTTCATATACGCACCGGATTTCTTGCCTGGACGGGGCAGGGGGTCCATCCACTTCGCCGCCGAGGCCGTGGCGAACATCGCGGCATATTCCGGCCCGAGCGGCTTCAGCGCCGCGATCGTGACGTCGCGCATCTCCGGCACCGTCACCGTCTTGTCGAGCGCGACGAGCGGCGGATAGAGATCGTAATAGGCCATGTCGGGCAGCTTGAGCAGGCGGCGCCGCAGTTCGAAATAACGGTGGAGCTGCGGCAGCCCGGTATTGGTTTCCTTGACGAGGCTGCGATACACCGCTTCCGGCATGTTGTTGCCGGACAGGTACATGGCAAGCGACGTCGGGTATTTGCGCGCCTTCTTCTCGAATACGTCGGCCTTCACATGGCTGAGATATGCAGCGCCGAGCGAACTCTGGAACCTGCCATACTCGGCCCAGAAGGTGTCGAAGACGAGCTTGCGGTCGGCCCGTGCCGGTGCATCGCGGTTGAGCGTGTAGGCCTGATCGTCGAGCCGTACCGTCTTGCCGGTGGAGAGCGTGATGCTCGGCCACGGAATGTCCGACGCGACCAGTTGCGAGCGGATGTCGCCGGGCCCCGAAAACGGCGCGGAGGCGCCGGCGAGCAACGTCTCGCCCTCGGGCGACAGGGTATGGGCCGCCTGCCGCAGCACGTTGGCGAGGTAGAAATCGAAGCGCTTCTTCAACACCGCATTGTCGGCCACGAAACGCTCGATCTTCGCGCTGCCGACGGTGAGCAGTTCCGGCGATATCCACGACGTCGCCTCGCCGAACGCGGTGTACAGGTCGATCGCCTGCGCCTGCTTTTCCTGATTGGCGGAAATACGCACGTCCGCATCGCTCTTCAGGCTGATATACGTAAAGATACGCCCGATCGTGCGGCCGAGATCGGATTGCGCGACCAGAGCGGAAGCCAGCGCATCGGCGTTCTGGCCGAGCGTGCCGCGATATTTGGCGAGCCCCGGCACAGCGGCCAGAGCGGCCTTGCGCGCCGCATCCCAGGCGGCATCGTCGGCGTAAAGATCGCGCAAATCCCACGCTGCCGCATCGGGCGCGGAGGCCTTGTCCTGCGCCCAGACGGGCATCGCCGAGACAAGCGTGGCGAAGGTCGCGACGACGATGGCTTCGCGGCGGTTCAGGGCGGTCATTCGGGCACCTCGAAAAGGTCAGTCGGATCGCCGCCACTGTGTCGCGCTTCCGGCGCCAAGGGAAGGGGCGGCCGTCAGTCCGCGAACAGCAGCACCGGCGTTTCGAGATATTTCTTCAGCGCCTGAACATAGCTTGCCGCATCCCAGCCATCGACGACGCGGTGGTCGCACGAGATGGACAGGTTCATCAGTTTCGCCCGAATGATATCGTCGCCCCGGAACATCGGACGTTCGACGATCTTGTTCGGCCCGATGATCGCCACTTCCGGGCGGTTGATGACCGGGGTGGTCGCGATGCCGCCAAGCGGCCCGAGCGAGGTGATCGTCAGCGTGGATCCGCTGAGTTCGGCGCTCGTCGCTTTGCCGGTGCGCGCGGCTTCTGCGAGACGACCGATCTCGGTGGCGAGTTGCCAGACGTTGCGGTCCTGCGCGTCGCGGATCACCGGCACCATCAACCCGGCATCGGTCTGTGTCGCCATGCCGAGATGGACGCTGCCATAGCGCGTGACCACGCCCGCCTCGTCGTCATAGCGCGCATTGATCATCGGGAAATCGGGGATCGCCTTGCAGATCGCGACGATCATCAACGGCAGCATCGTAAGCTTGGGCCGGCCACCGCGATTGGCGTTCAGGTCGGCGCGCATGTCCTCCAGCGCGGTGACGTCGATTTCCTCGACATAGGTGAAGTGCGGAATCGCGCGCTTCGAGGCGGCCATGTTCTCGGCGATGCGGCGACGCATGCCGATGACCTTGATCGGTACGTCGGCGCGCGCCTTGCTGGCGTGCGGAGCGTGATAACCCTGGCCCGAGCCATAGCGCAGAAACGCGTCGAGATCGGCGTGGCGGACGCGATCGGTTTCGGTCTTCACCTGCGCAAGGTCGATGCCGAGATCCGCCGCACGGGCGCGGACGGCGGGCGAGGCGAGGGCCTTTAAATCCTCCCCGGCACGGGGAGGGGGACCATTCGCCACTTCCGGCGCATGGTGGAGGGGGGCCTCAACCGAGATATTCGCTTGCGGCGCGCCTCCACCGGCTTCGCCGATCCCCCTTCCCGTGCCGCGAAGGATCTGTGTTTCGTCGACACCAGGATTTTCCGCTTCATATTGCTCGGCGGTTTCGGCCTGAGCGCGCGTTTCCGGCGCGGCCTGAACGCCGCCATCCGCTTCAGCGGCATCCGTCTCGATAATCACCAACGCCGCGCCGATCGACACTTGATCGCCGACCTCGCCGGCCAGTTCGACCACGATGCCAGACACCGGCGATTCCATCTCCACGGTGGCCTTGTCGGTCATCATGTCAGCAATCTGCTGGTCTTCCTCGATCCGGTCGCCGACGGCGACGTGCCAGGCGACGATCTCCGCCTCGGAAATGCCTTCGCCGATATCGGGGAGCTTGAAGGTGAAGCGTGCCATTACGTCCTCATGACTTTCTTGAGTGCCTCGCCGATGCGCACCGGGCCGGGGAAATAGGCCCATTCCAGACTGTGCGGATAGGGCGTGTCGAAGCCGGTGACGCGCTCGATCGGCGCCTCCAGATGGTAGAAGCAGCGTTCCTGCACCAGCGCCGAGAGTTCCGCGCCAAAGCCGCTGGTCCGTGTCGCCTCGTGCACGATCATGCAGCGCCCGGTTTTCTTAACCGACGCCTCGATCGTCTCGATATCGAGCGGAACGAGGGTGCGCAGATCGATGATCTCGGCGTCGATCCCGGCATCGGCGATCACCGCCTGCGCGACATGCACCATCGTGCCGTAAGCCAGCACGGTCAGCGCCTCGCCCGCGCGTACGACCTTGGCCTTGCCGAGTTCGATCTTATAATAGCCGGTCGGCACTTCGCCCGCCGGATGCTTCGACCAATTCTGTGCCGGCTTGTCCCAATAGCCGTCGAACGGGCCGTTATAGATGCGCTTGGGTTCGAAGAAGATCGTCGGATCATTATCCTCGATCGCCGCGATCAGCAGGCCCTTGGCGTCATAGGGGGTGGACGGGATCACCGTCTTCACGCCCGAGACATGGGTGAAGATACCCTCCGGCGACTGGCTGTGCGTCTGCCCGCCGAAGATACCACCGCCGAAGGGCGATCGCACCGTCATCGGCGCGATGAACTCGCCCGCTGACCGGTACCGCAGGCGCGCGGCTTCCGACACAAGCTGGTCGAGTGCCGGATAGATGTAATCGGCGAACTGGATTTCGGGCACGGGGCGCAACCCGTATGCACCCATACCGACCGCGACGCCGATGATACCGCATTCGGTGATCGGCGTGTCGAACACGCGCTGCTTACCGTATTTCGCCTGAAGGCCCGCGGTCGCGCGGAACACACCGCCGAAATAGCCGACATCCTCGCCCATCACGATCACATCGGGGTCGCGCGCCATCATGATGTCCATCGCGGAATTGATCGCCTGGATCATGTTCATACGAGTGGTTTTGCCCTCGCCCTCGGCCGACGGCTGCATTTCGATTTCGGTCATGTCGCTCACGATTTGCGTGCCCAAGGGCGGCCTGATGCGGTCTCTTCCGCCAGCATCTGCGACTGTTGTTCCTTCAGATGCCAGGGCAGTTCCTCGAACACCCCTTCGAACAAGGTGTCGAGCGGCTGGTGCAGGCCGTGGCCGAGGATGCCGTTCTTCTCGGCTTCCTTCTGCGCGCGCTTGACCTCCTCGGCGAGGTCCTTGTCCTGCGCTGCGTGCCGCTCCTCGTCCCATTCGCCGATCGTGATGAGATGATCCTTCAGGCGCCGGATCGGATCGCCCAGGGGCCACGCATTGCGCTCGCCCTCGCTGCGATACTGGCCTGGATCGTCGGAGGTCGAATGGCCCTCGGCGCGATAGGTGAAATGCTCGATCAGCGTCGGCCCCTGGTTGGTCCGCGCGCGCTCGGCGGCCCAGGCGGTGGCGGCGTAGACCGCCAGCGCATCGTTGCCGTCCACGCGCAGCCCGGCGATGCCGTAACCGACCGCCCGCGCCGCGAACGTGGTCGATTCCGCCCCGGCGAACCCGGAGAAGCTGCTGATCGCCCATTGGTTGTTGACGACGTTGAAGATCACGGGTGCGCGATACACGCTGGCGAAGGTGCACGCGGAATGGAAATCACCCTCGGCGGTCGACCCCTCGCCGCACCAGGTCGCGGCGATGCGCGTGTCGCCCTTGGCCGCGCTGGCCATCGCCCAGCCCACGGCCTGCGGATATTGCGTCGCCAAATTGCCCGAGATCGAGAAGAACCCGGCTTCGCGCACCGAATACATGATCGGCAATTGCTTGCCCTGCAGGCGATCCGCCGAGTTCGAATAGATCTGGTTCATCATATCGACCATCGACCAGCCACGCGCGATCAGCAGGCCCTGCTGGCGGTAGGACGGGAAGCACATATCCTCATAATCCAGCGCGAAGGCCGCCGGCACCGCAACCGCCTCCTCGCCCGTGCACTTCATATAGAAGCTGGTCTTGCCCTGGCGTTGGGCGCGGAACATGCGCTCGTCGAACGCGCGGACCAGCGCCATGCTGCGCAGAATCGATCGCATCGTATCGGGGGACAGGCGCGGGTTCCACGGCCCGACCGCCTGATGATCGTCATCCAGCACGCGCACGAGTTCATAAGCGAGATCGATGAACGTCTCGGCCTTGTCCGCCGTATCCGGGCGGCGCGTGTCGCCGGCGGCGGGCAGGCGCACCGAAGTAAAGTCCACCGCGTCGCCCGGCCGGAACTTGGGTTCCGGCACGTAGAGGGACAGTGGCTTCAGATTGGCGCGGCGGTCGTCGCTTGCCATGACATCTCCAATATGGCCCGAATCCCTGACCCCGATCAACGGTCCGGACTCGGTGTTCGGGCCTTGTTATAAAATTTCAACGGGTATGGCGAGGGGCAGCAGGCGATTGGCCACCGACGCTCACATTTCGTTAACCAATTAGTCGCATCATGGGGCTGTCAGCCTGAGGACCCCTACCCATGTACATGGCCCCGATCACTGCCGCCAAGGCGCCGGTTTCCACCACCGCCCAGCGCCTGACCGGGCTGGTCGTGTTGCCCGTATCGGCAATGGTCATGGTGCCGTTTCTGGTCGGATATGCGGTATATGCCGTTGCCGCGCTCGGCCTTCGCGGACTGTTCAAGGCACCGCGCGCCTTGCGCGACATGGTCGATTATGCCGGGCAGGTCGCGCTCGGCCGTTAACCCCCCACCGTCTGTTCGATCACGCCGAAGATCGGGTGATGCTTGTCATCCTCGGCCCAGATGCGGATCGTATCGCCGGCCTTCAGGAACGGCGTCACCGCCTTGCCGCTGGTGATCGTTTCCACCGTGCGGACCTCCGCCAGACACGAATAGCCGACGCCGCCCGCCGCAATGGGCTTGCCCGGGCCGCCATTCGCGTCGCGGTTCGACACTGTGCCCGACCCCACGATCGTTCCGGCGCCCAGCTTCCGCGTCTTGGCGGCGTGCGCGATCAGCGTGCCGAAATCGAAGGTCATGTCTTCGCCCGCTTCCGCGCGGCCGAACGGCTGGCCGTTCAGATCGACCATCAGCTTGCGGTGCAGCTTGCCCGCCTGCCACCAGTCACCCAGCGTATCCGGCGTGACGAAGACGGGGGAAAAGGCGCTGGCGGGCTTGGACTGGAAGAACCCGAAGCCCTTTGCCAGTTCGTCGGGAATCAGGTTGCGCAACGACACATCGTTGGTCAGGCCGATCAGGCGTACCGCCGCCAGCGCTTCCGCGCGAGTCGCGCCCAGCGGCACGTCGCCGGTGACGACGACGACTTCGGCCTCGAGATCGCAGCCCCAGCTTTCGTCGGCGAGCGGGATCGCGTCGCGCGCGCCCAGAAACCCGTCGCTGCCGCCCTGATACATCAAGGGATCATGCCAGAACGTTTCGGGCATCTCCGCCCCGCGTGCCTGCCGCACCAGGGCGACGTGGTTCACATAGGCCGAGCCATCGGCCCATTGATAGGCGCGGGGCAGGGGGGCGGCGGCGTCGTGTTCGTGGAAGCGTTCCAGCGGAATCGCACTGTTGCGCACGTCTGTCGCCAGCACGATCAAATCGGGCAGCACCCGGTCCCAATCGTCGAGCGCGGCCTGCAACGTCGGCGCGATATGCGTGGCGTCTGCGTACCAGGCGAGGTCGTCCGAGACGACGACCAGTTTGCCGTCACGTCCATGCTTCAAGCTCGCGAGTTTCATTGGTGATTCCTCTCACAATTCGCCCCGAGCTTGTCGAAGGGCCATTCTTCTCCACCGATGCTTAAGGGGTAGGATGGTGCTTCGACAAGCTTAGCCTGAACGGAAAAGCGGTTGACGTTCGCGTCACCCGACAGCACACCGGGCAAAACAAAGTTGCAAGAGAGGACTTAATTCCATGTCGTCGCTCGATACCGTCGCCGGTCGCTTTGCCTATTCCGAGGATCACGAGGCGTTCCGCCAGACCGTGCGCTCCTTCTTGCAAAAGGAAGGCGTGCCCAAGGTGGCACAATGGGAAGAGGATAAGCTCGTCCCCAAGGATTTCTGGCGCAAGGCAGGCGAAATCGGCATGCTGTGCCCGACCGTTCCGGAAGCCTATGGCGGCCTCGGCCTCGATTTTGGCTACAACGCGATCGTCGATGAGGAGATGAGCTATAACGGCGTGCCCGCCGGCTTCTCGCTGCAATCGGACATCGTCTGCGGTTATATCGAACATTACGGATCGGAAGAGCAGAAGGCCGAATGGCTGCCGCGGATGGTCTCGGGCGACGTGATCACCGCCATCGCCATGACCGAGCCGGGCACGGGCTCCGACCTCCAGGCGATCCGCACCAGCGCGAAGAAGGATGGCAATCATTACGTCATCAACGGCAGCAAGACCTACATCACCAACGGCCAGAATACCGATCTTACGCTGGTCGTCGCCAAGACCGACCCGACCGCGGTGCCGGCGTGGAAGGGCATGTCGATCATTCTGGTCGAAAGCGACCGCGAAGGCTTCAAGAAGGGCCGCAAGCTCGACAAGATCGGGCAGGACGCCGCCGACACGTCCGAACTGTTCTTCGAGGACGTCCGCGTACCGATCACCAACTGCCTTGGTGAAGAGGGCAAGGGCTTCATCTACCTCATGAGCCAATTGCCGCAGGAGCGCCTGTCGATTGCGGTGTCGGTGATGGCCTCGGCGCAAAAGGCGTTCGACGAGACGGTCGAGTTCACCAAGACGCGCAAGGCGTTTGCAGGGATGGTGTTCGATTTCCAGAACACCCGCTTCGTCCTGGCCGACCTGAAATCCAAGCTGCAAGTCGGTTGGGCGCATCTCGATTGGGCGATCACCCGGCACCTCAAGGGCGAGTTGACCAACGAGGAAGGAGCGGCCGCCAAATTGTGGCACACCGACCTGCAATGGGAGGTCATGGACGCGTGTCTGCAGCTGCATGGCGGTGCTGGGTACATGAACGAATATCCCATCGCCCGGGCCTGGCGCGCCGCGCGTGTGACGCGCATTTTCGGCGGCACCAACGAGATCATGAAGGAGCTGATCGGGCGCAGTTTGTGAGTGGCGGCCGGGGCGCCGGGCACCCTGCACAGCGGCCCGGTCCATCTCGATTATCGCATCTTGCCTTGCATCGGGCGGTCCGTGACGGCATTATGAACGCCTGATGAAACGAGTTCCGCCCGATGGCTCCCGAGACAGGCGGATAGAAGATCCAACCAATCTGTGGCTGATCCACCCTGTATCCCGGGCCCTGTTACCGTTGGCGCTGCGCGTCGGGATGTCGGCCAATGCCGTGTCGTGCGTCGGGTTGATACTGGGCATCGCTGCCGCTGCGGCTTACGCTCATTGGACCAACCCGCTCGCAACGATGATCGGGTTTTTGCTGTCGATTGGTTGGCTGATCGCGGACGGGCTGGATGGCATGGTCGCGCGGGCGACTCGTACCTCGTCCGCATTTGGGCGGTTGCTCGACGGGGTGGTCGACCATGGTGTGTTCATCCTGATCTATGTCGTGATGGCGACCTCGATCGGCACGGTCGAGGGCTGGGCGCTGGCGCTGGCGGCGGGCGCCGCGCATATCGGGCAGTCGAGCCTGTTCGAGGGCGAGCGCGCCCGTTTCCATCGTCGCGCCAAGGGCGATTGGGGCTCTACGCCGCCGCCGCGCACCGGCGGGCTGCTCGAAAAACTCTATGACGATATCTCGAATGGTGTGGGCCGCGCTGCCGATCCGTTCGACCGCGCGTTGCAAAACAGCTGCGACCCGCAGCGTTTCGGGGAGGACTATGCCGTTCGCGCCACCGCACCGATGAAAATAATGGCGTTCGAAAGCGCCAATATGCGGGTGCTGGCGATCTTCATCGCCTGCCTGGCTGGCAATCCGCGGCTGTTCTGGTGGTTCGAGATCGGGCCGCTCACCCTCTTGATTATTGCCACGCTTGTCTGGCATCGGCGCGTGGAAGCCGCCCTGGTGCATCCGGGCGGCGCGACATCCGTAAATACATGACTGCTTGGGCGCGTCTGCGCCGATCGATACACCATCATTTGAGACTCGAAGGATCCCTCCAACCATGAACATCATCAACGTCGCGGTGATCGGCATCGGCAATTGCGCCAGTTCGCTGGTCCAGGGTCTGGCCTTTTATCATCAGGGCCAAAACGATCATGTCGGCCTGATGCACTGGGATCTTGGCGGCTACAAGCCGAGCGACATCAAGGTCGTCGCGGCGTGGGACGTGGATGTGCGCAAGGTCGGTGTGGACGTGGCCGAGGCGATCTTCGCCAAGCCCAATTGCACCGCGATCTTCTGCGCCGACGTACCGACGAGCGGCGTCAAGGTGCAGATGGGCAATGTGTTGGATGGCGTCGCCGAGCATATGGCCGATTACAAGGACGACCGCACGTTCATCGTCTCGGATGCAGCGCAGCCGAGCAAGGCCGACGTGGTCGCTGCCCTTAGGGCGAGCGGCGCACACGTATTGATGAACTATCTGCCGGTCGGCAGCCAGCAGGCGACCGAATTCTACGCCGAATGCGCCATTGAGGCCGGCGTGGCTTTCGTCAACAACATCCCCGTTTTCATCGCCAGCGACGAAGTGTGGGCCAAGAAATTCACCGATGCCGGCGTGCCGATCGTCGGGGACGATATCAAGGCACAGCTCGGCGCGACGATCGTCCATCGCGTGCTGACCGATCTGTTTGCCAAGCGCGGCGTGAAGCTGGAGCGGACCTATCAGCTCAACACCGGCGGCAATACCGACTTCCTCAACATGTCGAACCATCGCCGCCTGGAATCGAAGAAGATCAGCAAGACCGAAGCGGTGCAGTCGGTCGCCGCGGAGCGCCTGAGCGACGACAACGTGCATATCGGCCCGTCCGACTATGTGCCGTGGCAGAACGACAACAAGGTTTGCTTCCTGCGCATGGAAGGCACGATGTTCGGCGGCGTGCCGATGAACCTGGAAATGCGTCTCTCGGTCGAGGACAGCCCGAACAGCGCCGGCGTGGCGATCGACATGATCCGGTGTGCCAAGCTCGCCGCCGATCGTGGCCTTGCCGGGCCGGTCCACCCCGCATCGGCGTATTTCTGCAAGCACCCGCCGATCCAGATGACCGACGATCTGGCGCAGATCGCGGTCGAAGACTTCATCGCCGCCGCCGCCTGAGCCAAATTTGGTGAGCGTGCGTAAAATCGACACGGCGGTCCTGCTCGCGGCGGGCTCAGGCACGCGCCTGCGCGATGCCGCCGAGTCGAAACCGCTGTGCGAGGTGGCGGGCAAGCCGCTGATCGATCACGCGATCGAACGGCTGGCACGGGCTGGCATCACGCGGGTGATCGTCACCACCGGCTATCGCGCTGAGGATATCGAGGCGCATCTTGCCGCCCGCGACTGGCCGGTGACGGTCCGAACCGCGCGCACTGCGGACTGGCGCCAGCCCAACGGTGTCTCGGCCTTGGCTGCCGCGCCATTGCTGGCGGGGGGGGAGACGTTGCTGGCGATGTGCGACCACCTCGTCGACCCTGCGCTCTACGCGCGCATGGCGGCGGCAGGCGCGGGCGAAGGCCTCAGGCTAGGCATTGACCGCCGGCTGGGACATCCCTGGGTCGATCCGCTCGACGTGACCTTCGTTGCTACCGAGGGCGATCGCATTGTCGCGATCGGCAAGGAAATGTCGCCGCATGATTGCTACGATACCGGCGTGTTCGCCGTTGGCCCGGCTTTCTTTGCCGCGCTTGAACGGCTCGAAGCGCCATCGATTACCGAAGCGGTCCGCGCGCTTATCCCAAGGGGCAGCGCGCTGACAGTGGAATGCAGCGATCTCGACTGGATCGACGTCGACGATCCCAAAGCGCTCGCCGCCGCCGACGCCTGGGCGGGCGCGCCCGTCAGCTGAGGAAATGCGGCGCCACCGCGCGGAAGGCATCGCGCAACATGGCATTCTGCGGGTCCAGCGCGATCAACGCCTCGCGCGCTAAGATCAGTCCGTGGCACAAAAGCCGCCCCCTTTTGATCTGCTTTGGCTTGCGAGCGTTGATTTCCGACCCGCGCAGTCGGAAACTTATTTTTGCCTCCCGTTGACACGGCGGCGGTGGTGCAGGATTTCTCGGTCGCCGGGACGTAATCGGCACAGGCCGCAACGGCGGCGCGCAACAGGGGTGAGCATGGCAATCGGGTTTCGGGCGAGCGGCTGGTCGTTTCGTGCAGGCGGCGTCGTGGCGGCGCTGTCTTTGCTTTCGGCGTGTGCCACGGATGGCAAGGCAGAAGGTCCCAAGAGCGCCAGCGCCTCCGCGACCAAACAACCGGCACCCGGCATGGGCAAGGGCTATAGCCACGACCCGTATCCGTCGACCTACAAGCCTTATCCCGGCGTCCCAACCCTGGTGACCAACGTCACCGTGTTCGATGGCGAGGGCGGCAGCCTCACAGGCGGGTCGGTATTGTTCGCCGGCGGCAAGATCGTCGCGGTCGGCCAGAACCTCGCTGCCCCCGCCGGCGCGACCGTGATCGACGGCACCGGCAAGGTCGTGACACCCGGCATCATCGACATCCACAGCCATCTCGGCGATTATCCCTCGCCCGCCGTGCAGGCCAATTCGGACGGCAACGAGGCCACGTCCCCCACCACGCCGGATGTGTGGGCCGAACATAGCGTATGGCCGCAAGATCCGGGGTTCAGCCGGGCGCTCGTCAATGGCGGGGTCACCACGCTGGAAATCCTGCCCGGCTCGGCGAACTTGATGGGTGGCCGGTCGGTCGTCATCAAGAACGTCTATGCCCGCACCGAACAGGGCATGAAATTTCCCGGCGCACCGTACGGCCTGAAGATGGCGTGCGGCGAGAATCCAAAGCGCGTTTACGGCAGCAAGGGCCGCGAGCCTTCGACCCGGATGGGCAATATCGCGGTCGATCGCCAGACCTGGGCCAAGGCGGTCGAGTACAAGCGCAAGTGGGACAAGTTCGAGAAGGATGGCGGGGAAGAGCCCGGCCGGGACATCGGGATGGACACGCTGCGCGGTGTGCTGGCGGGCGAAATCCTCGTCCAGAACCATTGCTACCGTGCTGACGAAATGGCCATCGTGCTCGATATGGCCAAGGAATTCGGTTATCACGTCGGCGCGTTTCACCACGCGGTCGAAGCGTACAAGATCGCCGATCTGTTGAAAGCCAATGGCACCTGCGCGGCCGTGTGGGCCGATTGGTGGGGCTTCAAGATGGAAAGCTATGACGCGATCAGCGAAAATCTCGCGTTGCTGCAGAATGCCGGGGCGTGCGCGATGATCCATAGCGATGACGAGAACGGCATCCAACGGCTCAATCAGGAAGTCGGGAAGGCGCTGGCCGCCGGGCGTCGCGCGGGGATGCAGATTTCGGACGCGACGGCGTGGGAATGGCTGACGATCAACCCGGCCAAGGCGCTGGGCATCGCCGATAAGACCGGCAGCCTGAAGCCGGGCAAGATGGCCGACGTGGTGTTGTGGAACGGTAATCCGTTCAGCGTCTATTCGCGGCCAGAAAAGATCTGGATCGACGGGGCGATGCTCTACGATGCCGATAATCCGAAACTCAGACCGGTCTCCGATTTCGAACTCGGCCAGCCGGGCGCGGGAGACACCAAGTGAAGCACCTCCTGCTGCTCAGCACCGCCGCTCTTTTTGCGACCCCCCTGTTGATCTCCCCTGCCGTCGCGCAGTCGGTCGCGATCGTCAACGCCAAGCTCGTCATCGGCGACGGCTCCGCGCCGATCGACGGCGGCACCGTGATCGTCCGTGACGGCAGGATCGTCGCGGCGGGTAAGGCGATCGCCGTGCCCGCCAATGTCGAAACGGTCGATGCTGGTGGACGCTATGTCACGCCGGGCATCGTCGCCGGTTTCACGCGGATGGGCATCGTCGAGGTCGACGGGGTCGAACAGACCAATGATGCGGGCGCGGACAAGAGCCCGTTCCACGCCGCGATCGATATCGCGCCGGCGGTGAACCCAAAGACCAGTTCGATCCCGCTCAATCGGGCCGAGGGGATCACGCGCGCGATCGTCGCGCCGGACAATAACGGCTCGATCTTCGCGGGGCAGGGTGCGGTGATCGATCTCGGCGCGGACCGCGATGCGGTGACCAAGGCGCGGGCGTTCCAGTTCATGGAATATGGCGAAGCCGGTGCGCGCGCGGCAGGCGGTAGCCGTCCGGCAGCGATCGCGCAGTTCCGTAACGCACTGGCGCAGGTGAAGGACTATTCGCGCAATCCGAACGGCTATGGCGATGTCGGCAAGGAAGCCCTGCTGAACCGTGCCGATGCCGAAGCGTTGGTGCCGGTCGTCGCCGGGCGTATGCCGCTGCTGATCCATGTCGAGCGTGCGTCGGACATTCTGGCGCTGATCGACCTCAAGCGCGAATTCCCCGCGCTGAAACTGGTCTTCGTCGGTGCGGCGGAGGGCTGGACGGTCGCGTCGCAGATCGCCGCTGCGCGCATTCCCGTCATCGCCAGCGCGCTGATTGACCTCCCCGTTTCGTTCGAACAGCTTGGCTCGACCCAGTCGAATGTCGGTCGCATGAAGGCGGCGGGCGTTATGGTCGGCATCGGTATGATCAACGACAATGAGGCACGTCAGGCGCGGCTGGAAAAGCAATATGCTGGCAATTTGGTCGCTTTGGGTAAAATTCCCGGCGCGACCGGGCTGAGCTGGGATGCGGCCTTCGCCGCGATCAGTTCGGTCACGGCGGATGCGATCGGCATGGGTGGCGAGATCGGCTCCCTGCGCCCGGGACGGCGCGGCGATGTGGTGATCTGGTCGGGCGATCCGCTCGAACTCGATACCGCCGCGCTGTCGGTCTACATCGATGGCGTGAAGCAACCGCTGACCACCCGGCAGGAATTGCTGCGCAATCGCTACATGCAACCGCAGGAAGGGGCGTTACCCAAGGCGTATCAACATTGACCTGAATTCCGCCATCCCCGCGCAAGCGGGGATCCAAGCTCGATAATCTCTCGCGTCGTCGGCCCGTTTGGATTCCCGCCGGCGCGGGAATGACGGGATTACAAAAGCGGGCATTGCCCGCAGCACCCGCCCGCCGTACAGCCGCGCGCAGATGGACCCGCGCCTTGCCCATATCCAAACCTGGATCTTCGATCTGGACAATACGCTGTATCCGGCGAGCGCGCGGTTGTTCGACCAGATCGATGCGAAGATGACGGCGTATCTGGCGCAGCGCCTGAACGTGGATCTGGCCGAGGCGCATCGCATCCAGAAGGGCTATTTTCATAGCTACGGCACCACGCTGGCCGGTATGATGGCCGATCACACGGTGGACCCGCACGAATTCCTCGCCTTCGTCCACGATGTCGAAATGGACGTGCTGGAGGAGAATGCCCCGCTCGCCGCTGCCATCGCCCGGCTGCCGGGGCGCAAGATCGTCTTCACCAACGCCGATACGCCATATGCGAGCAAGGTGCTCGGGCGGCTGGGGCTCGGCGCAAGTTTCGAAGCGATCCACGATGTCCACGCGATGGGCCTTGTGCCCAAGCCGCACGCCTCGGCTTATGCCGGGCTGTGCGCCGCGCTCGATATCGATCCCAAGCTTTCGCTGTTCGCCGAGGATATGGTGCGCAATCTCCAGCCCGCCAAAGACATCGGCATGACCACTTTGTGGATCGATAACGGCTCCGAACAGACGCCCGATGAAACGCGCAGTGCGGTATACGCGCACGTCGATTTCACCACGCACGACGTCAGCCACTGGCTGCATACAATATTGGAGGCCTGAAGTTGAGCGAATCGCTGCAAACCGTGATCGACGCCGCGTGGGAAGATCGCGCGAACCTCGGCTTCTCCACAACCGGGTCGGTCCGTATCGCCGTGGACGAGGCACTTGAGCTGCTTGATTCGGGTGCAGCCCGTGTCGCCCAACCGGACGGCAGCCAGAGAACGGGAGGGAGCGGCTGGAGGGTCAACCAGTGGCTCAAGAAAGCGGTGCTGCTCAGCTTCCGGTTGAACGATAATGAGATCATGGCCGGGCCGGGCGCGGCGAACTGGTTCGATAAAGTGCCCTCCAAATTCGAAGGCTGGGGCGAGAATCGCTACCGTGAGGCGGGCTTCCGCAGCGTGCCCGGCAGTATCGTGCGGCGCGGCGCATATATCGCGAAGGGCGCGGTGCTGATGCCGAGCTTCGTCAATATCGGCGGCTATGTCGGCGAGAATTCGATGATCGACGCCTGGGCGACGGTCGGCAGTTGCGCGCAGATCGGCGCGAACGTGCATATCTCGGGCGGTGCGGGCATCGGCGGCGTGCTGGAGCCCTTACAGGCCGATCCGGTCATCATCGGCGACGGCGCGTTCATCGGTGCGCGTAGCGAAGTGGCGGAGGGTGTGCGCGTCGGCGAGGGCGCGGTGCTGTCGATGGGCGTCTATCTCGGCGCATCGACCAAGATCGTCGACCGTGCGACCGGCGAAGTCTTCCGCGGAGAAGTGCCGCCATATTCCGTCGTCGTGCCCGGGTCGCTTGGTGGCGGGGACGGCAAGCCCGCGCTCTATTGCGCGGTGATCGTCAAACGCGTCGATGCCCAGACGCGCAGCAAGACCAGCATCAACGAATTGCTGCGCGATTGATCCGGGCCGTGCTCCTCGCGCTGGCGCTGTTCATACCGAACCTGTGCGCGGCGCAGGTTCCGGTCGAGGCGGCGACCGTCCTGCGCACCCATCCGCATGACCCGACCGCTTATACCGAGGGGCTGTTCTACCTCGACGGTGCGCTGTTCGAAAGCACCGGCGAAGTCGGCCGATCGGGCCTGCGCAAGGTCGATCTCGACAGCGGCAAGGTGCTGGCGAGCGCGACCGTGCCGCCGCCCTTCTTCGGTGAGGGGATCGCGCCGTGGCGGGACCAGATCATCAGCCTTACCTGGCGCGACGGCATGGGCTTTCGCTGGTCGCGCACTGGGCTCCGCAAGCTGGCGACCTTTCGCTACAAAGGGGAGGGCTGGGCGTTGACCGCCACGTCGACCCAGTTGATCCTGTCGGACGGCACGCCGACCTTGCGCTTCCTCGATCCCGCGACCTTCCGCCTGCGCCGCACGCTGAAGGTGACGGCGAACGGCCAGCCTGTCGCCAACCTCAACGAACTCGAATATCTCGATGGCGAGATCCTGGCCAATGTCTGGCTGACGGACCGGATCGCGCGGATCGATCCGCGCACCGGGCATGTCGTCGGCTGGATCGATCTTTCCGCGCTGCACGCCAAGGCCGGGGTGTTCGGCGAGAATCAGGTCGCCAACGGCATCGCCTGGGATGCGCAGCGTCGCCGCCTGTTTGTCACCGGCAAGGAATGGCCATTGCTGTTCGAAATCGCGCCGCCGCGCCGCAAGCACTGAGTCTCGACCCAGCACGGAGTCTCGACCCAGCACTGAGTCTCGACATCGTAGCACTTGCCGCTTATCCGCGCAGGCAAAGCTCAAGCAGCCAAAGCACAAGAGAGGAACTTCATGACCACCGCCGCCAGCCAGGTTCTCGACCGCGTTCTCGTCCTCGAAATGGTCCGCGTCACCGAGGCGGCGGCGGTCGCCGCGTCGAAGCTGGTGGGGCGTGGTGACGAGAAAGCGGCGGATGCCGCAGCGGTGGAGGCAATGCGCGAGGCGCTGAATTCGCTCTACATGGACGGCACCGTGGTGATCGGCGAGGGCGAGCGCGACGAGGCGCCGATGCTGTTCATCGGCGAAAAGGTCGGCTCCGCGATCGGCAAGGGTCCGAAGATCGACATCGCGCTCGATCCGCTGGAGGGTACGACGATCTGCGCCACCGCCGGGCCGAACTCTCTGGCCGTGCTGGCGATCGCCGAGCAAGGCGGTCTGCTCAACGCGCCCGATGTGTATATGGACAAGATCGCGATCGGCCCCGGTTACCCTGAGGGCATCATCGATCTCGATCGCACGCCGACCGAGAACGTGATGGCGGTGGCGGCGGCCAAGGGCGTTGAGCCGAGCGAGATCATCGCCTGCGTGCTCGATCGTCCGCGCCACGAAAAGCTCATCGCCGAACTGCGCGCTCTGGGCTGTGGCATCATGCTGATCGGTGACGGCGACGTCGCGGGCGTGATCGCGACGACCAACCCGGATACGACGATCGACATTTATATGGGCTCGGGCGGCGCGCCGGAGGGCGTGCTGGCGGCGGCGGCGCTGCGCTGCGTCGGCGGGCAGTTCAAGGGCCGCCTGTTGTTCCGCAACGACGACGAGCGCGGACGCGCGGCGAAATGGGGCGTGACCGATCTCGACAAACAATACGACCTGACCGAACTGGCCAAGGGCGACTGCATCTTCGCCGCGACCGGCGTGACGGATGGGTCGTTGTTGGCGGGCGTCAAGCGCAAGGGCGGTACGATGACGACCGAGAGCGTGGTGATGCGTGCATCGTCGGGTACGGTGCGCTGGGTAAAGGGCGAACACCGCATCTGAGCGCTCGCCGCTCTTCTTCGGTGGCTCCCCCTAGAAACTGGGGATGAGCAGCCCTTGCTGCTTACAACTGCCCAGAGACAATCGAGCGTCATATCGCCGTCGCCGTCATCCCCTGGCGCTGATCAAGAAAACCCCTACCCCAGCGGAGCGTAAGCCACCGCCGCCGACACAAGGAGCCATGATTCGTTTCGTGTTGAGACACATGGAGATTTCTGACGACGGATCTTCTGGCCCGGAGCATGGTACAGCGTCCAATTAATGGCGGGTAAACCCGTCTGGCGCGATGGTAGGCAGTGAACAGGGATCGACATGTCGGATATCTTTGGAAATGGAGCAGCGGCGCTCGAAATGGCGCGCATTTTCAAACCGCTCGCCGGTCGGACGCTGGCGTCCCCAACGCCCAGCAGCGTCATCGCGCATGCTGGGAGCGGGGGCGTCAAGCGGCGCGTGGTTACGTTTGCCGCCCCCGCGCTGGTTCTCGTTGCAACGGTCGGTTTGGCGATTGCCTATGTGCACCGTGAAAATCCGACAGAGCAGACAAGTACCGCCCAAACCAGATCGCGGGTATCGCCGCAATCACGACCCGACCGTCCCGCGCCGCTGCAAGCGGCATCTCCAGAAGCCTCGGCTTTGCCCAAGCCGGTGGAGGATTTTGGATCCCCGAAAGGCGAACCGGCGCTGGATAGAAGCGCATCGGGGCAAAAGGCGTTGTCCGTAAAGTCGCGCGCGTTCGCAAGATTGCCACCCGAACCCGTTGCGATCTCCCATCGTGCCGACGCTGCTGGGACATTGCGAGCGCCCCCAACCCGCTTGGAAACTTCAAGCCGGGGCGTCCAAAACGTTCTCGACCACCGTGACGGTTCGACGAACATTTCCCCGTGCACGCCAGGTAGCGACGAAGATCGCTGTATCTATCAAGACGTGTTGAATGCCGACGCAAGGTTGAGGACAGCGTTTGGTCGCGCTCAGCGGGATGGCGTTTCAAATGCGCAGTTGGCGAAGATTAGAGCACGCTGGAGCGAGGCGCGACGAGACGCAGATTATGATCCTGATGGTACCATATCGCGCTACAACCAGCTTGCGAACGCGCTGGACCGCATTGCTCGGCACGATCCTGAATGACGGACGCTGATCCAAAGTCCGCGCATGCCGTAAAGGTGTCTCGTGGCCCGCATGTCCAGTCTGCGCGGGCTGCGTCCACGGATGGCAAGGTTATCTATGCGGTCGGCGATATCCACGGATGCTACATCCAGTTCACGGCATTATTGGAAGCCATAGTTTCCGACATCGCAGGAAACGTGGAAGACCGGCCCACGCTCCTAATTTTTTGTGGTGATTATGTTGATCGTGGTCCGCGATCGTCTGACGTCCTCGCCTCGCTCGTTTGGTTGTCGCGGCATGCCCCGGTCGAAATTGTGATCCTTCGCGGCAACCATGAGGAGCTCCTTCTCAGTTTTCTTGACCGTCCCGAAGAGCAGGTGACGTGGCTGCAGCACGATGGGCAACAGACCCTGAGTTCTTATGGAATACCGATGCCGGTCGGTGCCGCGTCGTTCGATGAAGTGGATTGCCGGAGGTTGCGCGACGAGCTGTGCGATCGCATGCCAGCGTCCCATCTCGATCTTTTGCGCCAGTTGCCCATCAAAAAGGTGTGCGGCGACTATATATTTGTTCACGCCGGTCTCCGACCGGGGGTCGCGATATCGAAGCAGGCGGACGAAGACTGCCTTTGGATTCGTGAGGAGTTCCTGAAGGTCGATACCCGTTTCGATAAGGTCGTCGTTTACGGGCACAGCTGGAGTTCGGAGGAACCCATCAATACGCCTCACCGGATCGGGATCGATACCGGCGTATACGCAACCGGCGTGCTGACCGCCGTTCGCTTGGAAGGTTCGAGTATCGAATTTTTCCAGGCGCGTGCCACTGAAGTGATTATCAAATCTCAAGAAGCCGCGTTATCGATTGGGCAAGGGCCAGGAGCGCTTTAATGGTACGACTTCGCATGTTCGCTTCGTTCTTGTCGATGCTCTCCTTGGTGGTCGGTGTTCTAGCCTTGCTAAATAACGTCGGTTGGGAGGTTCTTGTCGCAATCGTCTCGGCGGCGGCGTGCCTCGCAATCGTGTGCCCGTTCGACGCGCCAAGCCCGCGGGAACGGATACGCGTCGTGCTTGCTTGCTTCGCTTATGTGGCAGCATTGCTGGCAGCATTTGTTTTAGCCTATGCCGCGCCTGCCCCTAACACGGTGATGGTCGCGCTTGCATCGCTGGGGATATTTGGAGTCAGCCTTACCTGTTGGGCCCTGGCCACGCGCAAACGACGCCGAATCGCGCGCTCCCGCAGTTATTACGACAATTGATGGGCCGGTGAACGAGATGGGCGGCGCGCGAATGCAGCGCTGGCCAGAAAAAAGCACCAGCCTTCCGATCAGAGGCTCCGAATTCTCAATGTCCCAGCCCTCGGCTCAGCGCCAAAACGCGGCTAGCTCGAGAGCATCAGGATCGTCGACCAATCGCGGCTCGTAAAACGCTGGAACAATTGGGTATTTCACGCCGAACCCTCCACCGCTGGTGTGATCCGTATCTTGCGGGCGGAGCGACCATCGGTGCCAAGCGTGGAGCGATTCCGGGATCAGACATCAAAGAAACAGTTCGGCGACCGCATCGACGATCGCTTGGGTGTCGAGACGATAGCGGCGGTAAAGATCCGGCAGGTCGCCGGTCTGGCCGAAGCTGTCGGTGCCCAACGGGCTGACGCGCATGCCCGATACGCCGCCGAGCCACGACAGCGTGGATGGCGCGCCGTCGATGATCGTGACGAGGCCTGCGCCGGGCGCCAGTGCGCCGAGCAGGGTTTCGACATGCGCGGGCGACCGCGCGCCGCCTGTCCAGCGCTGCGCCTGACGCGCCGACCAGTCCCGATGGAGCAGATCGGGCGACGTCACCACCAGCAAGCCGAGTCCTGGCAGATCCTCGGTCAGTTCGGCATGTGCGGCGAGCACTTCCGGGGCGATCGCGCCGGTAAAGACGATCGCCGTATCGCAAGCGCCGCTCGGCGCGATCAGCCAATAACCGCCGTTCAGCGCGCTCTGCTGCCACGCATCGTCCGTGCGCGCGATCTGGGAAATCGCGCGGGTGGACAGGCGCAGATAGACCGACCCGCCATCGGCCTCCTGCATGTGCGTGAAGGACCAGCGCATGATCAACGCGAGTTCGTCGGCAAAAGCGGGTTCGAAATAGGTCAGGCCGGGCTGGCCGATGCCGATCAGCGGCGAATTGATCGATTGATGCGCGCCACCCTCCGGCCCCAACGTCACGCCCGATGGCGTTGCCACGAGCAGGAAGCGCGCATCCTGATAACAGGCATAGTTCAGCGCATCGAGGCCGCGGGCGATGAACGGATCATAGACCGTGCCGATCGGCATCAACCGCGTACCGAACAGCGGCGCGGCAAGGCCCAACGCGGCGAGCATCAGGAACAGATTGTTCTCCGCAATACCCAGTTCGATATGCTGGCCGGCACCGTGGCCGGCCCATTTCTGCGCGGTCGGGATACGGGCTTTCGAGAACACGTCGGTCAGTTCCCGGCGGCGGAACAGCCCGCGCTGGTTGACGAACGCGCCGAGGTTGGTCGAGACCGTCACGTCGGGCGACGTCGTGACGATCCGGTCGCCCAGCGGATGCCCCGATTTGGCGAGATCGAGCAGGATCCGCCCGAACGCCGCCTGGGTGGAGAGTTCGTCGCCATCCGGCACGGGCAGGGTGTCGGGCACCGGAACCATCGCCGCCCGGCGGTCCATGCGCAGATCGGCCAGCGCGCTGGCGTCGACGATCGCCTTGGCCTGTGCCGCGACGTTCGCGCCGAGCCCGCCATAGGGTTCCCATTCCTCACCCGCGACGATGCCGAGACTGTCGCGCAGGCGCTCGATCTGGCCGGGGTTCATCAGGCCGGAATGGTTGTCCTTGTGCCCGGCGAACGGCAGGCCGTACCCCTTGACGGTATAGGCGATGAACAGGGTCGGCACTTCGTCGTCGCACCGCGCGAAGGCGTCGAGCAAGGTGGCGATGCAATGGCCGCCGAGATTGGTCATCAGCGACCCGAGCGCGTCGTCGGTCCATTCGGCGATCAGCGCCAGCGTTGCGGGGAATGCGGCAAGATCGGCGGTCAGCCGGACGCGCCAGGCCTCACCGCCCTGATAGGTCAGTGCGGCGAATTCCGCGTTCGGGCAGGTATCGATCCAATCTTCCAGCGGCGCACCGCCGGGCAAGGCGAACGCCGCGCGCTGGCGCTTGCCGTATTTGAGGGTTTCGACCCGCCAGCCGCACGTTTCGAAAATGTCGTCGAACCGGCGGAACATGCGGTCTGCCGTCGTGCTGTCGAGCGACTGCCGGTTGTAATCGACGATCCACCAGCAATTGCGGATGTCATGCTTGTACGCCTCGATCAGGCATTCGTAGATATTGCCTTCGTCGAGTTCGGCGTCCCCCATCAGTGCGATCATCCGACCGGCGTCCGCCTCGGCCAGATCGCCATGCGCGATGAGGTAATCCTGGATCAGGCTGGCAAAGGCGGTGATGGCCACGCCGAGGCCAACCGATCCGGTCGAGAAATCGACCGGAATCGTATCCTTGGTGCGACTGGGATAGCTTTGCGCGCCGCCAAAGCCGCGATACCGCTGCAGTGCATCGAGGCTCTGTTGGCCGAGTAGGTAATGGATTGCGTGTAGCACCGGACCGGCATGTGGCTTCACGGCGACCTTGTCGTTGGGGCCGAGCACGCCGAAATACAGTGCTGTCATGATCGCGGTGATCGACGCGCAACTCGCCTGATGGCCGCCGACCTTCAATCCATCCCGGCTGTCGCGCAGGTGATTGGCATTGTGGATCGTCCAGGACGACAGCCAGCGCAGCCGCGTCTCTATCGTCTCGAGGATCGCGACCGTCGCGGGATCGGCGGTTGAATTTGGGAAGGTCGGCTGGGGGCCAGTCGGCTGGGGGCCAGTCGGCTGGGCGATGGGGAGCGTGCGGGTCATATCCATGCTGGACCGGATAAGGCGTCACGGGCCATGTGCGAAAGCAATTTCGGCATAATGGCCTTACGCCAAGTCATCGGCGGTCGCGACCCCTGCGCGAGCGCCGAATTGCGCGATCAGCCAGGATCGGAACAGCGAGATGGAAGGGTCCGACAGATCCTCCGGACGGAGCTTGAGATAATAGCCATAGCCGTCCTCGATCGTGGCGTCGTACGGCACGACCAGCCGGCCCGAGGCGATTTCGGGCGCGAACATGTCCAGATCGGCGAGCGCCACGCCGTCGGCGTTCATCGCATAGCCGACCGAGAGCGACGCGGTGTCGAAGGCAAGGCCGCGGCTGGCATCGAGATCGATCCGGGCCTGCCGGGCATAGGTGCTCCACAACAGTCCGCGTGGTTCGCCCGATAGCGTCACATGGAGCAGATCGTTGTCGGCGAGGAAGTCCTCGAGCGTCTTGCCGGCATTGGCGGCGGCGACCTCGGGCGAGCACATCGGCGCGACACGGACCATCCACAGCAGGTCGGTGACGCGATCGTCGATGTTCGGCCGGTCGAAGACGATCGCCATATCGGTTTCGTTGCTCGGCAGGCCGGTGACGGGCGAACTTGATATGTCGATGCGGATATCGGGATGGTCGGCATGGAAGGCGCGCAGCATCGGCATCACCACTTGCTGTAACAATGATGGCGGAATGTGGATGCGGATCGGCCGGCCGGCGTCGGGATTGGTGCTGATCGCATTCATCGTATGTTCGAGCCGGTCGAACGAGCGCCGCACCTCGGGCAGGAGCGCCAGGCCGGCGGCGGTCAGGACGAGCTTCTGCCCGGAGCGGTCGAAAAGTTTCTGGCCGAGCAACTCTTCCAGGCTGATGATGTGCCGGCTGACCGCGCTCTGCGACACGTTGAGCGCCTGGGCGCCCGCCGTGAAGCTCAACCGCTGCCCCACCGCGTCGAACGCACGCAGCGCATTGAGCGGCAGCCAGCGGCGATTGACGGTTTTCGCGCGTATTATTGTTCCAGCCTCCCGAGCTCATGACTATTTGCGATACCAACCGCGTTTTTTGTCGCCGCGCAACCGTTTGGCGAAGCGATTGTCGCACTTACAGATTTTCACATGCGGCCATGCGCAAATGCGATTTTCCGTGAACCGCGCGCTCATGCAGACCTTTCGCCATGATGAGTTGGGGGCCTGTGGTGGATCTGGACGGCATAAAGGCGATGCTGCGCGACCGGCCGACCGGCCATTCGTTGCCGCAGGGGCTGTATAACGATCCCGCCGCGTTCGATTTCGATCTTACCGCGATCTTCGGGACATCGTGGTTGCTCGCCGGGTTCGAGGCCGAGGTGCGGCGACCGGGGGACTATCTGTCCTTCATGGTCGGGCGCTGGCCGGTGCTGATCGTGCGCGGGCGGGACGGCGTGATCCGCGGTTTCCACAACAGCTGTCGGCATCGCGGGTCGATCCTGTGCGGGCCGGGGCAAGGCAACCTGCCCCGGCTGACCTGCCCCTATCATCGCTGGACCTACGGGCTGGACGGGCGGCTGATCGCGGCGGGGCGGATGCCCGAGGGGTTCGACAAGGGTGCCTATCCGCTGGGCCAGGTGCATCTTGAGACGATTGCGGGTGCGATCTTCATCTGCCTGGCCGAGACGGCGCCCGATATCGCGACGTTGCGCAGCGACCTGACGCCGCTGCTCGCGCCGCACGACCTGCTCCACGCCAAGGTGGCGCATAAGGCGGTGCTGGTCGAGAACGCCAATTGGAAGCTCGTGATGGAGAATGGGCGCGAATGCTATCATTGCGCATCGGGCCACCCGGAACTGTCGCACACGTTCCCGGTCGGCGCGGCGGAATATTTCGATCTGGAGGAGGAGGGGGCCAGGGCGTTCGAGACGCGGATGACCGAACTCGGCCTGCCCAGCGGCCCGGCGGGCGAAGAGTGGTGGCAGGCGGTGCGCTTCGCGCTCAACCCCGGCACCGTGGCGATGACCACCAGCGGCGATTTCGCGGTGAAGAAGCTGATGTGCGCGGCGGGCGATGGCGATCTGGGGTCGCTGCGCTGGGCGATCGAGCCGAACAATTTCTGCCATTCGACCTCGGAATATACCTTCTCGTTCAACGCCATGCCGGTGTCTCCGACCGAGACGCATGTGGTGTCGACCTGGCTGGTGCATGAGGATGCGTTGGAGGGCGTGGATTACGACGTCGAAACGCTGACCCATCTGTGGACGCAGACCAATTTGCAGGACAAGGAATTCGCCGAGCACAACCAGATCGGCATCCGCTCGCCCGGCTATCGTCCCGGCCCGTACAGCCCGACGGCGGAATCGCTGACGTTGCGCTTCATCGACTGGTATTGCGCGCGGGCGGCGGACTTCATCGATCGCGCCGCTTCCGGTCAGGTCGGGGCATGAAGGCGGACGATATGGGTAACTGGCATCCCGAAACACTGGCCGTGCGCGCCGGATACGATCCCGCCAGCGCGTCCAATGCCGCGAAGCCACCGATCTACATGACATCGACCTTCGCCTATGCCTCGGCGCGGCAGGCGAAGGACATTCACGAGGCGTATTTCGACGGCACCGGGCCGGAAGTCGGCAAGCCCGGCCATATCTATTCGCGGCTTGGCCATCCCAATCTTGACATGGTCGAGGGGCGGCTGGCCGCGCTTGACGGGGCAGAGGGCGCGGCGGTGTTCAACAGCGGCATGGCCACGCATGTCGCGATCGCGCTGGCGCATCTGCGGCCGGGCGACAGCGTGGTCTTCAGCCGGCCGATCTATGGCGGCACCAACGGGCTGTACACCAATTTGATGCCGCAGTTCGACGTGACGCAGGCGGCGTTCACCGATGGCTGCGATCGGGCGAATATCGAGGGGGCGGTGGCCGAAGCGTTGGCCGCCGGGCCGCTGAAACTGATCGTGCTGGAAAGCCCGGCCAATCCGACGGCGGCGATTATCGATATCGCGCTGGTGGTGGAGATCGCCGACGCGATCGGCCTGCGCAACGGGCTGAGGCCGCTGGTGGTGGTGGACAACACGCTGCTCGGCCCGATGATGCAGCGCCCGATCGCTCTCGGCGCGGACCTGTGCATGACCAGCCTGACCAAATATTGCGGCGGGCATAGTGACCTGCTGGCGGGTGGCGTCTCGGGTACGGAGGCGCTGGTCGCGCCGCTCCGGTTGCTCCGCACGACCTTGGGCAGTCATCTCGATCCGTATACCAGCTGGCTGGTGCTGCGCTCGATGGAGACGCTGCACCTTCGCGTCGAGCGGGCGATGGACAATGCCCGCAAGGTGGCCGAATTCCTGCGCGATGCACCCCGGGTGGCGGGTATCACGTTCCTCGGATTTCTGGCGGAGGGAACGCCGCAACGGGCGGTCTATGACCGGCAGTGCAAGGCGGCAGGATCGACCTTTTCCTTCGTCTTGGCTGGCGGTGAGGCGGAGGCGTTTCGTTTCCTCGATGCGCTGAAGCTGTTGCGCTTCGCGGTCAGCCTCGGGGGATCGGAAACGCTGATCACGCATCCGGCGACGACGACGCATTACGCGATTTCCGCGGCAGAGCGCGCGCAGGGCGGCATTACCGATGCAACGTTGCGCCTGTCGGTCGGGATCGAGCATGTCGATGACCTGATCGCCGATCTGGCGCAGGCGCTGGACGCGATCTGATGGCGGTCGATGTCCATGCGATCGACGGCAAGATTCGGGCGCCGGATAGCCGCTTCGACGTCGTGGTGGTCGGCGCGGGAACCGCCGGGACGGCGGCGGCGATCGCAGCGGCACGGGGCGGCGCGAGCGTGTTGCTGCTGGACGAACATCCCGTGCCGGGGGCGCTGATCGGCACCGACGTGCCGTTCTATTTCGGTGGCCGGGCGACGGCCGCGGTGCAGCAATCGGGTCGGATGCTGGAACAGCTGTTCGGCGCCAATCCTGCCCTGGAGCAGGCCTTCGAGGTGGGCGTGGATGTACGGCTCGGCACGGTCGCGTGGGGGCTGTATGTGAATGGTCCGGCGATGCGCGCCTTGTCCGAACCTTTGCTGGGCATCGCGGATGGCGAGGCGGCGTGCATGGTCGGCTTCGACCGGTTGGTCTTGGCGACCGGCGCGCGCGACGTGGTGCTGGGCTTTGCCGGATGGTCGCAGCTGGGTGTGATGGGGGCACAGGGTTTTGCGGCCTTGCTCACGCGCTATGATGCGCTGGCCAGCCGGCGGGTGCTCGTCGTCGGGTCGGACGCGCTCGGGCTGGAGACGGCGTTGCTCGCGCTGGCGCACGGGATTGCGGTAACCGGCATCGTCGAGATCGCTGACCGCGTGCAGGGACCGGCACACCTTGCGGCCCAGGTTGCGGCGGCGGGCGTCGCGGTGTTCCTCGGCCACACGATTGCCGAAGCGCGCGGCGGGATTGACGGAATCCATGGCGTCACACTCTCGGACGGAGTCCGTATGCAAGACGTGGATTGCGACACGATGGTGCTCGCCATCGGCGCGATCCCGGCGACCGAACTGCTGCTCGCCGCCGATGCCAAACCGGACGACCGCATCACGTTGATCGGTGATTGCGCCGACGTCGTGCCGCCCAGCGCCGATCGCCTGCAGGCCTGGGCCAGCGCGCTCGCAACGTACGCCCCCGTCAATACCATCGTCTGCCAGTGCGAGGACGTCACCCGCGCCGACCTGCTCGGCGTTCAGCCGCCCAACTATCTTGCCCGTCCGGAGCGCATGGCCGCGCGTTCGCTCGCGTCCTTGCAAGGTGATGGGCCGTCACACCCCGACCAGATCAAGCGCCTGACCCGCGCCGGCATGGGCCAGTGTCAGGGCCGCCGCTGCCGCGAACAGGTGCGCTGTCTGCTCGCACAGGCCGACGGTGTCCCGCTCGACCAAATACCGGTCGCCAGTTTCCGTGCGCCGGTCCGTCCGGTCCCGCTCGCCATCCTCGCCGACTGGCAGGAGGGGGCCGACATGACCACCGGTTGGGACGTGTGGTTCGGCATACCGACGCAGTGGACGCCCTATGCGGCGATCGGCACGCCCGCGGAGGCGGAGATCGTGTCTGGACTGGGCGGCAACATGCATGTCTGACGGCAGCCTGCCCACGGGCGCATCGGTCGTCGTCATCGGCGCGGGGGTCACCGGCCTCAGCGCGGGGTGGTGGCTGGCGCGCTCTGGGCTCGACGTCGTCGTGATCGACAAGGGCATTGTCGGCTGGGAGGCATCGGGTCGCAATGGCGGCGGCGCATCGCATTACCAGAGCCCGCTATTCGCCGAGGAACAGCGGATGTGGCCGCAGATGGACGATCTGCTCGGCTATCCGACCGAATATGTCCGCGAACGGATCATCATCCAGCGCGATTCCGAATTGCTCGACCATTACCGCGCGGTTGGGCGGATGTGCACGGCGATGGGATATCAGGTCGACGATCTCGATGCGCGACAGGCACAGGGGATGGTTCCGCTGACCGATCACACCTGCCTTGGCGGCATCCATCTGCGCTTTGGCGGCCACGCCAATCCGCAGCGTACCGTGCAGGCCTATGCCTGGGCGTTGCAGGATCTGGGCGGGCGCGTCGTGCAGCATTGCCCGGTGCTCGAGATTGAAACCCGGGGCGGCAAGGCGAGCGCCGTCGTCACCGCGCGCGGGCGGATCGCCTGCGATGCGCTGGTCGTCGCGGCAGGCCCGCAAACGCAAGCCCTGATCGCGCCGCTCGGCGTGTACTTCCCACTGGCAGCGGCACGCGCGGAGATGATCGTTACAGAACCCGCACCGCTGATGCCGATTGGAGGCGTGGACGGGAATGGCCTATATGGTCGCCAAACCTTACGGGGAAACCTCGTCTTCGGGGGTGGCCCGCATGAGTGGATCACCACCGCGCCGGATGGGCCACCGGGTCGTCCGACCTCTCCACTGGTCCGGAATCTCGCGCGCCGCGTGGCAGAGATGTTTCCCAAGGCCGCGGGCCTGAATGTCATCCGTAGCTGGGCCGGGGTGGTCGAGAATACACCCGATGGCCGCCCGATTCTCGACCGTCCAGCTGACCCCGGCAACCTCACCGTCGCCACTATGTCGGGCGTCGGGTTCGGCCTCTCGCCGGCCAGCGGCCATGCGATCCGCGATCTGGTGATCGACGGCGTGTGTTCCTTTGCGGAAATCTCAAAGCTCGGCCTCGCGCGGTTCGCAAGCCTCGAACCCGATTGGCGTGAGCAGCGCGGGTGGGCCGCATGAAGCGCTACTCGGCGCTGGCGCTGCTGAAAGCTGGCCTGAACGGACAGCGTGGCTGGGACCGGGCGTGGCGCGATCCCGTGCCGAAAAGCCACTATGACGTGATCGTCATCGGCGGCGGCGGGCATGGCCTGTCGACGGCCTATTACCTCGCGAAGGTCCACGGCATTCGCAACGTCGCGGTGCTTGAAAAGGGCTGGATCGGCGGTGGCAATACTGGGCGCAATACCACCATCGTGCGGTCCAATTATCGCCAGAAGGCGCTGCATGACCTGTTCGAATTCTCGCTCAAATTGTGGGAGGGGATGAGTGACGAGCTGAATTACAACGTTATGTTCTCGCCCCGTGGCGCGCTGTTTCTCGGTCATTCCGACAGCGACTTGACGCAGCTCGCCCAGCGTGGCGATGCGCTGCGCTGTTCGGGCATCGATGCCGATCTGTTGGGCAAGGAGGAGGTGCACAAACTTTGCCCTGTGCTCGACATGTCGGAGGGCGCGCGCTTCCCGATTCATGGCGGGCTGATCCAGAAACGCGGCGGCACCGCGCGGCACGATGCGGTCGCCTGGGGCTATGCCCGCGCCGCCGACGCGTTGGGCGTGGACGTGATCCAGAATTGCGAAGTGACCGGGCTGACGATGGCCGGCGGGCGCGTCACCGGGTTGGAGACGACACGCGGCAGCATCGGCGCGGGGCGCGTCGGCATCTGCGTTGCGGGGAATAGCGGACCAGTCGCGGCGCTTGCGGGCATCAAGCTGCCGATCGAGGCGCAGACCTTGCAGGCGTTCGTCACCGAACCGGTCAAGCCGATGATCGACACGGTGATCATGTCGCAATCGCTGCATTGCTATATCAGCCAGTCGGACAAAGGCGGCATCGTGCTCGGCGGCGATCCCGATCAGTTTCCAAGCTATGCCCAGCGCGGCCTGCCTGTCCGTATCGAGAAAGCGGCGGCGGAGGCGATTGCATTGGTGCCCGCCTTGTCGCGCCTGAGGATGGTACGGTGCTGGTCCGGCACGACGGACATGAGTTTCGACGGATCGCCGATCATCTCCGCGCTCCCGGTCGACCAGCTCTATCTCAACGGCGGCTGGTGTTATGGCGGGTTCAAGGCCACGCCCGCCTCGGGCTGGACGTATGCGCATCTGCTTGCGACGGGGCAGAGCCATCCGCTCGCTGCGCCGTTCGCGCTGGATCGCTTCGTGCGCGGCGCCACCATCGATGAAAGCGGGGTCGGCTTCATGCCGCAATTGCGCTGATGATGCAGATTGATTGCCCCCATTGCGGCAAGCGCGCGCAGGTGGAATTCGCCTATGAGCGCACGCTCGATTCGGTCGTGACCTTGTCGATGCCGGCGGATGAGGCGGTTGGGCGATTATATGCGCGGGAAAATCCGCGGGGGCTGGACGATGAGTTGTGGCGGCATTCTTATGGCTGTCGACAATGGGTCGTCCTGCGGCGGCATCGGCGGACGCATGAGATCGTCTCGGTCGAGGCGTTCGCCCAATGGCCAAGCGCATGACCGGGCCATCGCGACGCGGCGACAAGGGGATGTTGCGCTTCACCTTCGACGGCAAGGCGATGCTGGCGCGCGAGGGCGATACGCTGGCGGCAGCGCTGCTGGCCAACGGCATCGGGCTGGTCGCGCGCAGCTTCAAATATCATCGCCCGCGCGGCATCATGGCGGCGGGGGTCGAGGAGCCCAATGCCCTGGTGACGGTCGGTAGTGGTGGACGGACCGAGCCGAACACGCGGGCCACCGACGTGTTCGTCTATGACGGTCTCGTCGCCGTCAGCCAGAATCGCTGGCCGTCGCTGGCGGTGGATATCGGCGCGGTGAATGGCCTTGTCGCGCGATTCCTGCCGGCGGGCTTCTATTACAAAACGTTCTTCGGGCCGCCGTCGCGCTGGATGCTGTACGAACGTGTTATCCGCCGCGCTGCCGGGTTGGGTAAAGCCCCGGTCGCAGCGGACCCGGACCGGTTCGAACATCGCAGCGCCTTCTGCGACACATTGGTGGTCGGCGCCGGCCCCGCCGGCATCGCGGCGGCGCTGGATGCGGCAGGGGCAGGCGGCAGGGTGATGCTGGTCGAACAGGACCGTGCGCCGATCGCCTATCGCACCACGCTGGAAGCGGTGGGCGTTCGCGTGCTGCTGCGCACGACGGCATCCGGCGTGTGGGATCACGGCTTCGTCACGGCGTCGGAACGGCTGGTCGAACCGGGCCAGCCCGCCAGTCCTGGCCAGCAGGTCCAGCGCCTCTGGCATATTCGTGCGGCAAAGATCGTCCTGGCGACCGGGGCGATCGAGCGTCCCGTGACCTTCTCCGGCAACGACCGGCCCGGCGTGATGCTCGCGGGGGCGGTGACGACCTATATCCGGCGTTATGGCGTCCTGCCGGGGCAACGCGCCGTGATCGCAACCAACAATGACGACGCCTATGCGACTGCCTTCGCCATCGCCGATGCGGGCGGGACGATCGCCGCGATCCTGGATTCGCGGCCCGAATTGAGTGCGGTCGCGGCCAAGGCCAAGACGCTGTTTCCCGTCTTCACCAACGCCTTCCCACTATCGGTAAAAGGCAGCGCCGGGGGCTTGAGCGTCGTGAAGGCTGATATCTGGACTGAAACATTCAGCTATCAAGCCGATCTGCTTGCGATGTCGGGCGGGTTCACGCCGACCGTTCACCTGCACAGTCAGGCAGGGGGTACACTTGATTGGCGTGAGGATATTCAGGCGTTCGTGCCCGGCGCCGGGCCGGCATGGATCACCAGCGTCGGCAGTGCGGCGGGAGAGGTCGCGCCGATCGCGCCCGCCATCGCCGATCTGCCGGATGCCAAGCACAGCTTTATCGATTTCCAGAACGACGTCGCCGCTTCGGACATCGATCTCGCCTGGACGGAAGGCTATCGCTCAGTCGAACATCTCAAGCGCTACACCACGCTTGGCATGGCGACGGATCAGGGCAAGCTCGGCAACATGGCCGCGCTCGCCCGATTGGCCTCGGCAGGGGGCGTGACGATCCCACAGGCCGGTCTCACCACCTTCCGTCCGCCCTACACCCCGCTCACGCTTGCGACGTTGGCGGGGGCGGATGGCGGCGGCCATGCCGCTCCGACGCGCCGCATCGCCTTGTACGACCGGCACCAGCGGCATTCTCCCTTATGGCAACCGCTCGGCCTGTGGCATCGCCCTCGCGCCTATCCCCAGGCTGGTGAAACGCTGCACGCCGCCGCGCTGCGCGAGGCGCGCGCCGTGCGGACGACGGCTGGTGTCGTCGATGTCTCTACCCTCGCCAAGTTCGCGGTGAAGGGGCCGGATGCTGCCGCCTTCCTCGAGATCGTCTGCGCGACCGGCATCGTCAAGCTGGCGGTCGGGCGCGGGCGCTACACCTTCATGCTGCGCGAAGACGGCATGGTAATGGACGACGGCACGGTCTGGCGACTGGGGGAAACCGACTATCTGCTGACCAGTTCGACCGGCGGAGCAGAACGGATGGAGGGGCATCTGTCCTATTGCCACCGCGTGCTGGCACCGCATTTGCGCGTGTCGGTGGTCGGGCAGCAGGAGCATCTGGCCGGAATTGCTTTGGCCGGGCCGCTAGCATCGCAGATCCTGCGCGAAGTTTCCAATATCGAGCCGCCCGCGCACATGGGGCTGGCGCGTTGCGTTGTCGCCGACGTTGCGGTGCTGGTACTGGCAGCGAGCTATAGCGGCGAGCGCGCGTTCGAAATCTATGCCGCCGGGCATGACGCCGGGCCGGTCTGGGATGGGCTGGAGGCGGCGGTCGTTGCCCGGGGCGGGTGCCCCTACGGTCTTGAAGCGCTGGAGTTTCTGCGGATCGAAAAAGGCCATGTCGTGATCGGTGGCGAGGCCGACGGGCGCACCACTCCCCACGATCTCGGCTTCACCAAGATGTTGCGCAAGGCGGGCGGTTATGTCGGGGCGCAGGCGTTGACGCGACCGGCACTGGCCGCGTCGGATCGCCTGCAACTCGTCGGCCTGGTGTCGGACGATCCGATACCGGAAGGCGGCATGCTGGTGCTCGGCAAGGACGTTCAGGGCCACGTTACCGCCGCCGCGCCACGTATTCTGGAACAAGGTGCCGTTGCCCTGGGATTGCTTGCCGGGGGGGGCGCGCGGATCGGCGAGACGTTGATCGCAACATCGCCGACGCGGGCCATGCAGACCCGCGTCATCGTCACGGTGCCGATGTTTCACGATCCCGAAGGGACGCGCTATCGTGATTGACGGCGTCACCTTCACGCTAGCGCCCGCATGCGACCTGCTGTCGCTCGATCTGTGGGAGGGCGACCTGCCCGACTTGGGGCTGGTTCGCGCGCTCAGGGTCGAGCCGACGCGCTGGTGGCTGGTCGATGCCGGCGACCGGATCGCCGGCATTGCAGCGGCATTGGGCACGCGCGGTGCGATCACCCCGTTCGGCGGCGGGATGGTCCGCGCGACGCTCACCGGGCCGGGCTGGCGGGATCTGCTGTTGGTCAGTGGCTTTTTCGATACGGAAGACCAAGGCTTCGGGCCGGGCCAGGTGGCCAGCACGGTGATCCATCACGTCCCGGTCAGGATCGCGCCGCTCGCGGACGATGTCTGCGAGCTGTTCTGCCCCGCCAGCCTGTCCGCCACGCTGGCGGATTTGTGGCGTGACGCTACGATCGCAGGCTCACCGGGGGGATGACGATGACGACCGACCATGATGCACCGAGCCTGTCGCCCGCGCGCTGGTACGTCGTTTTCATCCTGTCGCTGGTCTATGCGGTCAACATCGCCGACCGCTATGTCGTCTCTACCGTGTTGGAGCCGATCCGCATCGAATTCGGCCTGTCGGATTCGGGCGTGGGCTGGCTGACCGGCGTGTCGCTCGCCTTCTTCTACATCACCATCGGCCTGCCGATCGCGCGCGTGGCCGATCGCTCCAATCGCCGCAACATCGTCGCGGCGGCGATGATCCTGTGGTCGGCGATGACGGCGTTGCTCGGCTTGACGCAGAATTATTGGCAGTTCCTGCTCGCGCGGATCGGCGTCGGCGTCGGCGAGGCGGGCGGCACGCCGCCCTCCACCTCGATCATCGCCGACAATTTTCCGCGCGGGCGGCGCGCTTATGCGCTGACGATCTATGCGCTCGGCCTGCCGCTCGGTGCATGGCTGGGATCGAGCGTGGCGGGCGCGATCGTCGATCATTTCCACAGCTGGCGCGCGGCGTTCATCGCCCTGGGCGTACCCGGCGTGATCTTCGGCCTGATCATCCTGCTGACGGTGCGCGAGCCGATCCGCGGCCGGTTCGAGATGGTGACGGAGAACAGCGCGCCCCCGGCCACCTTCCGCGAAACGTGCCGCTTCCTGTGGACCCAGCGGTCGGCGTGGCACATCAACGCGGCGGGCACGATCATCTGCCTGTGGGGCTGGGGCCTGCTGTTCTGGACGCAGACCTATTTCGAGCGCGCCTATCACCTGTCCACGGCGGAGGCCGGTGCCCGGCTCGGGACGGTCTATTTCTGGGCGGGCATCATGGCGACGATCGCCACCAGCGCGGTGCTCGCGTTGCCGCAGATGCAGGATGCGAAACGCATCGCCCGCTTCCTCGGCGCGATCGTGATCTTGTCGACCATCCCGTCCTTCATGATCTACTGGACGCATTCGCTGAAGGTGGCGACTGCGATGCTGTGGATCGTGATCCCCGCCGTGTATCTCTATGTCGGCCCGACGATGGCGTTGCTGCTCAACTTCATCCCGCCGCAGATGCGCGCGCAGGGGATGGCGATCAGCCTGCTCACCGCCAACGTCGCCAATTTGATCGTCGCGCCTGCGGTCGTGGGCTGGGCCAGCGACATGCTCGTCGCGCCGCTCGGCAGCAATACGGAATCGCTCCGCTACGCCCTGCTCGGATTGTCCCTGACCGGATTCTGGGCCGGCTATCATTATCTCACCAGCGTACGGACCTATGGCCCGGACGACGAACGCGTGCGCCAGGCCAGCATGGCCGTCCCGGCACGATCGCAGGAGGCCTGAACTTCCGTGCCGCATTTCATCGTCGTTTTATCCTGCCCGGATCGTCCCGGAGTGGTCGCCGCGGTCTCGGCGCATATCTTCGACTGCGGCGGAAATATCCTCGAATCCAGCCAGTATAACGACCCCGATAGCGACCGCTTCTTCCTGCGCACGGCGTTCGTGCTGGCCGACGATGCGCGGCGGCATGCGCTGGAGGCGGGGTTTGACGATCTCGCCGCGCGCTACAGGATGCAAATCTCGCTGCGCGCCTGCGGCACGCGGCAACGGGTCCTGATCCTGGTGTCCAAGTTCGACCATTGCCTGGTCGACCTGCTTTACCGCCAGCGGATCGGCGAGTTGGATATGGAGGTGGTCGGCATCGTCTCGAACCATCCGTCGGCCGCGCTGGGCCAGCCCGATTTCGGCACGATCCCGTTCCATCACCTGCCCGTCACCACCGCGACCAAGGCGGCGCAGGAGGCGCGCATCCTTGCGTTGGTGGACGAGAGTGGTGCCGATCTGGTCGTCCTGGCGCGCTATATGCAGATCCTGTCGGACGATCTTGCCGCCGCGCTGTCGGGGCGGTGCATCAACATCCATCACAGCTTCCTGCCCGGTTTCAAGGGCGCCAAGCCATATCATCAGGCACATGCCCGCGGCGTCAAAGTGATCGGCGCGACGGCGCATTACGTCACCGCGGATCTCGACGAGGGGCCGATCATCGAACAGGATGTCGAACGAATCAGCCATGCCGATACGGCGGAAGATCTGGTGCGCAAGGGCCGGGACATCGAGCGCCGGGTGCTGTCGCGCGCGGTTGGTCTGCATCTGGAAGGGCGCGTGCTGCGCAACGGCGCCCGCACGATCGTCTTCAGGGACTGACCGCGATGAGCCTGCTGATCCTAGCCGCCGCGACGACGATCGCGATCGATTATCGCGATGGGGCAAGCTGGCTGTGTCGACCGGGTCGGCAGGATATTTGCAGCGGCGACATCGCGAGCACGATCGTCTCGTCCGAGGGCGCGATGCGCAGCGCGGCTGTACCCAAGGCCGCCGCGCGCGACGTTGATTGTTTCTACGTGTATCCGACCGTTTCCCTCGACCCCGGCGATAATAGCGACCTGCATCCCGACGCGCAGGAACGGGACATGACGCAGGCGCAGCTCGCGCCGTTTCGCGGAGTGTGTCGCACCTTCGCGCCAATCTATCGGCAGGTCACGCTGACGGCGCTGCGCAAAGCGCTGGGTGGCAAGCCGGCTGCAGGGGATTTCGCTCTGGCGTATGCCGATGTGCGCAGCGCGTGGCGGGATTACATCGCCCATGACAATGGTGGCCGGCCATTCGTCCTGATCGGCCATAGCCAGGGCTCGGCGATGCTGCAGCGGCTCGTCGTGGACGAGATCGACGGCAAGCCGATCCAGCGCAGGATGCTCTCGGCGATCCTGCCCGGGCGCAGCATAGCCGTGCCGCGCGGCAAAGATGTCGGCGGCGATTTCAAGGCCGTGCCGCTGTGCCGCTCGGCGACACAGACGGGCTGTGTCGTGACCTGGGCCAGCTATCGCGACACGGCGACGCTACCGGCCAAGGCGCTGTTCGGGCGGGTGGCCGGCCCGGATATGGTTGCCGGCTGCACCAATCCCGCGCGACTTGCAGGCGGCCCCGCGCCGCTCGATCCCGTGCTCGGGTCACCGTGGTGGGTGGGTGGCATCGCGCAATATGTGCAGCCCAAGGCAGGCTGGTCGGTGGCGGGGAAAGCCGTGCCGACCCGGTTCGTGAAGATGCCGGGCCTCCTCACCGGTGAATGCGTCGCGCGGGACGGGGCAAGTTTCCTTGCGGTCCATTTCGTGCCCGGCGATGCTCAGCCGCTGGCCGATACGGTCGCGGGCACCGCGGCGATCGGCGACCTGGCCTATCCGGATTGGGGTTTCCACGTCGTCGATATCGCGATCGTCCAGGGCGATCTGATCCGCCTGGTCGCGCACCAGCGCGTTGCCTATCGGGCGCGGAACCCGAAAACTTGGCGGTAGGCTCCGGCCGGGATCATCCGGCCGGAGCATATCCTCAGAATTTCACTTTCGCGCGTACGCCGATCGTGCGGGGGCGGGCATAGGTCACGCGGCTGCCGGCTTGATAGACCTGATAATAGGTCGCCCGCGCAATGTTCACGACGCCGACTCCATTGGCCAGGTTGTTGCCGTACAGGCCGAATTCGAACTGCCCGACATCATAAGCGATCGACGCGCTCAGATTGTGCGATTCGGGGATCACCGCATAGGTCTGGCTCGGGCCGCTGGCGGTCAGCTTGCCGGCGACCAACGTCGTGCTGAAATTGTTGAAGGTTGTGTTCTGGGTCGACTGATATTGATAGCCGGCCTGCAGATGCAGATCGCCGTCGCCCAACTTGTGATCGTAAAAGGCCTGCGCGTTGGCGGTGAATTGCGGGTAATAGGGTGTCCGGTCACCGTCGAAGGCCCCGACCGTGGGAATATCGCCCTTGGCATGCGAATCGTTGTACGAACCGCTCAGTGACAGCGTGATATCCGGCGTCACCTTGACCATCGATTCGAGTTCGACGCCCTTGCTGGTGATCTTGCCCTTGTTGTCGGTGAAGAAATACGAGCAGTTCAGCCGCAAGCGCGTCTGCACGTCGCTCCAGTCGATATAATATGCGCTGGCGTTGAGCGTGATCCGGCCACCGGCCAGCTTGGCCTTTTCGCCGATCGTATAGTTCCACAATTTGTCCGGGCCGAACGTCAGCGGTGCGGCCGTGTAGCCATAAGCGGCGAGGTTCTGGGTACATTGCCCGGCGATGCCGGAATTGCCGAGCGGCACCGGCTGGTTGCCGCCGCCATAGCGAAAGCCCTTCGCGACTTCGCCGTAAATCATGAAATCGTCGTTGACGTGATAGGAGATATTGCCGCGCGGATTGACGCCGTTCGACTTCAGCGTGGCATTGGTGGTCAGCGGGACGTGATTGACCACGCCGTAGACGCCGCTTTCGAACAGAAAATATTTCTCCTTGAAGTCGAAATATCGCAGGCCCGCCGTCAGGTCGAGCTTGGACGTCGCGTGCCATGTGCCGTCGGCATAGAAAGCGAGTTGATGCTCGTCGACATCCTGCAGGCCGGAGAAGATGTCGTCTTTCTGGAATGCCGCATCGACGGTCTGCGAATCGTACTGGCCGCCCGGCACGTTGAATGGGCCGTAGAAATAATTCTGATAGGACAATTTGTCGAAGCCGGGCGTCGGAATGTCCTGACGCAGATGCCGCTTCTGCTTTTCGTAGAATGCGCCGACGGTCCAGCTGACCGGGCCGCCGGGTTTGGAGACCAGCCGGATTTCGCCCATGTAATCCTTCAGCTTCTGGTCGATCTGGTAGAGTTCGGCCGGCAGCGCCAGAGCAAGGGCGTTGCTATAGGCGGTCGGGGCCGGGAACAGCGGATAGCTCGTGCTGCTCGGCGCTATTCCCGATCCGTAATCCTGGAAGAAATAGCCGATCTGCGGCTCGACGCTGGCGGCGAAGCCGATCGCGCGGTCGGTATAGGCGCCGGTCGCGATCAGGTTGGCGAAGCCGACGTCGTAATCCGCGCCCAGCGTATAGAGGCGGAAGCGATCGTCCGTACCCTCAGGGCCGTTCGTCAGGATGGTGTAGGGCTTCAGCCCGTCGAAGGCGGAGTTGAGCCCGTGGGCGATACTGCGTTCGTAGGTGAAGCTGCCGTCGATCGTCAGGTCCGGCGTCGGCACCCAGCGTACCGCTACCCGGCCCTGATAGGTGTCGTTGCGGTTGGCGTTCTGCTTGTTGCGCTTGCCGATATTGTCGATGAAGCCGCCGTCGCGCCCAACATAGAAATTGGCGCGAACCGCCAGCGTATCGGACACGATCGGCAGGTTGATCATGCCGCGAAGGTTGTAGCTCGCCTCGCCGTGGTCGGTGGTCGCCGCACCGGTTTCCGCATTGCCGAAAAAGCTGTGGAGATCGGGCTTGGCCGTTACGAACCGCACCGTGCCGGCCATCGACCCGGCCCCGAAAAGCGTGCCCTGTGGCCCGCGCAGGATTTCGACGCGCTCCAGATCGTAGATCTTCAGATCGGGCGTCTGGCCTTGGACCGAGATCGGCGTGTCGTCGAGATAGACGGCGACGAGCGAGCGATCAGACGTGTCCGACGAGGCATAACCGCCGGTCGACAGGCCGCGCATGTTGAACTTGTTATAGCCTGGCCCGCCCTCCGTGATCGACAGCGAAGGCGTGAATTTCGCGAGATCGACCAAATTGCCCTGGCCGGATTTTGTGATCTGCTCGATGTTCACCACGGCGACCGCGATCGGCACATTCTGCAGCGACTGCGCGCCGGACCGGTTGGCAGTCACGACGATGTCGCTGAGTTCCGAGCTTGGAGCTTGAGTGTCTGCCTTCGCGGGTTTTGCGTCCTGCGCAGCGGCGGGTGCGGCGAGACCGATGCTCGATGCGAAGGCCAACGCTGCGACGGAGGCCGTCCAGCGCAAGCCGCGGGTCATGCGATCAGCCGGCCTGGTGTCGGTCTCAAACCCGGTTTTGGTCTCGAACGGCGTCATCTTAGGGCCCCCCACTATATATCTTTCCACAGGATCGGCCCGGGGCTTGCAATCCGCGGCGCGTGTTCGCGCTTCGATGCGGACAGCTTTGTCCCTGCTCTTCCCATGCCCAAGCTCCCCCTAAATCCTCCAACCGAAAAACATTATAATCGGATGCGTCCATCCAATATTGTCATCCTGCCGTAACAGCGTCGTCTTCGCTCCGGCCCTGAAGCCCGGCGAACAGCGGTCCCAGCCAGGGTTCGAATCGCCGCCAACGCCCGACCGATCCCCGATAGATCGGCTGGCGGACTTGTTCCGAGCTGGCGGTGCGCACTGCACGGGATGTTTCGAAGAAACTTAAGCAGGCGGGGTCGAACGGCAGGCCACAATGGTCGAGCAACCGCCGCGTCTGCCCTTCTGCGTCATCGACCAGCATCTCGTATTCCACCCGCAGCACACGACCGGCCAAAACCGCGTCGAAATGCCGCATCAGCCGCACATAGGCGGCATGGTAGCGCCCGAGATCGCCAAGATCGTAGCTATAACCTTGGCCCCCAGCGAAGCTTTGAGAGAATAGCGACATGCAACAATCGCGCGCGTCCCGCCGCGCGTCGATGATTCGCGCGCCGGGCAGCATCAGGTGGATCAGCCCGACGTGCAGGACGTTGCCGGGAAACTTGTCGACGAAATAGGGTCGATCCTTATGCCGTCGACGCTGCGTCCGCGAAATATAGTCTGTCCCCAAGGCGGCGAAATCCAGTCCGGGCAATGACGCAAGACCATCTGGGTAGGACAGACCGGCAGGCATGTGCTGGGCGATGGCCCGGGCGATGGCCGTGAGGTCCGGCAATTCGGATGCCCCCTCAACCAGGGGATGCGAGGCGAGAATCTGCTCGACCAGGCTGGAACCGGAGCGTGGCATGCCCAGCACGAAGATCGGACCACGGGCGGCGTGGCCGACGCCTTTGCGCGAGTCGAGGAACGGCCTGTCGAAGGTTGCGATCGTGCGATCGATGAACGCGTCGTGCGCGTCGGCATCGTGTGACACCGACAGTCTGCGCAGCGCATTGGCGCGCAGATAGTCGGCAAATGCGCGCTCATGATCGCCGCGATCTTCGTGCGCACGGCCAAGTGCGAAATGAAGATAGGATCGCGATTCGGCGTCCGGTTCGGTGCCGGAAACCAGCCGTTTCATATCGCGAATGTCCTCGGCGGTGATCGCGCCGGTCTTCAGGTCGGCTAAGCTCCAATAGGCTTCGGCAAAAGCGGGGACGAGCCGAATGGCCGTGCGATACGCCGCCACCGCTTCGTCACGCCGACCGAGCGCGCGGAGAGTGTGACCATAACTCTGCCAGATACGGGCATCGTCGGGTGCGAGGCGGGTAGCGCGGGCGAGCAGATCGGCGGCGTCCGCTTCGCGCGCCAGGTTCATCAGGATCGCCGCGCGCAGGGCAATGGCGGCTACCAGATCCGGTGCCGCCGCGACCACGCGGTCGATCTCAACTAAAGCAGGGCCATCTTCACCGGCGCGGTACAACGCCTCGGCACGCCGTAGCGATGCAGGCAAATAGCCTGGCGCATTAACCAGCGCGGCGCCCAGCACACGCGCTGCAGCGTCATAGAGACCCGCAGCCATGCCGACCTCCGCGATCACGCAGGCGGCGGCGACATCGCCTGCATCCAGCCCGAAACCCGTGCGCAAGGCATCCTGAGCGGCTGCATCCCCACGTAGAAACCCG
Source organism: Sphingomonas sp. (assembly GCF_025363195.1). Classification (GTDB taxonomy): domain Bacteria; phylum Pseudomonadota; class Alphaproteobacteria; order Sphingomonadales; family Sphingomonadaceae; genus Sphingomonas. The sequence goes on from NZ_JANYEK010000079.1 coordinate 47,719, forward strand.
GTGATGCGCGCCTGCAAGGCAGGGCTCGATAATGTCGCCGCGAGACGCTGATCGATCCGCGAAACGCCGGCGATCATGGCGAGATCGCGCAAGGCATGGTTTGCCAACAGCGCGCCCGGATTGAGCGTGGTCGCGTGGGCGAGTGCGGCATTCGCCGCGTCGATCCGCCCGATCATTGCCTGTGCCAGGCCGAGTTCGCAGTGCACGCCCCAGGCGCGCGGCAATCGCGCCGCCAGCGGCGTGAGCAAAGCCAGCGCCCCCAGGCTGTCGCCGCACCGTCGCCGGGCCACCGCAAGCAGCAATATCGCTTCGCTCGATGGCGCGGCGCGGCTGGCCTGTTCCGCCAGCCGTCGCGCCGCCTGTGGATCGACGCCAAGCAGGCGCTTCGCTTCGGCAAGGAGAGCAGATGCTGTCATGGTCACCATCGTCACCGCTATCGTCGCCCCGCTCAAGGGGCGATACGTATTTGGCAAAAGGCTGACAGTAAATTGCATTGGGCAGGCGCCGGGGAGAGGTTCAGCCTCGGAACTTGGAGCTGCAACGTGGAGGAAAAATGGGCAGTACGAGGCGTGAATTGCTGGCGGCGGCCGCAACCGGGATCGTGCTGGGCAGCCGGGCGGCGGCTGCTGCTGCCGATGTGGATCGTTGGCAATTGCCGGCAAAAGGCAAGGTGGAGCGGATCGAGCTGGTCGAGATCCCGATGCTCGATGGTATCATGCTGCGCGGTCGGCTGTGGCTTCCCGCCGATCCCGCCGCCCGCCCCGCACCCGTGGTGCTGGAATATATCCCTTATCGCACCCGCGACGCCTATAGCGCTGCTGACGATCATTGGGGCGATGTGCTGGCCTCGCACGGCATCGCCTTTGCCCGCATCGATATTCGCGGAACGGGCGATTCCGACGGCTTGCTGCACGACGAATATCTCGCCAGCGAGCAGGACGATGCGGTTGAGATCATTGCGTGGCTCGCGGCGCAAAGCTGGTGCAACGGCGCGGTCGGCATGCGCGGGATTTCCTGGGGCGGATTCTCCACCTTGCAAACGGCGATGCGCAATCCTCCGGCGCTGAAGGCGATCATGCCGATGGCCTGTTCGGACCGCCGCTATACCGACGATGCGCACTATGTCGGCGGTTGCCTTGGCATGACCAACTTTAAATGGGGCGCGAATTTCAAAGCCGTGATGGCCGCGCCGCCGGACCCTGCGATGGTTGGCGCCAAATGGCAGGCCATGTGGCGCGAGCGGCTGGAAGCTTCCCCGCCGATCATCGCCCGCTGGACGCAGCATCGTAGCGAAGATGCTTATTGGCGGCACGGATCGTTACGGTTCGATTACGGGGCGATCCAATGCCCAACCTATATCGTCGGCGGCTGGGCCGATGCCTATGTCCATTCGGTCCCGCGCATGCTCGAGGGGCTGAGCTGCCCCCGTAAGGCCCTGGTCGGCCCTTGGGGCCATACCTATGCCTGGCTTGGCGGCCCCGGCCCAGCGCTGGATTGGGCGTATGAGGAAATTCGCTGGTGGTCGCATTGGCTGCGGGGCGCGAAGACCGGGATCATGGACGGCCCCGCGCTGCGCTTCTACCGCCCGGACACCGTGCCGGCGCAATCCGCCCCTGGTGCCACGCCCGGCTCCTGGGGGGCAGAGCACGCTTGGCCCTCGCCGTATATCGCGAAGCGAACCTATTATTTGACGGACGATGGCCTGTCGCCGGGGCCGGGCAAGTCGACCCCGCGCACGCACCGTTCGCATAACGTTGTCGGCCTGAACACGCCTGAATGGGTGCCGTTCGGCCAGCAGGAGATGCCGGGCGACCAGCGGGCCGACGATGCCCTGTCGATCGTCTATGACAGCGCCCCACTGGCGGTCGATGTCGAACTGCTCGGGGTGCCGAACATCCGCCTGCGCCTCGCGGCCGATCGACCAGCGGCGCAAGTGGCGGTACGTTTGTGCAAGGTGCTGCCCGATGGCACGTCGTGGCGCATAGGGTATGGCCTACTCGATCTCACCCACCGCAACGGCCATGCGGCTCCCGAGCCGGTCGTCCCGGGCAAAGCCTTTAACATCGCACTCGACCTCGGTTTTCTGGCGCAGCGGCTGCAAGCCGGCGAACGTCTGCGCGTCGCGATCTCCGAAGGATTGTGGCCGTTGGTCTGGCCGTCGCCCGACAGCCCGACGTTGACACTCTATCCCGATGCATCGGCGATTACTTTGCCAATCCGGGCGGCGCCGCTGGTCGAACCGGCGATGCCGATCGCGACCGTGGACATCGCGGCTGATGCTGGCGCGGTGAAGGTGACGATGGATATCGACGGCGACGCCATAAGGGTATCGGGCGTGTGGCCGGATACTCGGCGCACCTCGGCCAACGGCACGATCCTGTCGGGTTTTGGGCCGAACACCGATGCCAGCATCGTCCGTGATAAACCCAATACATGTCGTTGGACTGGGGAGAAAGTCAGTCGCTATCGGCGTGGCGATTGGGATTGCAGCCTGCGCGTAACGTTCGCGGTCGTCGAATCGCAGTCGTCCTGGGTCGTCGATGAACGGATCGAGGCATTTCAGAACGGCAAACGCGTGTTTGATCGCCCGCATCGCACGGTAATCGCGCGTGGAGTGTAGGATTGCGAATGCGAACCTGGCGGCGCTCTCGATACTTTCGCTGTGGACTGTCGCCGATGGGGATGCGGTGGGCACGATTTGCCCGGGCATGGCGGCGTAAACATGGCGCGCGCATAGGGGAGCAGGCGTCAGGCCCTGCGCCGAAGCTTTTGCTCGATGCGCGTAAAGACCAGTAGGTTGAGGCTGCGAGCAGAGCGATCGTTGCCGTCTTGAATCGCGCGCTGCGACAACCACAAGCCGATCGCCTGGACCAGCCCTTTTTTAAACCCGACCGAGGCCGAAGGTCTCAGATCTCCTCGTTCGCGGGCTTGCTCTGCAATTGGACGTAATTCTCGATGCCCATGCGCTGGATCATCTCGAACTGGCGTTCCAGCGTGTCGACATGCTCTTCCTCGCTGTCCAGAATCTGCCGGAACAGGTCGCGGCTGACATAATCGCGGACCTTCTCGCAATGCTCGATCGCGTCGCGAAGCGGAGGCAGGGCCTCCATTTCCAGGTCGAGATCGGCTTGCAGCACTTCCTGCACCGATTCCCCGATGCGCAGGCGCCCGAGCAGCTGGAAATTGGGTAGGCCGTCGAGGAACAGGATACGCTCCGCGACCATGTCGGCGTGCTTCATCTCGTCGATCGATTCGTGCTTCTCGAACTCGGCGAGCTTGCGCACGCCCCAATGGTCATACAGCCGGTAATGCAGCCAATATTGGTTGATCGCGGTCAGCTCGTTCTTGAGCACCTCGTTCAGATAATCGATAACCTTGGGGTCGCCACGCATTGAATGTCTCCGTTCGTCCCGCAACCCTATAGCCCAGGCAAGCACACCGCACAGCTAGAAAATGGCGGATTTCTGGGAGTTTCACGGTCTGCGAACGTTATGCAGCAGCACGTTCCGCATCGATAATGGATCGCGCGAACGGTACGCACTGCCCGCATTTCGGCTGACGACCGAGGCTGCGATAGGCTTGGCAGGCGCTGGTCGCGCCGTTGCGGGCGGCCTCGCGCACCTGCGTTTCCCGAATCGCATTACAGACGCAAACGACCATGTGATGCTCCACCTCTCGTGGAGCATATCTAGGGCTAATGCGAATTGATCGCAAGCTCTTTTGCGGGTGATTCGCATTATGAGGCGCGGTGAGAATATCTCTCACCGCGCATGTCGTTCAGCCGCGCAGGGCGTTCAAACAGGTCAGGCCTTGGCGAGCATCGCGATCAGATCCGATTCGCTCGGGCGAATCCGGTAATCCGTTTCGACGACCTTCGCCTTCACCTTGCCGTGCGCGTCGAGCACCATCGTCGTCGGATAGGGCACGCCGAATGCGATGCTGTCCGGCTTGTACTGCGGATCGCGCAGTTTGAGCGCGTCGATCATCTTGCTGCCGGCGTCACTGTACAGCGCATAGGATATGCCCTGCTTGGTCGCGAAGGCGGCAAGGTCTGCGGGCTTGTTGTAACTGACCGCGATCAGCCGGACGCCCTTGGCCTTGGCGGCGGCGGCGACCGGGCCGAGGCCCTTCAACTGGCGTTGGCAGAACGGGCACCACGCGGCGGACCGGAACAAGACGATCATCACCGGCTTGCCCGCTGCGACCTTGGCCAAGGTCGTGGGCTTGCCGCTGCTGTCGAACAGCGATGCGGCCATTGAGACGCGGCTGCCGATCGCCGGGCCGATGCTGGCAGGGGCAGGGGTTTCGGCACTGGCGATCGCCGCCATCGTTACACCGACGGTCGCCAAGCCCAGGGTCGCAGCGGCGAGGACAGAAAGGCGGATCATGATGCGTTCCTTCAAAGATTGCCCACGATCCTACCCCGGAATCGCGCCGAACGGATCAGGCTTCCGGTAGCGCGGCGTCCTGCATCAGTGCGGGAAAGAAGCCTTCATGTGCGCTGCGCAGCGCATCCAGTGTCACGACATCGTCGCGATTGGGGCGTTCGAAGATCAGGCGCTTGCCGCCAGTGCGGCCCATCGGCTCCGCCTCGACCCCGGCGGCGTGCGCGGCGCCGAGAAAATCCATCAGCGCGCTGTCCTCGACCGTGACGATATAGACGCCCTGATCCTCGGCGAAGAAGCTGTGCGCGCAATCGAACGGCTGCTTGCGATCGATCATCGCGCCGATCCCGCCGGCCAGCGCCATTTCGGCGATCGTCACCGCGACGCCGCCGTCGGACACGTCGTGCACGGCGGTCAGTTGGCCGAGCGTGATGGCCTCGCGGATCAGGTCGCCCGCCTTGCGTTCATGGTCGAGATCGACGCGCGGCGGCGGGCCTTCCTCGCGGCCATGACATTCGCGTAACCACAGCGTCTGGCCGAGATCGCCGCGCCGCGTGCCCACGGCGAGGATGACGTCGCCAGTGCCCTTGAAGGCGATCGTCGCGCTCTTCGACCAGTCGGCGAGCAGGCCGACGCCGCCGATTGCGGGGGTAGGGAGGATGGCCGAGCCGCCGCCGGTCGCCTTGCTTTCGTTGTACAGGCTGACGTTGCCTGACACGATCGGGAAGTCGAGCGCGAGGCAGGCTGCACTCATCCCTTCGAGGCAACCGACGATCTGGCCCATGATCTCGGGGCGTTGCGGGTTGGCGAAGTTGAGACAGTTGGTCACGGCGAGCGGCGTCGCGCCGACTGCGCTGAGATTGCGCCACGCCTCGGCCACCGCCTGCTTGCCGCCTTCGACCGGGTCGGCAAAGCAGTAGCGCGGCGTGCAGTCGGTCGTCATGGCAAGGCCCTTGGGCGTGCCGTGGACGCGCACCACCGCCGCATCGCCGCCCGGGCGCTGCACGGTGTCGCCGCCGACCATGTGGTCGTATTGCTCCCAGATCCAGCGGCGCGATGCGATGTCGGGCGAGCCCATCAGCGTCAGCAGGTCGGCAGCGATATCCTTGCTTTCGGGCACATCCACCAGCGCCTTGGCTGGCGGAGTCGGGACGTGCGGCCGATCGTAGAGTGGCGCATCGTCAGCGAGCGGGCCGAGCGGGATGTCGGCGATCGTCTCGCCTTTCCACTTCAACACCATCCGGCCGGTTTCGGTGACATGGCCGATAACGGCAAAATCCAGTTCCCATTTGCGGAAGATCGCCTCGGCGAAATCCTCGCGGCCGGGCTTCAGGACCATCAGCATGCGCTCCTGCGATTCGGAGAGCATCATCTCGTAGGGTGTCATGCCGGTTTCGCGCTGCGGCACATCGTCCATGATCAGTTCGATGCCGACGCCGCCCTTGCTCGCCATCTCGACCGAGGAGGAGGTGAGGCCCGCCGCGCCCATATCCTGAATGGCGACGATCGCGTCGCTGGACATGAGTTCGAGGCACGCCTCGATCAACAATTTCTCGGTGAACGGATCGCCGACCTGCACGGTCGGGCGCTTGGCCTCGGCATCCTCACCGAAATCGGCGCTCGCCATCGTCGCGCCGTGAATGCCGTCGCGGCCCGTCTTGGCGCCGACATAGACGATTGAATTGCCCACGCCGCTGGCCGCCGAATAGAAGATCTTGTCCTGATCGGCGACGCCCACCGTCATCGCGTTGACCAGGATGTTGCCGTCATACGCCTTGTGGAAATTCACCTCGCCGCCGACCGTCGGTACGCCGACGCAATTGCCATAGCCGCCGATGCCGTGGACGACGCCGGCGATCAGATGCTTCATCTTCGGGTGATCGGGCGAGCCGAAGCGCAGCGCGTTGAGATTGGCGATCGGACGCGCGCCCATCGTGAACACATCGCGCAGGATGCCGCCGACTCCGGTCGCCGCGCCCTGATAGGGTTCGATATAGGACGGGTGGTTGTGGCTCTCCATCTTGAAGATCGCTGCTTGGGGTTTTCCGTCAGGTCCGGGGCCGATGTCGATGACGCCGGCATTCTCGCCGGGGCCGCAGATCACCTGCGGGCCGGTGGTCGGCAGCTTTTTCAGATGGATACGGCTGGATTTATACGAGCAATGTTCCGACCACATGACCGAGAATATGCCCAGTTCGGTGATGTTCGGCTCGCGCCCCATCGCGTGCAGCACGCGCTGATATTCTTCCGGGGACAGGCCGTGTTCGGCGACGATCTCTGGTGTGATCTGGCTCATGCCCGCGCTGTAGCGAGGCGTTGGCGATCCGTCACCCCGTCGCTGGCAGCAGGCGCGTGGGAGAAAAAGAAAATTGCCACGCCGGATAACCTCGCCTTAATTGTACGGCGGTTAGCAAGAGACCATGGGCATGCACGACGAACGTCACTGGATCCGGCAGGTTCGTGCCCCCGCGCCGATATTGCGCACGACACATGGCGAGCCGCAAGCCGGGCTTTCCTGCTTGCCGGCTGCCTGGCAATGCGATCTGGCGACCGAGGAATTGCGCTGGTCCCGCGGCGTGTACGACCTGTTCGGCATCGCGCCCGGCAGTCCGGTCGATCGGCGTTCGGCGCTGGAACTCTACACGCCCGAATCGCGCCGCACGCTCGATCGTCTGCGCGGCCTTGCGCTCGAAACCTGCGGCAGCTTCACCTTCGAGGCGCAAATCCAGCGGCTCGACGGCAGCCTGCGCTGGATGCGGCTGAATGCCGATGTGCAGAAAAAAGATGGCCGCGCGGCTGTCCTGTACGGGACGAAGCAGGACATCACGGCGGAGATGTCCGCGCGGGGGTTCTAGAGGATCGCGCGCACCAATTCCGGTGGACGGCCAAGCCGGACACCCTTTTCCGTCTCGACCAACGGCCGCTCGATCAGGATCGGGTCGGCGATCATGGCATCGAGCACGGCATCGTCATCCGCACCGCTTATAGTCTTAGCCTTGTCTTCCGCCTTTCGCAGGCCATCGCGCGGCGTCATATCGGCGCGGGTGTATAAGGCCGCCAGCTTGGCGCGCGTCGGCGGGTGCTTGAGATAGTCGATGACCTCCACCTCGAGCCCCGCCGTCGCATTCAGGATCGCCAGTGTCTCACGCGATTTGGAACAGCGGGAATTGTGCCAGATCGTCGCCTTCACTCGGGCGCGCCCTGTTTCGCCAGCCATTCCTCCAGCCACTTGATCGTATAGTCGCCCGCCTGAAAATCGGGATCGTCGAGCAAGGCGCGGTGGAGCGGGATCGTCGTCGTCGGCCCCTCGATCACGAATTCCTCCAACGCACGGCGAAGGCGCCGCAGCGCGCCGTTCCGCGTCGTGCCGTAGACGATCAGCTTGGCGATCATCGAATCGTAATATGGCGGCACGCGGTATCCGGCGTACAGCCCGCTATCGACGCGGACGTGCATGCCGCCCGGCGCGTGGAACATCGTCACCAGGCCGGGCGATGGCGCGAAGGTGCGCGGGTCCTCGGCATTGATGCGGCATTCGATCGCATGGCCCCGGAACACCACGTCTTCCTGACGCAGCGTCAGCGGATGACCCTCGGCGATGCGGATCTGCTCGCGCACCAGGTCGAGCCCGGTGATCATCTCCGTGACCGGATGCTCGACCTGCAGCCGGGTGTTCATTTCGATGAAATAGAATTCCCCGTCTTCCCACAGGAACTCGATCGTCCCCGCGCCGCGATAGCCCATATCGGACATCGCCTTGCTGACGATGCCGCCCATCCGCTCGCGGTCTTCAGCGCCGAGCACCGGGGAGGGGGCCTCCTCCAGCACCTTCTGATGACGGCGCTGCAACGAGCAATCTCGCTCGCCGAGATGGATCGCGTTGCCGTTGCCATCGCCGAACACCTGGAATTCGATGTGCCTCGGGTTGCCGAGATACTTTTCCATATAGACGGTGGCGTCGCCGAACGCGGCCTTCGCCTCGCTGCCCGCCTGGCTCATCAGCGTTTCGAGTTGATCCTCGGACGTGCAGACCTTCATGCCGCGTCCGCCGCCGCCCGACGCCGCCTTGATGATGACAGGATAGCCGATGCGGTTGGCGATTTCCTTCGCCTCCTCGACATCGCTGATCGCGCCGTCGGAGCCCGGAACGAGCGGGAGTCCAAGCGCACCCGCTGTACGCTTCGCCTCAACCTTGTCCCCCATCGTGACGATATGCTCGGGCTTCGGCCCGACGAAAATGATGCCGTGCGCCTCGACGATTTCGGCGAACTTGGCGTTCTCGCTCAGGAAACCGTAGCCGGGATGGATCGCATCCGCGCCGCTGATCTCGGCCGCCGAGATGATATTGGCGATGTTCAGATAGGAATCGGTCGCCGATGGCGGGCCGATGCAGATCGCCTGGTCGGCGAGCCGCACATGCATCGCATCGGCATCGGCCGTGGAATGCACCGCGACCGTCTGGATGCCCATTTCATGGCACGCACGGTGGATACGCAAAGCGATCTCGCCGCGATTGGCGATCAGCAGTTTTTTAATTTGGGGCATGAGCAAATCCATCCGTTCGTGCTGAGCTTGTCGAAGCACATGCCCCGAACACGCCCTGCGACAGGCTCAGGACGAACGGTATTTTTAGAGTCATTCTACCACGACAAGTGGCTGGTCGAACTCGACCGGCTGCTTGTCCTGCACCAGGATCGCGGTGACGATGCCGGCGCTCGGCGCGACGATCGGGTTCATCACCTTCATCGCCTCGACGATCAGCAACGTCGCGCCCGCCGCGACCTTGTCGCCGACCGAGATGAACGGCTTGGCGCTGGGATCGGACGACAGATACACGGTGCCGACCATCGGCGATTTCACCGCATCGGCCGTGCTCGCCGGGGCGGGTGCTCCGGCTTCGACCGCGGCGGTGGCGGGGGCGGCTGCCATCGGCGCGGCGGCATATTGCAGCGGCGCGGCGGCGACGGCGGCGGCCTTGCGCGCGATACGAATCTTGCGCCCGCCATCCTCGACTTCGATCTCGGTCAGCGAGGTATCGTCGAGCAATTGCGCGAGCTGACGCACCAGGTCGACATCGATCCGCATGGCATCTTCGTTGGTATTGTCGGTCATGCGACCCTGAACTCCTTCTACGGGATCCATACTGTTGTATCCGTCCCTTATACGGCCCGCCTCCTGTCAGAGACGCGCGGCGGCTTCAAGCGCAAGGACATAGGAAAGTGCGCCGAACCCGGCGATAACGCCCTTGGCTGCGCGGCTGATATGGCTGCGATGGCGGAAGCTTTCGCGTGCATGCGGGTTGGACAGGTGCACTTCGATCACCGGCGTGACGACCGCCTTCATCGCATCGAGGATCGCGATCGAGGTGTGCGTATAGGCCCCGGCATTCAGGATCACGGCCTTGGCACCCTCGGCCTGCGCCTCGTGCAGCCAATCGACGATATGCCCTTCATGGTTTGACTGGCGCATGTCGATCTTCAGATCGAGATCGCGTGCGCGATCCTCCAGCATGCCGGCGATATCGTCGAGCGTGTCGTGCCCGTAGATATCGGGCTCGCGCAGGCCGAGCAGGTTCAGGTTCGGGCCGTTGAGGACGTAGATGGTATCGGGCAAAGCGAATGGCCTTTCGGTTGCGACCCGGCATGTGCGGCCTATATCGCGTCTGTCACTCCTTTACCCGTTCGTGTCGAGCGAAGTCGAGACACGGGTTCCGGGGACTGGCTTCTCGACTTCGCTCGAAGCGAACGGCAAGGGATAAAGATGAATTCCGACAATACCGTATCGATCCGCGTCAACGGCGAACATCGCCGTATAACCGCTGGCCTGACGATCGCGCAGCTTGCCGCCGATCTCGGTCTGGTGCCGGAGAAAGTGGCGGTGGAGCGTAATCTGGAGATCGTACCGCGTTCGACCTTGGGCGAAGTCATGGTCGAGGATGGCGACGAACTGGAGATCGTGCATTTCGTCGGGGGTGGCGACCATCCGGTCGCGGGCGGCGGCGGCGGCCATGCCCACGCGGTCAAGCCCGACACCTGGACGGTGGCAGGCAACACGTTCACCTCGCGGCTGATCGTCGGCACCGGCAAATACAAGGATTTCGCGCAGAACGCCGCCGCCGTCGAAGCCTCGGGCGCGGAGATCGTCACCGTGGCGGTGCGGCGGGTGAACGTGCTGGATCGCAACGCGCCGATGCTGACCGATTTCATCGATCCCAAGAAGATCACCTATCTGCCGAACACCGCGGGCTGTTTCGATGCCGAATCCGCGATCCGTACGCTGCGCCTGGCGCGCGAAGCGGGCGGCTGGGATCTGGTCAAGCTGGAGGTGCTGGGCGAGGCGAAGACGCTGTATCCGGACATGGTCGAGACGCTCAGGGCGTGCGAAATCCTCTCGAACGAGGGCTTCAAGCCGATGGTCTATTGCGTCGACGATCCGATTGCGGCGAAACGGCTGGAGAATGTCGGTGCGGTGGCGATCATGCCGCTGGGTGCGCCGATCGGATCGGGTCTGGGCATCCAGAACCGCGTGACGATCCGCCTGATCGTCGAGGGTGCGAGCGTGCCGGTGCTGGTCGATGCCGGGGTCGGCACCGCGTCGGACGCGGCGGCGGCGATGGAGTTGGGATGTGATGGCGTGCTGATGAACACCGCGATTGCCGAGGCGAAAGACCCGATCCTGATGGCGGCGGCGATGAAGGCGGGCGTCGAGGCGGGCCGCATGGCGTATCTGGCGGGGCGGATGGGCAAGCGCCTGTATGCCGACCCGTCGAGCCCGCTCAGCGGGCTGATCTGATGCGCGCGTCGCTCGCGCTGGTGGGGATGCTTGGTGCCTGTGGCGCTGCACCCCCGCCGCCGACCGCTGCGCACGACGCTGCCAAGGCGCTTAGGGCCGACGCGCCCAAGGCTAACGTTGTCGCGCTGAACCTGAAGGCGAAAGACGGTGTCACCGTCTACGGCACGCTGTACCGCGCGGCCAAGCCCCGGGCGGTGATCCTGCTGTTTCATCAGGCCGGGTCGGGCAAGGGCGAATATGTGTCGATCGCCCCGCGCCTGGTCGCGGCGGGCTACACCGCTTTAGCGATCGATCAGCGCGCCGGGGCCACGCTCTATGGCAAGAACGAAACCGCCGCCGCTCTGGGCAAGGAGGCTGGCTACCTCGATGCCCGACCCGATCTTCAGGCCGCGCTCGACTGGGCGGAGACGCAGAAGTTGCCGGTGATCCTATGGGGATCGAGCTATTCCTCCGCGCTGATCTTTCCGCTCGCGGCGAACAATCCCGGCACGGTGCGGGCTTTGCTCAGCTTCTCGCCCGGCGAATATTTCGACGGCGCGCTGGCCATCGGTCCGGCTGCGGGCAAGGTGACGGTGCCGGTATTCGTTACCACCGCGGGAACGCCTGCTGAAATCGCCACGGCTCAATCGATCGTTGCGGCGATCCCGCCCGGTAAGGCCATCGTCTATGTGCCCAAAGCCGGGGTCCACGGTTCTTCAACGCTGATCGCGACGAAGAACCCGGCAGGCGCGGAAGCCAATTGGCGGGCCGTGTTCGCGTTCCTCAAGGCCGTCGCCCCTTAGCAGCGTAGTTTTGGCAGCGGTCCCTCAGCAGTGGCGGGCGATCTTCAGTCCGCGCAGGAAACCGCGGCGCGCATAGCCTGCGCTGATCGCCGTATCGAGCCGGCGCTGCGCCGAGGCGGCGCCCGACACTTCACGCACGACGCCGCGGAACGGGATCAGGGAATTGACCACGGCGCGTCCGCCGACTTCGGCGATGCCCGCGCGGGGCGACGAACTGCCGGAATCCAGATCGGGGCCGAGCGACTTGGTTAGGCTGACGATCGCGCTGTTGATCTGCCCGCAACTCGTCAGTGTGGCATAGGGTGCGCGCGCGGCAGCGGCCAGCACCGGCGGGATGGAGATTCTGGCGATGCCCACATCGCGCGCCGGTTGGCTGGCGATATTGCCGGCGACTTTTATGTCGCTTTTCTTCTCTTGCGCCTGTGCCGTTACCGAAAGACCCAGGGCGAGAACGACAAGGGCGGATTTTTTTGAGATCATGAAAGCGGTTCCCGATTGAGCCATGAACGCCGCAACGCACGGGACCATGATTGGACGCATTTCGTCGTCATGCGCAAGGGCAATGCCACGCAGTAGCCAACTGATGGGTGGATTCCAGCAGGTCGATCCCAAAATTCTGGTTGCGAACCGATCGATATCTTCGCGGCTACCAGCGCAGCGCGCGCGGCCCGATCAATGCGCCGATCATCGTCGTCACTGCGATGCCGCAGGAATACCATATCAGGACGAATGTCGCCGAAACCTCGGTGCAGGCCAGCGCATAGATCGCCGCCGCCGCCGTGCCCGCGACCAGCCCCGCCGTCATGCCGGCGCGGCGCAGGTGAACCGGGGCCTGCCGTCGGACCGCCCACAGCAGACCAGCGAGGATCGGCAGCGACAGCACGGCGATCCGCGCCGGGCATTGCCGCCAGCTGCCGCCGAACACCAGTTCCGGCAAGCTGGTCGATGATGCCAGCGCGATCTGCGCGATCGCGAGGATGCCGAGCAGCACCATCGGCACCGCGACCAGCCGTGCGATCCGTTGCTTGCCGCGATCCGGCCGGGCCAGTTGGTCGGCCACGACGAAAGCCGGAACGCCGATCGCCGCGACGAAGGCGAGCTTCATCAATAGTGGCAACAGGTGATCGATCTGGCCGAGACCGGGCTGCACGCCGAATACGGCCAACAGGGCACCCACGGTCACGATCCCGCCGATCACGATACCGCTGGCAAGATCCTTGCGGGTCTTGTGCTGCACCATCTGCCGACTGTCGGCGGCAAGGCTGTTGATGAGGTCGGTGGTGTTCATGGGCTTCTGCGCTTTGACGAGCGGTGCGGTGCGACGCTCTGGTTGATCATGTTTCGATGACGGATCGGTCATGGTTACACTTCCGCCTGATCGTCATGTTGTACGGATGCCGCAAGTCGGCCGAGACCGCGATGGATATTTACTTTGACGAGCGACATGCTCTGGCCCGTCATCTGCGCCGCTTCCTCGATCGTGAAACCTTCGAGCTTGACCAGGCGGATGACCGTGGCCTGCGCCGGTTTCAAATGCGACAGCAATTCGTCCAGCACGATCGCGCTGGTCACCGCCGCGCCGTGATCCTCGACCCCGGCGATATTGTCATCCAACTCGTCGGTCAGTTCGCGGCTCATGCTGCGCAGCCGGTCGATCCATTTGTAGCGCGCGATCGCCGCGAGCCACGGTCGGAACGGGCGGTCGACCGAATAGGTATGCCGCTTGGTATGCACCGCAATCAGCGCCTCCTGCGCGGCATCCTCTACGGCGGCCGGCGGCAGGCGGCGGGCGTAATAGCGCCGCAACCACACGGTGATCTCGGACAACAGGCGATGATAGGCACCGCCCCCTCCCACGCTGGGGCCGGCATTGGCGGCGGCCATCAACCGGCCCCAATCGTCAACCGCATCGTCGTCCGCAACGGGGCTCGCCATGTGTGGCATCTGCGCCATCGTCCTTCTCCGTCCTGCGCGACGATCCTCATCACCGCTGCATCCTCTCTCGGTCCGGTATCGTCCACATACCATGTACCAGATGTGCATGTGTTCCATGCCTGCAGCGCAGGGTGCGCAGAATTCTGGAAATATAACAGCGCGTTGAGTTTTACGAACGACGGCGGTCGAAACGGGGGACCGTAACCGAAGACGATTTTTCAGCGAACGTCGGGTCATGGGCCATCACGCCCAGTGCAAAGGATCGTTTTGATGACTGTCGACCAAACCCCCGCCGCCAGCCCGTTCCACGCTATGTTGCCGTTGCTCGGCACGTCCTTCGCCTTCGTCGTGCTGATCGGCGTCGGTTTCATCCTCGGCGGGTTTGCGATCATGATGAGCTGATTGAGCGCGCAACGTATTCCGTGTCGCTGGCCACGATCCGGCGGGTCTGTTACGGGTCCGACATGGAGATGCATCAGGTCCGCTATTTCCTGGCGATGGCGCGGAGCCTGAATTTCACGCGCGCGGCGGAGGAATGCAACGTCACGCAACCGTCGCTGACGCGGGCGATCCAGAAGCTGGAAGAGGAACTCGGCGGGCCGCTGTTCCGGCGCGAACGGTCCCGCACCCATCTTACCGATCTCGGCCGGTTGATGCTGCCGCATCTCGAACGCACCGTCGAGGCGGCGGAGGCGGCAAAGCAGATCGCGCGCGATGTCGGCAAGGCGCAGGTCGCCGCGCTGGCTCTGGGCGTCGCGTCGTCGATCGATTCCGCCGTGCTGGAGGCGGTGATCGCCGAGGTTGCCGCGGGTCTGCCTGGCTTCGAGCTGTCGGTGACCAGCGCATCGTCAGCCGAAATCATCGAAGGCGCGCTGAGCGGCACGCTCGATCTCGTGATCGTCGAACTGCCCGATGACGGGCCGGACCGGATGGAGGCGTGGCCGCTGTTCGACCAGCTCTACTACCTCGTTACCCGCGCGGATCATCCGCTCGCCGCGCGCGCGACGGCGAAGCTGGCCGATGCACGCGACGAACCCTTTATCGACTGGGGCGGCGATGCGGCGGAACGGCTGCTCGCGGCGGCGGGATCGGTCGGCTTCACGCCCGCCATCCCGCACCGCGCCTCCGGCCCCGATCAGGTCTGTCGCCTGATCCTCGCCGGGCTGGGCAGCGCGCTGATGCCGCCGCCGCGCGGGGACGACGGGCGGTTGCGGGCGGTGCGGCTGGAGGACGTCTCGATCTCCCGCCACGTCGTGCTATCGGCGATCAGCGGACGGCGGCGGTCGATCGCGGCGGAGGCCTTCGTCCGTGCATCGCGTGCGCGCGACTGGAAAGGCGCCTCAGTCGTCTGACGCGACCAGCGCGGCGATCACGTCGGCGGGATCGGCGCGTTCGCGGAAATCCGGGTCGGCATAAGCGTAAAGCACCACGCCGTTACGATCGATCAGGAAGGTCGCCGGCACCGCCATCAACCCCGCCTGCGATCCGTAAGCCAGACCAAGGTCGAGGCCGTAACCACGATAGCGATCGAGCATCGGCGCGCCGAGATGGAAGGCCAGCCCGAGATCGAGGGCGACGCCGTGATCCACGTCGCACAACATCGTCATCGGATCGACGAAGATCGTCGCCAGCGCCGCCGCCCGTCCGCCGACTTCTCCGGTAACGGCGGCAAAGGCGGCGCCCCTGGCTGCAAGTGCGGGCAGCATCGCCGCCCACGCTGCCAGCTCATGGCGGCAGAACGGACACCAGCCACCGCGATTGAAGCTCAAGACCAGCGGGCCGCCGGACAGTAATGTACCGAGCGAGCGATAGCGGCCCTGTGCATCGGGCAAGGCGAAATCCGGGAACGTATCGCCCACGCGCGGCGCGTTGGCGCCCACACCGGCCCGACGCAGCCGATCGACCAGAATGTCGTAATGCGGCTGCCAATCGGGATTGCAGGTGGCGCGCAGCGCATCGGCGAGGCTGGTGTTGGTCATGCCCCAGGATGGCGGGGAAGCGCGGCCGAGGGAAGCGGGCAGGGGGCATGGAGTCGATACCCGGCGCGTATGATCGGCCCAAGACTAGCGGCTATCGCTCGAATCAGTCGATCGCGACGATCAGCCCGTCGCGCAACCAGGTGCCGAGGATCGCGCCGATCTCCGACGGATCGCTGTCGTGAACGTGCCGCGCGAGCGTGCAGGTCGCGGCGAAACTCGCGCCGGACAGGGTCGCGGTCAGCGCCGTCAGTTCGACCGGTTCGGTGGTGCGAAAGCTGGGCGACAGCCCGTCGCGCCATACCAACAGGCCTGCGCGTGGCATGATTTCGGGCGGCGGAGGCATGTCCCCTGTCGCCAGCGCGTTCCAGATCGCGACCGCATTGGTGCGCACGTCCCGTGCCGCGACGTGCGGGGCGAGGACGATCGTCGCCGTTTCCCAATCGACCTCGGCCAGTCTGGCGGGATCGATCGCGGGCGTATCGGCGACGGCGAAGGCTTGACGCAACGCCCGATCGAGCCACGCCAGCTCGACGACTTCCAGATCGTCGGCATGGCGCTCCGCAAACGCTTCGGCGAAGTCCGGGCCATACGCCGCCAGCGTCCAGCTGCTCGGCGGATGCTGGTCGATATAGGCGCCCGCCGCGGCCTCGAACGCCTCCTCGCCAAGCCACAAAGCGGTTTTCTCATAGGGGTCGCGCAGGCAATCAATCAGCGTGGCGCGGTAGGCGTGGGCATAAACCGGCAGGCCGCGTCGGGAGGCCTCGGGTACATGCCGCGCCACCGCAACGTCGCCGCGCAGGATGTGGGCGCGAAAGTCGCGTTGCAGGTCGATCAGGCTCACGCCGCCGCCCTCAAATGGGGTGCGGCGATCGCGCGGGCCATGTCGAGTTCGCCGAGCAATACCTCCAGCGCAGGAATATCGTCGTCGCGTTCGATCATCGTCGCGACATCGCCGAGCCGTTCGACCGCCGCGCGATAGAGTGCCCAGACACCGTCCGGCACGGGATGGTCGTGCGTGTCGATCAGCAAGCCGTCGCGCCCCTGGCTGTGCCCGGCGAGATGGACCTGCCGCACGCGATCGGCGGGAATGGCGTCGAGATATTGGATCGCGTCGAAGTCGTGATTCTTCGCGCTGACGAACACGTTGTTGACGTCGAGCAGCAGATAGCAGCCGGTGCGGCGAGACATCTCGGCGATGAAATCCCATTCGCCATACGCCGCGTCGGCGAACTCGACATAACTGGAGGGGTTTTCCAGCAGCATCGCCCGGCCCAGCATTTCCTGTGCGCGATCGATATTGTCGCACACCAGATCCAGCGCCTCGCGCGTGTAGGGCAACGGCAGCAAATCGTGGCTGTTGAAGCCCTCAATTCCGGTCCAGCTCAGATGATCGGAAACCCATATCGGCTCGATCCGGTCGGCTAGCATCCGCAGGCGGCGTAGATAGTCCGGGTTGAGGCCGTCGGCCGAACCGATCGACATCGAAACGCCGTGCAGGGCGACGGGGTAATGCGCGCGCACGCGCGCCAGCACGTCGAGCGGGCGGCCGCCGTCGACCATGAAATTCTCGGAAATCACCTCGACGAAATCCACGTCCACATCGCCGTCCAGAAAGGCGGGATAATGTGGTGGGCGCATGCCGAGCCCGAAGGCGCGGGTCGGAGGCAGATCAGGGTAGGTCATCGCAACAGATCCTCGTCGCGGGAGGTATCCCCGGATGCCGCGAAGCATCCGGGGCGTAGGTCTTACTTCTCGGTCAGCGTGCCGCCGGCCTTGGCGCAGGCCTTGGTCGACAGTGCCTTGAAGCCCTGGCCCTTGCACTCGTTCTGGCCCTTGCATTCATGGGTGCCGCTCTTGCAGTCGGACGTGCCCTTGCAGCTGTTGACGCCGTAGCAATGGACGACCGTGCCAGCCTTTGCGGCATTGGCGGGCGTTACGACGGCAGCACCGGCAACGGCGATGACAGCGGCGGCGGTGGCGAAGTTGATGGTTTTCGACAGGGTCGTCATTGTTGGTCTCCTGGAGGAATTTTTTTCTGCCCATTCGGCGATCGTTGTTTCGCCTGCGCAATCGCCCCGGTTACAGATCGGAGGGCGAGCGAAAGAAAATATTGTCACGATGGTATCGGGGGGTCGAACACCGACCAGCCGGTGCGCTGCACCAGCCGTTCCAGCGCCAGCGTGCCAAGCTGAGAATTGCCACGGGCGTTGAGCCCCGGCGACCAGACGGCGATGCTCGCCGTGCCCGGCACGATCGCCAGGATGCCGCCGCCGACGCCGGATTTGCCCGGCAGGCCGACGCGGAAGGCGAATTCGCCCGATCCGTCATAATGGCCGCACGTCATCATCAGCGCGTTGATCCGTCGCGCGCGCTGCATCGACACCACGCTGCGCCCGGTCATCGGGTTGCGCCCGCCCAGCATCAGATAGGCGCCGGCCTGCGCCAATTGTCGACACGTCATGGCGATGGCGCATTGGTGGAAATAGACGCCGAGCACGCGGTCGACCGCATTGTGGATATTCCCGAACGAGCGCATGTAATTGCCCAGCGCGATGTTGCGATATCCGGTCGAGCGTTCCGCCTCGGCCACCGCCTCGTCGATGAAGATCGCCTCGTCCCCGGCCAGCGCGCGCACGAAGCGCAGCAATTCGCCGAGCACCTCGGCCGGTGCGCTATGGCCGAGCAGCAGATCGGCCACGACGATCGCCCCGGCATTGATGAACGGGTTGCGCGGAATGCCATGTTCCGATTCGAGCTGGACGATCGAATTGAACGCCGTGCCGGATGGCTCGCGCCCCACGCGCTTCCACAGTGCTTCGCCGTGCTGGCCCAGCGCCATTGTCAGGCCGAAAACCTTCGCCACGCTCTGGATCGAAAAAGCCGTCGTGGCGTCTCCCGCCAGATGACAGCGCCCATCGGCGGTAACGATCGCGATGCCGAACCGCGCCGGATCGATCGCGGCGAGCGGCGCGATATAGTCCGCCACGGTGCCACGATCCGGCGCGTCGGCCATTTCGGCGGCGATCTCCGCCACGATGTTGCTCAGGTCCGCCATGAATTCTCCCGCCCCGGCTGTAACCGATCGTTCGGCGGGCGCGAACCCCGTGTCATGACCGGCCTGATCGCCTCTCGGGTCATCGTGCGGCGGGCACTCCGATGTGGAGTTCCGGCGCTGGCGAGGCACATATTCGTTTTGGAGATTCAATATGACCACCCGTATTTCGGCCGCACTCGCGGCGGTCCTGGTTACCTCGCTCACCGCCGGTGCCGCGACCGCACAGGCCGCCAAGCCGATGGAAAAATGCTTCGGCGTATCCAAGGCGGGCAAGAACGATTGCAAGGCCGGCACCGGCACCAGCTGCGCGGGCACGTCCAGGATCGATTACCAGAAGAACGCCTGGAAGCTCGTTCCGGCTGGCACCTGCACCAAGATCAAGACCCCCAAAGGCGCCGGGTCGCTGACCGAGAGCTGATCGCGCGGACCCTCGTTCCAGAGGCATGAAGGGAGGTTGCGACATGAGCGTTACTGCAGGAATCGGTTTCAAGACCGCGCACCTTGCCGATGCGCTTCCGTGCCGAGCCCCCGGCCTCTGGTTCGAGGTCCATGCCGAGAATTATATGGTGGAGGGCGGTCCCCGGCTTGCCGCGCTCGTCGCGCTGGCGGACCGTCATCCCGTTTCGCTTCATGGTGTCGGCCTGTCGCTCGCCTCGGTCGCGCCACCGCCGCCCGACCATATCGTGCGGCTGCGCACCCTGGCCGATGGCATTTCCCCGACCGCGGTGTCCGACCATCTCGCGTGGCAGCGCTGGAACGGGGCGCATCATAGCGATTTCCTGCCTTTCCCCCGCACCCGTCAGGCGCTGTCGCATGCAGTGGACAATATCGACATCGTACAAGCGGCGCTCGGGCGCTCGATCATGGTCGAAAATCCCTCGCTTTATGTCGATCTGCCCGGTCATGACCTGAGCGAGGTCGATTTCCTCACCGAACTCGCCCGCCGCACTGGCTGCGGCCTGCTGCTCGACGTCAACAACGTGTTCGTCAGCGCCCATAATCTCGGTTTCAGCGCGGATGCCGTGATCGATGCCTTTCCGGCCGATCTGGTCGGCGAGATCCACCTTGCCGGGCACAGTCGCGATGCCGATCCGGATAGCCCGTTGCTGGTCGATTCGCATGCGTGTGCGATCGCCGATCCGGTCTGGGCCTTGTACGAACGGTTGATCGCCCGGATCGGCCCGCGCCCGACCCTGATCGAACGCGATGATGACATTCCCGATTTCGGCACCTTGCTCGCCGAGCGGGATCGCGCGCACGCCCTTCTCGCCGTGCGCGTGCCCGCTCATGTCTGACGCTGCCGACTTCCAGCACGCCTTTGGCGATGCGCTGTTCGGCGCGCCGATGCTCGTCGCCGATCCGGCCCCTGCGCGCGCGCTCGCGGTCCATCGCAACACGTCGGCCAAAGCGGCGCAGGATGCGCTGGCGGACAATTTCCCCGTCGTCCGCGCCTTGGTCGGCGCGCAGGCCTTTGCCGGCGCCGCTACGGATTTCGTGGAGCAAGCGCCGCCGGTCGATCCGCGTCTGTGCCTGTACGGCGCAGGCTTCCCGGCTTTCTTTTCGCAATATACGCCGTTCGCCGAATATTCGTATCTTGCCGATGTCGGGACGATCGAATGGCTCGCGATCGAGGCGCTGTTCGCCGCCGATGCCGCCTCGCTCGACGGTGCGGCGTTCGACGCGGATCTCGATCTGGATCGACCATTGCGACTGCATCCGGCGACCCGCCATGCCCGCCTGTCATCCCCGGCAGGCAGCATCTGGCTGGCGCATCAGGCGGACGATGCGGATGCGTCGCTGGCCGACCTTGTGTGGGTCGGCGAAGCGATATTGGTCACGCGTCCGGCCGATGCGCTGATCGTCACGATCTTTCCGTCGGGCGGGGCGGCGTTCCTCGACGCCTGCCGCGCCGGCCAATCGCTTGGCGCGGCTGCCGCGGGCTGCGGTGACCATCTGCCCGCCATCTTCGCCACGCTGACCGCCGCTGGCGCCTTCGCCTGATTTTCCTCTCCCGATCTCGTCCAGGACCAAGTCGATGAAATACTATTCCCAGGCCGCCGAGGTGCTCGAGCGCATTCCCACCGACTTCCTGCTGCTTGGCGCGCGTTTCGGGGCGGCGGCGATCTTCTTCCTGTCGGGGCGCACCAAGGTCGATGGGTTCCTGCACATCACCGACGCGACCTATTCGCTGTTCGAAACCGAATATACCGTGCCGCTATTGCCGCCGCACATCTCGGCCTATCTCTCGACCTATGGCGAGCATCTGTTCCCGATCCTGCTCGTACTCGGCCTGTTCACCCGCGTCGGCGCGCTCGGCCTGCTCGGCATGACGGCGGTGGTCGAGATCTTCGTCTATCCCGAAGCTTGGCCGACGCATCTTAGCTGGGCCGCGATCCTGCTGCCGTTGATCGCGCGGGGCGGTGGCCGCTGGACGCTCGACGCGCTGTTCGGGATCGATCGTCCACGCGGCATATCCTGAAATTCCGCCCGGCACCTCGTAAAGGCCGACCGAGCCGATACGACCCCAAGGAAGGCGACGGCACTGCGCACCGCGGTATAAGCGCCGACGCGAAGCGTTGCGGCGGTGTCTTTCATTGGTCTCTCCACCGCGTATACCGACCTGAGTGATACGTCAGGATCGGACTGGCATCCCCTACTAAAGAATGCGAGTATCAAATGGTATTGTTTGATAGTACCAATTCTTGGCTAGACCGGAATAGGTCGATTGGTCGAAGTATGACCGCAGCGGCGTAGCTCTTCCCCATAGGACAGGATGAAGCCCGACGATGACGCATGAAGTGACCCGCCGTGCGCTGATCGCCGGAACCGTCACCCTGACCGCTGCCACGACTGCGACTCCTGCGCTGGGTCGTATGACGGTCGGCGGAGCACCAAAGCCTTGGGGGGCGCTGCCCACCGCCCGTCAGGTCGCGTGGCACAAGCGCAAGATGTATGGGTTCATCCACTTCGCCATCAACACCTTCGTCGACAAGGAATGGGGGTATGGGGATGAGGATCCCAAGGTCTTCGACCCGACCGCCTTCGACCCCGACCAGATCGTCGCGGCGGCCAAAGCGGGGGCGCTCGACGGGTTGATCCTGACGGCCAAGCACCATGACGGATTCTGTTTGTGGCCATCGTCGCTGACCGAGCATTCGATCAAGAACAGCCCCTATAAGAACGGCAAGGGAAATATCGTGCGTGAGCTAGGCGATGCCTGCCGACGCGGTGGGATTCCGTTCGGCATCTATCTGTCGCCTTGGGATCGCAACCATGCCGACTATGGCCGCCCGGCCTATATAGACTATTTCCGCGCGCAATTGACCGATCTGTGCACCAATTATGGCGAGTTGTTCGAAGTGTGGTTCGATGGCGCGAACGGTGGGGACGGCTACTATGGCGGCGCGCGCAAACGCCGCCAGATCGATGCCGTCCCTTATTATAATTGGCCCTCGATCGTGTCGCTGGTTCACACGTTGCAGCCGATGGCCTGCACTTTCGATCCGCTCGGTGCCGATCTTCGTTGGGTCGGCAATGAGCACGGTTTTGCCGGCGATCCGTGTTGGCCGACCATGCCAACGCGCCGTATGACGAGAGGCTTGGCAATTCCGGACTGCGCGGCGGCGAGATCTGGTGGCCGGCGGAAACCGATGTTTCGATCCGGCCCGGCTGGTTCTATCACGAAGACGAGGATGCGCAGGTCAAGACGCCGGTGCAGTTGGTCAGGATGTTCGAAGACTCGGTCGGGCGCGGCAGCAATTTGCTGCTCAACATCCCGCCCGACCAGCGCGGGATCATTTTTGAACCCGATGTCGCCTCGCTCACCGCGTTCGGCGAAGCGATCCACGCCAGTTACGCGCGCGATTTGGCGCAAGGGGCGGTGGCGCAGGCCTCGGTCGAACGCGGCCCGCATTTTTCAGCCGCCAAGGTGCTCGATGGCCGGGAAGATACCTATTGGAGCACACCGGATGGCGTCACCACGCCGTCGCTGACGCTGGATCTTCCGCCGGGTCGCGCATTCGATCTGATCCGGATCGCCGAATATCTGCCGCTTGGCGTGCGGGTCACGCGGTTCGCGGTCGATGTAGAAGAGGGGACGAAAGGCTGGCGCGAGATCGCCGATCACGAATGCATCGGCGCACAGCGGATCATTCGCTTGCCCGCACCGGTTACGACACGGCGGCTGAGGCTGCGCATCGTCGATGCGCCGGTTTGCCCTGCCATCACCGAAATCGCCCTGTTCCGCAGCGTCGCGCCGCGCGTGGTCCCGCGGATCCGGTCCAAAAACGCCGCCCTGCTCGATCGTTCGGCGTGGCGGATCATCGCGTCCAGCGCCCCTGGGGCCGAGGCGATCCTCGATGGCGATGCGACCACCCCCTGGCAGGCCGGGCCGACGACGTCGCTCACGATCGATCTGGGCAAGGTGGAGCGGATGTCGGGCTTCACCCTTACGCCCTTGCGCGATGTCACGGAGAAGTCTGGCCCACCGGCGCGCTACGCGGTCGAGACGAGCCTCGATGGCAAGCACTGGCAACCGCTGAAGGATGGGGAATTTTCGAACATTGCCAACGCGCGGCAAACGCAGCGCGTGCGCTTCGACAGCATCGCATCGGGGCGAATGCTGCGCTTCACCTTTCCGCTGGTGGCGACCGCGGCGCCGACCATCGCGATTGCCGAAATCGGAGCCTTCGCAGCACCAAATTGATATACTGAACCAAACCAGTGATCCTGGCCTGCGGCCTCAGCCGAGCTTGTCGGATTCAGCGGATTTTCGTGTGCAGGCTAATCTCGCCAGCTCGTTCGTGTGCAGCGCCGTCTCGCCATCGATCGACTCCGTCTGCCAGGACTTGCCTCATAATGCGTCTTTCCATCCCGACGAAAGGATCGCATCATCACATCGTGGCATCAAACAGGGGCATCAAGCAGGGGCATCGAACACCTGTCCGATACGTCATGAAATAGCAGCATTCGGTTGGTAAAATTATCAATTCCCAGGATGATGGAAAACTTATGAGCCGGTTCCTGATGACACCCCTGGTCGCCATATTGTGGCCGTCGCTCGCGTTCGGGCAGGCACTGCCGACGGGACAGCGCTTGACTCCGCTCGCGGCACCGCAGGCGCATTTCGAGCCTCTGGTCGCGCACGTCGGCCCCAATCCCGATTTTAACGCCGATGGCGCAGCGGCCATCGCGCGCAGCCCCGATGGCCGACAGATGCTGGTGCTCACCAGCGGCTTCAACCGATATAACGGCCCCGACGGGAAGACCGTCGCCGCGCAGTCGACGCAGTATATTTTTCGCTATGCCATCGACAAGCATGGCAGCAGATTGCGTCAGACCCTGACCGTGCCGAACAGCTTTTCCGGGATTGCCTGGCTACCCAATGGCCGCGGTTTCGTGGTCGGCGGCGGCGTCGACGATACTGTGCACGTCTTTGTCGACACGCCGAGCGGGTTTGCCGAACAGGGTAAGCCGATCGCGCTTGGCCATGTTGCGGGCAACGGCGCGGACGTGAAGCCTCAGGCGGCGGGGATCGCGGTCAGCCGCGACGGAGCCCGCGCGCTGGTCGCCAATTATTACAACGACTCGGTCAGCTTGGTCGATCTGCCGTCGCGCCGGGTCGTGAAGGAACTTGACCTTCGTCCGGGCAAGATCTCGCGCGCAGCCGCAGGCACGCCGGGCGGCGAATTCCCGTTTGCGATCAGTTGGACGGCAGACGACCGTGCCTGGGTCTCCGCCCCGCGGGATCGCCAGATCGTGATCGTTGCGATCGACGGTGATGCCTTGCGCGTCACCGGTCGGATCAGGACGCTGGGCGAGCCGACGGCGCTGCTTGCCGATCCCGGCACGCACCGCCTGTTCGCGACCGAGGACAATGCCGATCGCCTCGCAATTATCGATACCGCCTCGAGCCAGTTGATCGCCGAGCCACGCCTCGGTCTTCCGCCGACGCTGTCATCGGCAACGCCATTGGGCAAAGGCCTGAACGTCAATGGCCTCACCATGCTGCCGGACAAACGTCTGCTGGTGACGATGGGGGGCATCAATGCCGTGGCGATCGTCGCGCCATCGGCACATGGTGTCGAGGTCCAGGGCATGGTGCCCACCGGATGGTATCCCAGCGCAGTCACGGCCAGCCTGGACGGGCGACGCGTGTTCGTCGTCAATCGCAAGAGCCCGCCCGGTCCCAACCCGCTCGGCTGTGCGCCGAAGCTCGCAATCTATCGCGGCCAGCCCAATGCCTGCGGTGCCGCCAATCAATATATCTTCCAGCTCGAAAAGGCCGGGCTGCTCCAATTCCCGCTGCCGAACGCCCGCGCGTTGGCCGCGACGACGTTGCAGGTGGCGGACAATCTGGGGCTGGAACAACCGCGTGAGCGTGCGGCGGCCGAAGCGGCGATGGTCGCGGTCCGGGCGCGCATCAAGCACGTGGTGTTCATCGTCAAAGAAAACCGGACGTATGATCAGGTGCTGGGCGATCTCGACGTCGGCAATGGTGATCCGCGATTGGCCATCCTTGGTCGGCCGCTATCGCCCAACCACCACGCCCTCGCCCGGAAGTTCGTGACGCTCGACAATTTCTACGATTCCGGCGAGCAGTCCAGCACCGGCTGGACGTGGACCACCGCGGGCCGGGTCACCGACCTGCTCGAAAAGACCGCACCCGTAAACTATGCGGCCCGCGGGCTTGGCTATGAAGCAGAAGAGGCCGATCGGTTCGTCTATACCCAGCAGACCCCGGCCGAACGCCATGCCACCAATCCCGCGCTGTCGACCGATCCCGATCTGATGCCCGGGCCAGCCCTGTTGACCGCCCCGGACGCCGATGACGACGACGACCACGGTCAAGGCTTCTTGTGGGATGCGGCGATCAGGAAAGGTCTTAGTGTTCGCAACTATGGCTTCTCCGATGCCTCGATCTACGATGCGGGCAAGCCGGGAGACGTGGTTCCCGCGCGCGAGCCGTGGAAGACGCATACCCGCATTTACACTCCCGGCGATCGTCTTCTCGCCAGTCGCAGCGACCCCTATTTTCGCGGGTTCGATCAGCGTCTGGCCGACTATTGGCGCGTTCTCGAATGGCAGCGGGAATATGCCGATCAGCAACTCAAGGGAACGGTGCCCACGCTCACCCTGCTGCGATTGAGCCATGACCATTTTGGTGATTTCGACACCGCGATCGACGGGGTGAACACCGTCGAGACGGAAATGGCCGACAACGACTATGCCATCGGCCAGGTCGTCGAGACCATCGCCAACGGTAAAGCAGCGGGCTCGACGCTCGTCTTCATGATCGAAGACGACGCGCAAAACGGTGCCGATCATGTCGACGCTCGCCGGTCCATCGCGTTGGTCGCCGGCGCAACGGTTCGACACGATGCGGTCGTGTCCACCCGGTACACGACGGTGAACATGCTCCGCACGATCGAAAGCGTGCTCGGGCTTGCACCGCTGGGCCTGAATGACGGGCTGGCAGCGCCGATGGCCGACCTGTTCGATCCGACGACGACGGACTGGAGCTATCACGCGGTGGCCGCCGACGTGCTGCGGGGGACCGCCTTGCCGATTGCAGCGGATCGGTTCGTGCAGGGGAAGACGGCTTCGACCTCTTGCCCGTCGCGCAGCGCGGCTTGGTGGGCGGCATCGATGAAGGGACAAGATTTTAGCGTCGAGGATCATCTCGATACCGCCCGCTTCAACGCGTCGTTATGGGCCGGATTGGGTCAAGGTCCCGAACCGACATCCCGCGGCGCCGCGGACTTGCGGTCAAATCGCACCGCACTGCTAGCCAACACGCCGGTGTGTTTGCAGACGCCGCAGGACCGCTAGATCGCACGACCGAGATGCTGGATGGGCGTCGGCTTCCCACGGCGGGTTCGGCGGCCGGTCGCAACACTTCGTTCTTAAACTGAGAACGGGTGCGGGCCGGTCGATCCGGAACAGGCGACATAAGGTCGTCCCATACGATCCTGAGATCGTTGCTCGAGACACGCGGCAGGATGTGCCGAGGGTCGACAGCGCCCCGTTCGCAGCGGACCGCTGCCAGCTCATTTTCCCAATAACCCGGTCGTTGACACCGTGCACGTCGTCGCATCTATTCCTCCAAGCTAACCAGAGGGGAAACTTCATGCGACACCGCAACGCATTGATCGGGGCGACGGCGCTTGCCGTGCTGGCCATGTCGCCGTCCGGCGCCCGCCCGCAAGCCGCGCCTCCGGCCCCCGTCGTCGCCGAATCGCCGTTCAGCTATGAGGAGGTGATGGTGCCGATGCGTGACGGGGCCAGGATGCAGACTGTCATCCTCCGCCCGCTGGGGGCGAAGGGGCCGCTGCCGATCCTGCTGCAGCGCACGCCGTATGGCGTTCCCGGCTCGGCACCGCCCGCCGTGCCGCGCAGCTGGAAGATGCTCGCCGAGGACGGGTATATCTTCGTCTTCCAGTCGATGCGCGGGCGCTTCAAGTCGGATGGGGTGTTCACGCTGTCGACCGCCGTCCACCCGAAAGATCCGAAGGCGGTGGACGAGGCGACCGACGCCTATGATGCGATCGACTGGCTGGTGAAGAACGTGCCCGGCAACAGCGGCAAGGTCGGGATGTGGGGCGTGTCCTATCCCGGGTTCGCCGCCGCCGTCGCGCTCGCCCACCCGCATCCCGCGCTGAAGGCGGTCAGCCCCCAAGCCGCCTGGATCGATTACTGGCAGTCGGATGATCTCCACCGCAACGGCGCGTTGCGGCTGAGCTATGCGACCGACTGGGTGTCGTCGCTGCAGCTCGACAAGACGCAGAACAAGGATTTCATCTACCCCGTCCCCGACACCTATGATTTCTTCCTCGAAAAGGGGAATGCCGCGGCGATCGACCGGGACTATTTCAAGGGCGCGGTGCCGATGTTCACCGCGTTGCTCGACCATCCCGATCATGACAGCTTCTACACCGCGCAACGCTGGACCGACACGCTCGGCAAAACCACGGTGCCGACGCTGAACGTCACCGGCTTCTGGGATCAGGAGGATCCGTGGGGATCGTGGCAGATCTATTTCCGTCAGGCGAAGAACGACCCAAATCATCTCGCGCAGATCGTCTCCGGCCCGTGGAATCACGGCGGCTGGCAGGGCAAGGGCGATATGCTCGGCGGCATCCCGATCGGCACCGAAAGCGGCACCGAATTCCAGAACGAGATCCAGGCACCGTTTTTCCGCTATTGGCTACACGACACCGGCAAGCGACCCGACTTCGCCGCGAAGATGTTCGAGTCCGGATCATGGCGGTGGAAGACCTATACCGCGTGGCCGCCCAAGGGTGCGGTGGCGAGCGACCTGTATCTGCATGCCGACGGTTCGCTGTCCTTCACCGCGCCTGCCGCCACCGAGGGGTGCCGCGATTATGTGTCCGATCCGGCCAATCCGGTGCCGTTCCGCCGCCGCCCGATGACCGGCACCTATATCTCGCCGGACTGGCGATCGTGGGAATCGGACGACCAGCGCTTCGTCGATCATCGCCCCGACGTGCTGAGCTATGTCACCGCGCCGCTCGACCACGATTTGACCGTCACCGGCACGCTCGCCGCCACGCTGATGGCCTCGACCAGCGGCACCGACAGCGATTTCGTCGTCAAGCTGATCGATGTTTTGCCTTATGATAGCGACAAGACCGATCCGGCGCTCGGCAAGCTCGGCGATTATGCGAAGACGCTCAACGGCTACCAATTGCCGGTCGCGATGGACGTCCGGCGCGGGCGCTTCCTCGCCAGCGATACCGCGCCGCAGCCGCTCGTTCCGGGCAAGGTGACGCAGTGGGACGTACCGTTGCGCGACCACGATCATGTCTTCAAGGCGGGACACCGCATCATGGTGCAGGTACAATCGAGCTGGTTTCCGATGATCGATCGCAATCCGCAGAGCTTCGTCCCCAACATCGCCCGCGCGCCCGCCTCGGCCTACGTCAAGGCGACGCAGAAGGTGTGTGCGGGGTCGAAGATCGTGCTGCCGGTGATGCGATAGGCTTGCGCGGTATCGTCCCCCGGACTTTACCCCGCCTTACTCACTACCGCTTGTGTCTTTCCCGGCGAAAGCCGGGGCCCAGTTACCAAGCTTTTGGTTGGGATGGGAATCCCTCGGTCACGACGATCCTTGCAACTGCATTCCCGCTTTCGCCGGGGAAGCGGCCTTGTGAGAAGATGGGTATCTACCGATCGAGACGGCCTGCGCCTCAGTTCTTCATCCGCCAGCCGGTGCGGAAGATCACCGCGATCACGCCCAGACACAGCAGCATGAACAACGCCGTCACGCCGAGGCTCACGCCCACGCTGACATCGCCCTTGTCGAAGAATGCCCAGCGGAACCCGCTGACCAGATAGACCACCGGGTTGAACAGGCTCACCGTCCGCCACGGCTGCGGCAGCATGTCGATCGAATAGAAGGCGCCGCCGAGGAACGTCAGCGGGGTGATCAGCAAGGCCGGTACGAACGAGAGTTGCTCGAACCCCTTGGCCCACACGCCGATGATGAAACCGAACAGGCTGAACGTCACGCTGGTCAGCACCAGAAACGCGAGCATCGCCAGCGGATGCGCGATCGGCAGCGGCACGAACAGCATCGCGGTCGCCAGGATGATGAGCCCGAGGATCACCGACTTGGTCGCCGCCGCGCCGACATAGCCCAGCACCATCTCCATCGCCGACACGGGCGCGGAGAGCAATTCGTAGATCGTCCCGGTGAATTTGGGGAAGTAGATGCCGATCGACGCGTTCGAGATGCTCTGCGTCAACAGCGACAGCATGATGAGGCCGGGGACGATGAAGCTGCCATAGCCGACGCCGTCCACGCTCTGCATCCGGCTGCCGATCGCGCCGCCGAACACGACGAAATACAGCGAGGTGGTGATGACCGGCGTCGCCACGCTCTGCCAGATGGTGCGCAGGGCCCGCGCCATCTCGAAGCGATAGATCGCCCATACGCCGTGGGTGTTGAAGGCGGGCGCGTTGAAAGCGGGGGCGCTCATGCTGGTGCTCCCGGTGCGGAAACGAGATCGACGAAGATGTCCTCGAGCGACGATCGTTCGGTTTCGAGATCCTTGAAACCGATGCCGAGTTCGCCGAGCCTGGCGAGCAATGCCGGGATATGTTCGTCCTCGGCGTTGAAGGTGTAGCGCAATTTCGCGCCATCCTCCTCCAGCGCCACGTCCCATTCGCCGAGTTCGGCCGGCACGGCGTTCAAGGGTTCGGACAGCACGATGTGCATTTGGCGCTTGCCGAGCCGCTTCATCAGTTCGGCCTTGCGTTCGACCAGCATCAGCTTGCCATTGGCGATCACACCGACGCGGTCGGCCATCTCCTCGGCCTCCTCGATATAATGCGTGGTGAGGATGATCGTGACGCCCTTGTCGCGCAGCTTGTGGATCAACTTCCACATGTCGCGGCGCAACGACACGTCGACACCGGCGGTCGGCTCGTCGAGGAACAGCACTTCCGGTTCGTGGCTCAGCGCCTTGGCGATCAGCACGCGGCGCTTCATCCCGCCGGAAAGCTCGCGGATCTTGGCATCGCGCTTGTCCCACAAGGACAGGTCGCGCAGAATTTCCTCGATATACCCATCATGCCCGGATTTGCCGAACAGGCGGCGGCTGAATTTCACCGTCGCCAGCACGGTCTCGAACATGTCGACCGACAATTCCTGCGGCACCAGGCCGATGCTGCGGCGCGTCGCGCGGTAATCGCGGATCGCATCGTGGCCCATTACCGTGACCGTGCCCGAAGACGGCGTGACGATGCCGCAGATGATGCTGATCAACGTCGTCTTGCCCGCGCCGTTCGGGCCGAGCAACGCGAAGATCTCGCCCTTGGAAATGTCGAGGTCGATCGGCGACAATGCGACGGTGCCGGACCCATAGGTCTTCGACACACCGGCGATGGAAAGAATGGTGTCCACAAGGTCCCCTTTGCAAGCCGCTGAAGTAAGGGCGGGGGGCGACGGGTACAACCAGCGCCCGTTTCGGGTCGGCCCGCAGTGCGAGCGGTGGCAGCAACCCGTTAAGCCCTGATCGGCTATGCGCGGGGGTGGCCGGTTTGATCGAATCGGTTTTGCCCGGAGCCCAGGCCAAGCGTGACGCTGAAATCTTTCACCCTCTGGTTACGGACGCATCTGCCCACCCAATTGGGCGTGATCGGCCTCGTCATGCTGGTTGGTGTCGGCCTGTCGGCGCAGGCCGCCTTGCGCGCGATGACCGTGCAGCAGGCACCGGCCGAGGCGCCTGAAGCCGAAAGGATGTCCGGCTACGAAGCGGAGGATCATTTCCCCGGCGCGGCCTCGCTTTACGCCGCCGACGACAATGCCGCCCCGGCAGCCGGGACGACCGGCACCGCCGCCTTACCCGATCTGCCGATCCCGCCCGGAGCGGTGGCTTTGGCGGGCACGTCCGACACGACGGTCACCGCCGCGCAACCCTTTTCCATGCGCCTCGGCAGCGCGATCGATCGGGGCCGCGCGCTCGAATGCCTGACGACCGCGATCTATTACGAGGCAGCGACCGAGCCCGATGACGGGCAGCGCGCCGTCGCGCAGGTCGTCCTCAACCGCGTCCGCCACCCGGCCTTTCCAGGCACGGTGTGCGGCGTGGTCTATCAGGGGTCGGAACGGGCCAGCGGCTGCCAATTCTCCTATGCCTGCGATGGTGCGATGGCGCGCGCTCCGGCCAGGGCCTATTGGAACAGCGCGCTGCGCATCGCCGCGGTCGCGTTGAACGGCTACGTCTTCGCGCCCGTCGGCGAGGCGACGCACTATCACACCTATGCCGTCACCCCGGCGTGGAACCGCAGCTTGGTGATGACGGCGGCGATCGGCGCACATTTCTTCCACCGTTGGCAGGGCTATTGGGGCACGCCGCAAGCCTTCAAACAGGTCTATCGCGGCGGCGAGCCGGTGCCGGGGCCACATCCGCGCGGGCTTTTGCCCGTTATGGTCGCGCCGATCCCGCTGGCCGCGGTCGTCCCGCCGATTGCGGCTCAACCGATTGTCGCGGCCGTGAAACCCACGACGGCGCCGGCGGCGATCCAGCCGGCATATGCGCAAAGCGGCACATTGATGTCGCGCTACACCGCGCCGGTCGCGCCGTCCGCGCCGGTCGCTTTGACAGGTCGCACGGACGATTCGCAGATTCTCGACCGATGGAAGGATTCCGGCAAGCCGCTGCGGTGATGCGCCTCCCGATCCGGGAGGGTGGCGGTGAGATCAGTTCGCCGCCAGCCGACGCGCGAAATGTACTTCCACGGCGCGGCGCACGCTTTCGGCGATGCGCTGGCGGCCGTCGGCGGAATCGATGAACGCGGCATCGCTGGGGTTGGAGATGTACCCGGTCTCGAACAGGATCGAGGGCATGTCCGGTGCCTTCAGTACGACCAGGGAGGCCATGCGGTGGAAATTCGGTTTCAGCGGGATCAGCGGCTGCGCTTCGCGGCCAAGCAACCGCGCGAAGCTGGCCGAATTGTTCATCGTCTCGCGCTGCGTCAGGTCGATCAGGATCGAGGAGATATCGGTGGTGGTACCGCCGAGATCGATGCCGGCGATGATGTCCGCCTTGTTCTCGCGCGCCGCCAGCTTGGCCGATTCCTTGTCGGAGGCGACTTCGGACAGCGTGTAGACCGACGCGCCGCTCGCCAATCCGGACCCGACACTGTCGCAATGGATCGAGATGAACAGGCTCGCCTTCAGCCGCCGTGCGATACCGTAGCGCTCCTGCAAGACGAGGAAGCGATCGGTCTCGCGCGTCAGCGCCACGCGGACGCGGCCCGATTTCACCAGATCGTCGCGGATCGCCTTGGCGATGCGCAGCGTCACGTCCTTCTCGCGCAGGCCGTCGGTCGGCGAGATCGCACCGGGGTCCATGCCGCCATGTCCGGGGTCGATCACCACCAGCGGGCGGCTGTCATCGTCGCCGTAAACCACCGGCAACGCCAGCCGCCTGGTTGTCTTGGGCACCGCCCGCGTCACTTCATAACGATGTGGGGAGTGGGCCCCGATCGGCAGTTCGAGCGTCAGATCGCGCCCCACGCGTGCCGCAGCGCGCGCATGCGGGATTCCGGCGATGTCGAGCGCGACGAGGTTGGGGCCGGCCAGCACGAATGTCGCGGCATCGACCGCGCGTCGGTCGAGATGCACGACCACGCTATCGCTGTTCAGCGCGACGTGGTCGACCGTCGCCGCTACAGCGGGGGTGCCGGCGAACCAGCAGGCCAACAAAGCGAATATAAGGGCCACGCCGTTATAGTGCCGTGTTGAGGCCGGCGCGGTCCAGTCAAAAACCATCGGTGGAACATCCCGGTATAGTATTCGAACGCGATATTCGAACCTTGCGGACGGGGTTCGCCCGCTCGCTCCTCCGGCAGGATAGACCGGCTAAGGTTAACGGGACGTTTGCCATAAAATTGCCCGCCAGCCGGCCGGAACGTGCCAGTTGCTGTCTGTATCGGGTGGTGCTAGTCACGATAGTGCACCGAAAAGCGTGATTCATGCTTTTCCGGTTCTCTTGGCCGCACCGGATCCCCGGCGGCGGCACATCCAGGTTGACGTTCGCATGATGCATTCCCCCTGCCTTCCGCTCCGCCCGGCTTTTGCCGGCGGGAGCGCGGACGTGGCAGGCGCCCAGGGCCAGATGCCGGGGCATGCGATGCGAGCAGAGGCAGTTACTTCTATCTCAACACCTTGCAACACCGGCACGCATCAGGGTGGCAAACCGCCCCTAGCGCTGCCGCATCACAATCGCGCGCGGCGGCCCTCAACAGGGTTCGGACCGCGCGCCCGGAGAATATTACATGACAATGCGTATGCTGATCGACGCGCGCCACCGGGAAGAAACCCGCGTAGCGGTCGTCAACGGAACCCGTATCGAGGAATTTGATTTCGAATCCTCGGAGCACAAGCAGCTCAAGGGCAATATCTATCTCGCCAAGGTTACCCGGGTCGAACCGTCGCTTCAGGCGGCGTTCGTGGATTATGGCGGCAATCGCCACGGCTTCCTGGCGTTCAGCGAAATCCACCCTGATTATTACCAGATCCCCAAGGAAGATCGCGATGCCCTGCTGCGCGAAGAGGCCGAGCATGCCGCCGAGGAAGCCGCGCTGCGCGCCGAGCATGACGATGATGACGATGAGCTTCACGAGGATTTCGGCGATGGCGACAGCCATGCCGAGGGTGATGACGATCATGGCGATGATCTGGACGAGGATTCGATCGAGCGCTTCGAGGACGATGGCGGTGTAGAAGCCGAAGTCGCCGCCGAAGAGGGTGGAGAAGAGCGTCCGCGTCGCCGCAAGCGCAGCGCCACCGACGCTGCGGTCGACGATTTGCGCGAACGCCGCACGAGCCTGCGCCACCGCTACAAGATCCAGGACGTCATCCGCCGCCGCCAGGTGCTGCTGGTTCAGGTCGTCAAGGAAGAACGCGGCAACAAGGGCGCTGCACTGACCAGCTATCTGTCGCTGGCCGGGCGCTATTGCGTGCTGATGCCCAACACGTCGCATGGCGGCGGGATCAGCCGGAAGATCAGCAATGCAGGCGATCGCAAGCGGCTGAAGTCGATCATGGCCGACATGCAACTGCCGCCGTCGATGGGCTGCATCGTGCGCACCGCCGGCCTGCAGCGCACGCGGCAGGAAATCCGCCGCGACTTCGATTATCTCGCCCGGTTGTGGGACGGGATTCGCGAAACGACGCTCTCATCCTCCGCGCCTGCCTTGGTCTATGGCGACAGCGATCTGCTGAAGCGAGCGATCCGCGATATCTACAACAAGGATATCGACGAGGTGATCGTCGAGGGCGAGGACGGCTATCGTCAGGCCCGCGAATTCATGAAGTTGCTGATGCCGAGCCATGCGCGCAAGGTGAAGCATTATTCCGACGCCGTGCCGCTGTTCCAGCGCGCGCATGTCGAGGATCAGCTGGGCGCGATGTACCATCCGGTCGTGCAGCTGAAATCGGGCGGCTATCTGGTCATCAACCCGACCGAGGCCCTGGTGTCGATCGACATCAACTCCGGTCGTTCGACCCGCGAACATTCGATCGAGCAGACCGCGACCGCGACCAATCTGGAAGCGACGCACGAAATCGCGCGTCAGTTGCGCCTGCGCGACATGGCCGGCCTGGTGGTGATCGATTTCATCGACATGGATAACGGCTCGAACGTCCGCAAGGTCGAGAAGGCGATGAAGGATGCGCTGAAAAACGATCGCGCGCGTATCCAGGTCGGTCGCATCTCGTCGTTCGGCCTGATGGAAATGAGCCGCCAGCGCCTGCGCACCGGCGTGCTCGAAGCGTCGACGCGCCAGTGCCCGCATTGCGAAGGCACCGGTCTGGTGCGCACCGCATCGTCGGCCGGGGTCAGCGCGCTGCGCCTGATCGAGGACGAGGCGGCACAGGGTCGCGGATCGCATTTGACGCTGCACGCCAGCATGGAAGCCGCGTTCTACCTGCTCAACCGCAAGCGCGACGAACTGGCCGAGATCGAGGATCGCTACGGCGTGATGGTCCAGGTGACGGCCGACGGCGAGGC
The DNA here is from genome assembly GCF_025363195.1 of Sphingomonas sp. Classification (GTDB taxonomy): domain Bacteria; phylum Pseudomonadota; class Alphaproteobacteria; order Sphingomonadales; family Sphingomonadaceae; genus Sphingomonas. The sequence goes on from NZ_JANYEK010000079.1 coordinate 83,188, forward strand.
CGAGGGCGCGCGCATGTCGGTCGAGGTCGGCGGTCCGCCGCCGGCCCACGCCCCGCGCTTCGCCGCCCCGATCGAGGAGATCGAGGAGGATTATCCCGAGGACATCGAGGATGAGGTCGAGGTCGAGGACGAGGAAGAAGCCAAACCGCGTCAGGCCCGCGAGCCACGCGAGCGCGCCGAGCGTTCGGTCGACGACGCCAATGACGACGCCAATGACGACGCGGGCGGCCGCAAGCGTCGCCGTCGTCGCGGGCGTCGCGGTCGCAATCGCCCGGAGGGTGAAGGTGAGAATGGCGAGGCGCGGGCCGAGGGCGGCGAGGATGGCGCTGCCGACGATGGTGCCTCAGCCGAGGATGCCGACACAGACGGCGAAGCAGCAGTGGACGCCAGCGGCGAACGCCCGGTCGCGAACGAGGAAGACGGTGAAGGTCGTCGTCGTCGTGGCCGTCGCGGTCGTCGCGGTGGTCGTCGCAGCGAAAGCGAGCGGTCGGAGGGTGAGACGGTCCGTTTGGCCGAAGCGCCCGACGCCAATCTCGTCGTCGCCGAACCGACGGAGGCCCAGCCCGGAGCGGAAGCCGAGGACGCGCCCAAAAAGGGCCGCCGCCGTCCGCGCGCCCGCGCTGCCGAGCCCGCGCCAAAGGTCGCGGCTCCGGTGGTCGAGGACGCTCCGGTGGTTGCCGTCGAGCCGCAGGCCGAAGCACCGGCCAAACCGAAGCGTAGCCGCCGCAAGGCCGCCACGGCCGATGCCGCCCCGGTGGAAGCGGCTGCGGTCGACAGCCCGGCGATGATGGACACGCCGGTGTCGGAAGAACCGGCCGCCAAGCCAAAGCGCAAGGCGCGCGCGAAGAAGGTCGATGCGGCTGCGGACGTCGGGGCACAAGCCCCCGCCATCCCGCTCCCCGCCGATGGCCTGGACGGGGCGGCACCGGTCGATGATGCTGCCGGTCCGGCAGAACGCGAGATCGACGCCGACCCCGGCGAAGCGGGCAGCCCCCGCCGCGGCTGGTGGCAGCGCACCTTCGGCGCGTGATCCGGCTTAACGGTTGAAGACCGGCCCTCTCCCACACCGGGAGGGGGCCGTTTCTTGTTGTGACGGAAAGGGGTTTGGCGCCCGCCTTAGACCAATGTCGGTCGGTAAAACTGCCGGTACATTATCGCTTGAGCCGACATTCGGGCCACCACGCCCGTCCCGTTTTTTCATGTCTGGCGGCGCAATTTGGGAAAATCCAGCCGGGAACGGATTTCAGAAATACGGCCTTTGCTATAGGCCGCGAGCCTTACCAGCCGGCTTGCCTATTCCAATGGATGCTCCCGATTGAGGCTGTCTGCTGATCCGGTGGCCGTTTCGACAATCTCGCTCCAAGGGGCGTACTGCCCTCACGACCTCGTTGTTCAGATAGTGGCAGCGACTAACGGATGATCTGGCGAGATTGAGTATTCCCAATGCACCTGGTCATCTTATCAAACATCAGGATAAGCTGATAAATACTCGGAATTTGAATTAGCAAATAGATATAGAAACAATTTGTTACAAAAGATAGGTCTATTGCTTTGCCACTAGGCGGCCGCTGTGTCAGCATATCAGTTGCCGTCAAGCCGGCGGCGTTCGCGTTCTGAAAGGAATGTTTGATGAAAAAGCTGCTAACAATCCTCTGTGCGGTAGGATCCTTCGGAATTGGCCCGGCAGTTTACGCCCTGCCAGATATCCAGTCGTCCGACTGTCGCTCCGCAAGCGTTACCGGCATGCGGACGGTATGCGAGGCTTGTGGAATATCTTCATGCTCAGGGTGTGAGATCGTCGGACATACATCGGACGGGAAACCGGTACTTTAAACGTAGGGGCGGGGAAGGGCGCGGCGGACGCATCCTCTCCCCGCGCCGTGTTTGACTCCCTGCCAAACGGGTTTCGTTCAGGGGTGCACATCGTACGGTATTTGCGAATGGCTAGGGGTGACTCTAACCAGATGTGTTGGATCAGAATATGCGCTTTAGTGCTGCTATTGGGCTAATCCTCTCGGCTTCCGTAACTGCAAATGTGTTTTATTCTCTTTATCCGTGTAATTTCTACAGCTGTAGTCTCGCGGATAACGTTTTTATTCTGTCGAAAGACAAGGCCAAGCGGGATTTTGCTGCGCGGGCCGTCGTTATGGCTCGGGAGCAATTTGCCCGTCTGTTTACCCCGGCGACGGAAAAGGGGTCGCTCCTGCTGGATAAGGATATCAAGCAACCGCCGGTAATCAGAATCCAGTCGTATTGGGTCCTTAGATTCGACCCTTTCAGGCCAAAAAATCTGTCCGACGTCTTATCCGAAAACCCCCGTACCCAGAGTGTCAAGTTTGTTGGGCCTGAATATGCATCGATCAGAATGGCTGATGATGGCATGACGGGCCCTATTATCGGCAACCGCCTTGACGTCACGAAACACGAACTGTGCCACGTATTCTTTTCTTCGTCGATGGATGGCAACAGATTCTCCGATGCGATGGATGAGATCGCCGGAATATCGTGTGAGTCGGGAAAGTCTCTTGATATCCGTCTGGACAGATTTAAGGCCCTTGCCGCAAGCGGCGTGCAAATGCCGTGGGATAAGTTCCTAGTCATGAGCCATCCCATAAAGCGGCGAGACAAGCTGATAGCATTCTTGTCGGACAAGGCGAAGGAATCAGGTACATCCGTCAAGTTTAATGTAGATAACAAAAGCGCGCTGGGTAAAGAAATTGATCTATTTTATGCACAGTCCGCCGTTTTCGTTTTAACCTCGCAGAAAAAATGCCCGAATCAGCAAGTACTCAGCAAACTGGCTGAAAATTTGAGCCGAGGGAAAAGCTTCTCCGCCTGGCTTGCCAACAATGGGTTGGCGTGCAGTCCCCGAACCATCGGCGAGTTCAACGTGGCAGTGAACCAGGTTCTTCAACAATGATGCCAGATGGACCAGGGGCAGGCGACCTCGAGATAAGGGGGGCACGATGGAACCGATGGCCGGGTTGACCGTGATGCTGCTGCTGGGGGCGGCGGACGTGCAGCGTACGGTGGTACCTTCGGCGACGCCGCGCACGCCATCCGCACAGGCCGATCCCGGTGTGCCGGCGCAGCGCCCTGCCGCCGATCCGGCCGCGCCAAGGATCGAGTTCCTGGGCAAGGACGGCAAGCCGCTATCCCTGCCGCCCGATGTTCAGCGGCAGCTCGAGGAAGATTTGCGGAAAAGTCCGCCGCCGGTCGGGGTCGCGCGTTCGCCGGGGGATTTCAGGGCGGGCGACATCCTTGTCACCGCGTTGCGGGGATCGGTGATGTCGGACATTCCGCTGCAACGCATTTCGGTCCCTTGGACATCAGGGCGTTCGGCGCCAGCAATGTCGAAGAATTCCTTCAGGCGCTCGGACCGCAACTGAGTAGCAATCGTGGGCGCGAGGATCGCGGCCCGGTTACGCTGTTGAATGGCCGGCGGGTATCCGATTTTTCCGAGATCGCGCGTATTCCGACCGAGGCAATCGAACGGACGGAGATCTTTCCCGAGGAAGTGGCGCTCAAATACGGCTATCGTGCCGATCAGAAATTGGTCAACATCATAACATTTGCGCGATTCAAATCGCGGGTGGGTCAACTCAACTATCTGTTGCTGGGCGAGGGCGGTCGGGACACGCCGGGCATCATCGCCGATTATTTCGCGATTAGCGGCGATACCAGGTATAGTATCGGCGCGGATTATGATCGATCCGGATCGCTGCTGGAAAGCGAGCGAGGCGTCGTGCAGCCATCGGGGACGCCGGATCTGGGTCGTTTTCGCACCTTGCTGCCGGAGGCCCGGCGGCTTGCCCTCAACGGACTGGTCAGTGGCACCGTGCTGAACGGCGTGTCGTCGACGCTGAATGCGCGGATCGAGGCGGTCGAGACCAACGCCCTCCTGGGTCTGGGGTTCGCAGGGCCGCTGCTACGTGACAGCGACACCCGCACCGTTGGTGTTGGAACCACGCAATTCGGCCGGATTAGCAAATGGACGTGGGCGGTCACGGGAGATTACACGCGCATCTCCACCCATGTCCTTACCGATACCGGTATCGCCGGACGCCGCGATGATGCCCGCTCGGTCGACGCGCTTGCGAATGCCGATGTCGTGCTCGCCGGCGCAGTGCTGGAACTGCCCGCCGGACCTTTGTTCACCAGCGTTCGTGGGGGAATCGACGTTCGTGATTTCACGAGCACAGCGCAGCGCAGCGGTCTGGCCGAGCGTACGGCCCTGTCACGCGACCGCGGGACTGTTCAGATCAACCTCGACCTGCCGATTCTGGGCAAGAAGGAAGCGCCTTCCCCGCTCGGCCGGCTGTCGGCGAATGCGAATTTCGCCGTCGAGCGGCTGTCCGACTTCGGTACGCTGCGCACGATCGGCTATGGCGTTTCATGGTCACCGGTCAATGCGCTAAACCTGATCGTGTCTGCCACTGGGGAGGAGGCCGCACCAAGGGTCGAACAGCTGGGCGGACCAACGATAGTCACCCCCAATGTGCGCACCTTCGACGTCACCCGCCGCGAGGTCGTCGACGTCACGCGCATTTTTGGCGGCAACCCGAACCTTCGTCCCGACGACCGTCATGTCGTCAAAATCGGGCTCAACGCGCAGCCGCTGTCGGCAACGGATCTCGTCTTAAGCATCGATTATGTCTCGACCCGGATCGATAATCCGATCGCGCCTTTTCCCATCCTGACACCAGAAATCGAGGCTGCGTTTCCCGACCGGTTCACGCGTGGAGCCAACGGCCGCTTGCTGGAGATCAACGACCGGCCGCTCAACTTCGCGCGTTCCCAACAGCAGCAGCTACGCCTAGGCATCAGCTTCACCCGGCCGCTCGGGCCGTTGCCGCTGGAAACGCAGAGCGCGGGACGCGTGTTCGCGAGCGAGGCTGACGTGCGTAGGGCCTACCCGGGCGCACGCGTCTTTGTCGGTGCGCCCGGAAGCCCACTCGCGCGTCGGGCCGAAAACGTGTCGAGCCGACTGTTTGCGAGCCTGTATCATAATCTGGTTCTGGAAGATTCGATCGTGACTCGCGAAAGCGGGCCTATCCTTAATCTGCTTGATGGCGATGCAATTGATTTCCGTGGCGGCCGACCGCAGCATGAGATTGAGTTGCAAGCCGGGGCCTTCAAGCGTGGCCTAGGTATAAAGGTCACCGCCAATTGGCGGAGTGGAACCCGTGTCGACGATCTGGGGAATGTCGCCGGCAACCTGCACTTCGAAAGCCTAGCGACGGTCAACATCAACCTGTTCGCCAATCTCGCCGAACGCTTCGCCGGAGGTGCAGCATCGGCGTGGTGGTCCAAGGGTGCCCGCGCGACACTGGGGATCAGCAACCTGTTCAATGCCCGGCCACAGGTCCACGATGATACTGGCACAACCCCGCTTAGCTATCAGCCAGCCTATCTTGATCCACTCGGCCGATCCATTTTGTTCAGTCTTCGCAAAGTTTTTTGAGGAGATACCAGCGCTCGGTGTCGTGATCGTCGCCCCGATGGTCACCGAACGAGCCTAAGCCGGAATCATGCCGCGCGCCAAACCCATCCAGCGCCTCACCATATTCAACATTCATCCTCCCTCTCGCCCTTCACCCGGCATTCAGCGGCCTGGCGCCACGTCGGCTGGCGATGCGATTGCCTCCGGAATGAAACTCCCCGATATGAGCATGATGAAACGCCCAGGACATAAGCCTTGGATCGCCGGACTGGCCGTCGCGCTCCTGCTCTGGACGCAACCTGCGGCGGCGCAATCCATCCTGCGCGATGCCGAGACGGAGACGATGTTCGCGGAAATGTCGCGGCCGATGATCATCGCTGCCGGTCTGTCGCCGACGAATGTGCGCGTGGTTATGATCAACGACGATTCGATCAACGCGTTCGTCGCCGGCGGCCAGACGGTCTACGTTCATTCCGGGCTGATCCAGGCGGCGGACAACGCCAATGAAGTGCAGGGCGTCATCGCGCACGAGCTTGGCCATATCGCCGATGGGCATGTCGTGCTGCAGGATGCCGGGGCAAAGCCGGCGCTTGGCATCTCGCTGCTCAGCATGGTGGTCGGGCTGGCCGCCGTGGCCGCCGGTGCGGGCGATGCCGGCCTGGCGATCCTGGGTCTCGGCCAGACCGCCGCGCAGGGCAAGTTCCTGGCCTTCACCCGCGTGCAGGAAGCGACGGCGGATGCGGCGGGCGCGAAGTATCTCAACGCCTCGGGCGTCAGCGGGCGCGGCATGTTGTCCTTCTTCCGCAAGCTGCAGAACCAGGAATATGCCTATGGGCTGAACAACATCGACCCCTATGCGCAGAGCCATCCATTGAGCGGCCAGCGGATCGAGAGCCTGAAGGCGGATCTGATGAACGGTCCGTCGTGGAACGCCAAGCCGGATCTCGCGCTGGAGGAACGCTTCAAGCGCGTGAAGGCGAAATTGCGCGGGTACGTGGCCGATCCGAAGATCACGCTGAACGTCTATCCGGAAACGGACCAGAGCGTTTATGCGCATTATGCCCGCGCTTATGCGTGGCACAAATCGGGCTATCCCGACAAGGCCGATGAGGAGGCGGCGGCGCTGATCAAGGCCGATCCGCACGATCCCTATTTTCTTGAAATCCAGGGACAGATCCTGCTCGAGGCGGGCAAACCAACGAACGCCCTGGTGCCGCTGCGCGAGGCGACGGCGCGGTCGAACAATTCACCGCTGATCGCCACCACGTTCGGCCACGCGCTGATCGCGACCGACGACAAGAAGAATTATCCCGAGGCGATCACCATCCTGCGCCGCGCGGTGCAGCGCGACGACCAGAACCCGTTCGCCTGGTATCAGCTTGGCACGGTGTACGAGCGCACCGGCGACACTGCCCGCGCGATGCTGTCCACCGCCGAACAGGCCAGTCAGACCGGCAATTCGCGCCTCGCCGCCTACACCGCGCGCGGCGCGATGCAGGGGCTTATCGCCAATTCCCCGGACTGGATCCGGGCGCAGGACATCGCGATGACGGCGCAAAACGATCTGGACGACAACCCCAAGCAGAAACGCCGGTGATCGGACGCCTGACCGGATCCCCGCTGGCGCTGGCCGGCGTGTCGCTGCTTGCCGTGGCGTTGGGCGCGGGGGGCATGTGGGTGGCCGAACGCGCCGCGCCGGGGTCGCTGTCCGGCGTCGATCAGGTGCGGGTCGAGCGGGTCGTGCGCGATTATGTTCTGGCGCATCCGGAACTGATCCCGGAGGCGATGGACCGGCTGAAACGGCGCGAGGCGGGCAAGCTGATCGCGGCCAATCGCAAGCTGATCCTGGAACCGGTCGGCGATGCTTGGATCGGCAATCCGAATGGCGATGTGACGCTGGTCGAGTATTTCGACTATAATTGCGGCTTTTGCCGGTCGAGCCTGCCGACGATCGCCGAACTCATCAAGCGCGACCCCAAGGTGCGCATCGTGTTCCGCGAATTCCCGATCCTGAGCCCGCAGAGCATCCTGGCGGCGAAGTTGAGTCTCGCGGCAGCCGAACAGGGCAAGTTCAAGGTCTTTCATGACACGCTCTATGCCGCCGGTCCCGTCAGCGATGCGACGATGGCGGCGGCCGCCAAAGCGGCGGGGGTCGACATGGCCAAGGCATCGGCGATGGCGCCTCGGGCCGAAACCGAGATCGCCACCAACACCGCCGTCGCGCAGCAACTCGGCATGACGGGTACGCCGAGCTGGATCATCGGCGACAAGGTGGTCTCCGCCGCTTTGTCGCTGGAGGATCTGGAGAAGGCGGTGAAGGAAGCGCGCGAAAAAAGCTGAACCGATCAGCCCTTCTTGTTGCGCCCGGCAAAGATCATCGCCGCCGCCACCGCAGCCGATCCGATCCCTACACCAAGCCCGATCGCATGGATCGGCCAGTTCTTGCCGTCCTTCTTCACGTCCTTCGCGCCGGCGCGCTCTTTGGCATCCTTGTGATGCTTGGCCGCTGCCACGATCTCGTTGGGTTCCTGCTCGGACACGTCAAACTCTCCGTCGTCATTTCCTACTGCGATATTCCGCACGGAAGTCATTGGCAAACATCGTCAACGTGCCCCCGGCGATTGCGCTCCGCAGATCGGCCATCAACGCTTGATAGAAATACAGATTATGCTCGGTCATCAGCATCGCGCCGAGCATTTCGCCCGATTTCACCAGATGATGGAGATAGGCCCGCGTCCAGCCGCCGCACACCGGGCAGGTGCATGTCGGATCGAGCGGCCCCTGATCCTCGGCGAACTTCGCGTTGCGGATGTTGATGGGGCCCGCCCGCGTAAACGCCTGACCCGTGCGCCCGGATCGGGTCGGCAGCACGCAATCGAACATGTCGATGCCGCGCTCCACCGCGCCGACGATATCGTCCGGCTTGCCCACGCCCATCAGGTAACGTGGGCGGTCCTCGGGCAATTGGCCGGGTGCGAAATCGAGGCAGCCGAACATCGCCTCCTGCCCTTCACCCACCGCGAGGCCACCGACCGCATAGCCGTCGAAACCGATCGCGGTCAGTTCGCCGGCACTTTCGGCCCGCAGCCGTTCGTCGAGCGCGCCCTGTTGGATGCCGAAGATGGCGGCGTTCGCGGCATGCGCCCCGCCGCCATCAAAGGCATCGCGGCTGCGCCTGGCCCAGCGCATCGACCGCGCCATCGCGGCCGCCTGCACCTCGCGCGTCGAGGTCGTCGGCACCAGTTCATCGAACGCCATGACGATATCCGAGCCGAGCAGGCGCTGGATCTCGATCGAACGCTCCGGCGACAGGGTGTGGCGCGATCCGTCGAGATGGCTCTTGAACGTCACGCCGTTTTCGTCACGCTTGGTCAGGTCGCTGAGGCTCATCACCTGATACCCACCGGAATCGGTCAGGATCGGTCGGTCCCACCCCATGAACCTGTGCAGCCCGCCGAGCCGGGCGACGCGCTCGGCGGTCGGGCGCAACATCAAATGATAGGTGTTGCCCAGGATGATGTCCGCGCCGCTCGCGCGCACGTCGCCGGGCTTCATCGCCTTGACGGTGGCGGCGGTGCCGACCGGCATGAATGCGGGCGTGCGAATGAGTCCGCGCCGCATCGCGATCTCGCCGGAGCGCGCCTTGCCGTCGCGCGCGTGGATGGTGAAGTCGAAACGGGGCGGCATTGCGGGGTGCATGGGGGTTCAGCGCTTCTTTTTACCGGGGATTACCGAGGGGGCGGTGCGCAACGTCAGCAATTCGGCGCGCGTCACCGATCCATTCCGGCCGGTATCGTAGCGGTCGAAGAAACTGTCGAACGTGGCCTGCAATTCGGCCAGCGTGATGCGGTTGTCATCATCGGTGTCGATTGAATAGGGGCTCGGCACGACATTGGCGTCGCCCAGCCACGTCTTCGCCCAGTCGCTATAGTCGATATAGCCGATGTCCGGTCTGCCCTTCGCGACCGTGTCGAAGCTGCGTTTCAGGCAGGCGTGCAGTTCGTCTCGCGTCACCACCGCATCGAAATTCGCGTCGCACGCGGCGATCATCATCGCGGCTGGCTCGAACACGATCGTCGCGAACGGCTGCGGTCGCGCGCTCTGCGCCGTCGCGCCCGGTAAAGCGGGCGCCACCTGCTGCGCGCCGGCCGGAACGGCAAGCAGTAAAGCGGCGAGGGCGAGGATCTCACGCATGCGAGGGTCTTTCAGGACAGCATCGGGCTGGCATCGCGGGAACGATAAGCCAAAACCATAAGCCGGGGCGATAGCATGCACATGCACCGCCCGCATCCTCACGAACCAATAAAATCGACGCTGGTCGGTAGGCTGTCGGCTTCGCGGGACCCCGTGCCGTCAAGGCGCATTGAGGGGGTGGTTTTAGTGGAGCGGGCGAGGGGAATCGAACCCCTCTGACTAGCTTGGAAGGCTAGGACATTACCACTATGCTACGCCCGCTCGGACTGCCTTGCAGTGGCGGGCAAATAGCGTGCGGCAGGGGCGCGGTCAACGTCCTGGTCGCGATCGGCTTACAGCACCAACCGGAACGGCGCACCGCCTGCGCCGTGGATCAGCGCGATCGAAGGCGTGAAACTTCGGGGGAGTGACGGACGTGGGGGAGAGCGCCTGTGGCAAACTCGATCCCCCACACTGCAATCGCGCCGGTGCCGGTCTGACCGGCAGGCTCCACTCCACGAACATTGTTTTTATTGTTCGGCGTGACGACAGCGGGGCGACGCGTAACCGAAATTGCGGGCAAAAAAAAGGGGCCAGCCCTATAAAAGGCTGGCCCATGAAAGTTTTAGGAGAGGATGCCTGAAAGGCACCCCCTTTGTGCAGCGCAGCATGATTTGGTGCAAGTGCGAAATAATTCTTTACGATTGCGTTTTGTGCACTCGTAAAGACGCCGTCGCGAGATCCGACAAGCGGACCGGGCGTTCGTGACGCTACAACATGCTTCACGGGTTGATTACCATTGTCGCGCTAGAGCGGCAGGCATGTTTCACGACGTCGCTCTTGCGCGGTCCGCCCACACCACCGATCCGCGCCCCAAATCTGCCGTGAGCACCGGGTGCGGGCTGGTCGGGCTCGCGGGGCTGTTATGTTGGGTCGCGGCGGCGCGCTGGTTTCATATGGACGGCCCCTATGCCGCCTTGGTCAACGTCGCGTCCTGCGGCGTGCCGATGATGGCGTGGGCGGTGCTGGTCGACAAGGTTCACCGCAACCCTTCCACCGGGTTCGACTGGGAGTTTGGCAGGCCGTGGCGCGAGACGATCGACGTCAGCCTGACCAAGCTGGCCGGATTATGGGCGACCTGGGCGGCGATCGGGTTGATCTATGCCACCGGGCGCTTTTACTGGGAGGGCAATTTCCAGTTCTCGATGTGGTGTTTCGAAGCGATCGCGCCCGTGCTGTTCGCGGTCTCCGTCCCCTATATCCTGTGGCTGGATCGTCATGCGATCGAACCGAAGGACGGATGCTGGGCGTTCGGCGCCTGGCTGACGGGGCTGAGCGACCCGATCGACCCACAAGCGATCCATAACCATCTGCGGTCCTGGGGCGTGAAGGCGTTCTTCACCGCCTTCATGCTGGCGATCGTGCCGCCGGGGTTCGGCGAATTCATCCGCGGCGACGCCAGCCGCGTGCTGAGCGATCCGGTCGCGCTGGCCAATTGGTTGATCACGTTCATGTTCGTCATCGACGTGGCGTTCGCGACGGCGGGGTACATCCTCGCGCTCAAACCGCTCGATTCGCACATCCGCAGCGCCACGCCCTATGCGGCGGGCTGGATGGCGGCGTTGATCTGCTATCCGCCGTTCATCCTGATGGGGCCGGGCGGGCCGTTCGATTATCATCCCGGCACGTCGGAATGGTCGCACTGGTTCGCCGGACACCCGCTGATCCTGAGCATGTTCGGCGCGGTGCTGGTCGGCCTGACCGCGATCTACGCCTGGGCGACGATGGCGTTCGGCTTCCGCTTTTCGAACCTCACCAATCGCGGCATATTGACGCACGGCCCCTATGCCTTTTCGAAGCACCCGGCCTATCTGTCCAAGAACCTGTTCTGGATGATCTCGACCATCCCGTTCCTCACCACCGGATCGCTGGCCGATGCGGCGCGCGCGACGATCCTGATGGGGCTGGTCGCGGGCATCTATTACTGGCGCGCGCGGACCGAGGAGATGCATCTTGGGCTGGATCCTGCGTATCGGGACTATAGCGCATGGATGGCCCGTAACGGCCTGGTGCCGCGGTTTTTCGGCTGGGTCATGGGGAAGACACCCGTGGCACGATAACGCCTCGTCATCCTGAACTTGTTTCAGGATCCATGCGCGACGGCCCGATCCAATGGCGTCTATCCGTTGTCGAAGCGATGCGCGTGGATCCTGAAACAAGTTCAGGATGACGAAGAGCCTAGAACGTCAACTCGTCATAGACCTTCGACACATCGCCCTTCCACACGCCGTGATATTTCTCCAACAACACTTCTGCCGGAACCTTGCCCGAGCGGACGACTTCCCGCAGCGGGTCGAGAAAGCCTGTCTCGTTGCTCCCGCTGGCATCCAGGCGCGCCCGCGCGGTCAGCCCCGCACTGGCGATATCCAGCACGTCGCCTGCAATATCGCGCAATTTGCGGCCACCGGCGATCGGCGCGTCCAGCCCGAGCTTCGGCACGGAATCACGCAGGTTCTGCCGCTCCTCGATCGTCCAGCCCTTCACGACATCCCACGCCGCATCCAGCGCGTTCTGGTCGTATAGCAGCCCGACCCACAACGCCGGCAACGCACAGATCCGTCCCCACGGCCCCCCATCGGCCCCGCGCATCTCGAGGAAGGTCTTCAGCCGCACGTCGGGGAACGCGGTGGAGAGATGGTCGGTCCAATCGTCCAGCGTCGGCTTTTCGCCCGGCAGGACGGACAGTTCACCCTTCAGGAAATCGCGGAACGACAGCCCGGCGGCGTCGATATATTTCCCGTCGCGGTAGATGAAGTACATCGGCACATCGAGCGCGTATTCGGCGTAGCGCTCGTAGCCGAAGCCATCCTCGAACACGAAGGGCAGCATGCCGGTGCGCGCGGGATCGGTGTCCGACCAGATATGGCTGCGATACGACAGCATGCCGTTGGGTTTGCCCTCGGTGAACGGCGAATTGGCGAACAAGGCGGTCGCCAGCGGTTGCAGCGCAAGCCCGACGCGGAACTTCTTGGCCATGTCGGCCTCGGTCTCGTAATCGAGATTCACCTGGATCGTGCAGGTGCGCAGCATCATGTCGAGGCCCATCGTGCCGACGCGCGGCATGTGGTTCAGCATGATGCCATAGCGACCCTTGGGCATGCGCGGCAGCTCTGCGCGCGTCTTGTCCGGCCACAT
>NZ_JANYEK010000124.1 GCF_025363195.1 Sphingomonas sp.
GATCGGAAGTCGCCAACGTTGACCGCGTGTGTCAGCCGCCTATGCTCAGTGGCAAAACATACTGGAGAGCAGAATGCGATTTTCGGGCAAGTGCGCGGTCGTCAGCGGCGGCGCCTTTGGCGCCTCGGGTGGGGCCCAGCCCGTCACGCGCGCTGGCCGGCTAGAGGACATCGTCGCCGCAATCGCCTTCCGCGCAAGCGACGATCCGGCGTTCGTCCTCGACGCGCACATCCTCGTCAACGGCAACCTGACAAACGACACCCGCGCAAGTTGGGCTCCCGCACAACCGTCGATTTTCGCCGCGCGGGAGGCATTCGGGTGACCAGCGTCGCGGTAGCGGGGGCGGGTGTCACACTGCCGCCCGCCCGCCGGTTGTCGGTCGGGACGATAGCCAGTTACGGCTTTGGCTCGGTTGCCTACGGGGTGAAGGATGCCGGGTTCGGCACTTTCCTGCTGATTTATTATAACCAGGTCGTCGGGGTGAATCCGGGGACGGTTGGCCTGGTCATTATGCTCGCGCTGGTGTTCGACGCGTTCGTGGATCCCGCGGTCGGGCTGTTATCCGATCGCACCCAGAGTAAATGGGGCCGGCGACATCCGTGGATGTACGCGTCGGCGCTGCCGATCGCGATCGGCTGGCTGCTCCTCTGGAACCCGCCCGCCTCACTCGCCGAGCCGGTGAAGCTCGTCTGGCTGTTCGTCACTGCGGTGATCGTGCGCAGCGCGGTCAGCTGTTACGAAGTGCCCTCGCAGGCGTTGACCCCCGAACTTACCCAGGATTACGACGAACGCACGCGGATCACCGCCTATCGCTATCTGTTCGGCTGGATCGGCGGCCTTTCGATCTTGCTGCTCGCCTATCGCGTTTATCTGGTGCCGTCCGCTCGATACCCTAACGGGCTGCTCAACCCCAATGGCTATCATCGGCTCGCGCTGGCGTCGGTCGGACTGATGGTCGTCGCGATCCTTTCGTCGGCGATGGGCACGCACCGCGAGATCGGTCGCCTCCCGAGGGTGGTGATTGTCAGGCAGAGCTTCTCTGCGAACCTGCAGGAACTATGGGAAACAATGCACAATCGCGGCTTCGTCGTCCTTATGCTTGCGGGTATCTGCGCCTATACCAACCAAGGGATCAGCTACGCGCTGTCGACCTATTTCTATAATTATGTTTGGCAGTTCGCACCCTGGGCGCTGGGGCTGCTGCCGCTCGCGCTGCTGACCGGTGCGACCGCGGCCTTCCTGATTGCGCCCCGGGTGGGGAAACGTACCAGCAAGCCGCGTGCAGCCTTCTGGTTCGTGATCGCGGGCGCGGTGGTCCAGACCATGCCCTTTTTGCTAAGGCTACTCGGCATCCTGCCGCCGCCGTCGAACCCGTCGCTGCTGCCGATCCTCTTCGCGATGTTCGCGATCTCAACGACGCTCAACGTCTCCGCCTTCATCCTCGGCGCGTCGATGATGGCCGACGTCGTCGAGGATTCGCAGACCCGCACCGGACGCCGCAACGAAGGCGTCTTTTTCGCCGGCTCGTTTTTCGTCCAGAAATGCACCTCGGGGATTGGCATCGCCGGGGCGGGCGTAATTCTGATCCTCGCGCATTTCCCGAAGACGGCTAAGGCCGGGACGGTACCGATCGCGACGCTTGATCGGCTGACGTTGTTCTTTATCATCGTTTACGGCGTGCTCGCGATCTGCGCGGCGCTACTTTTCACACGCTTCCCGTTCGGCCGCACCGAGCATGATGCCCGGCTCGCGAGGCTTGCGAAATCCACGGAAAATTAGGGTTTAGTCATCGAACGAAACGACTTAAGTGAGCTCTTCAGACGGGCTCTGCCAGATCAAGTTGGCAGAAGGCATTGTCAGACCAACGCGGCAGTCTCTCACACGGGCTGATAGGCAAGTGAGATGAACCGCAGATCCCATGCAAAAGCGCCTAGCCCATTTCGGTGTTTCAATTCGTCACCCGAGGTGATCCGCCTGGTTGTAATGATGTACGTGCGTTTCCCGCTGTCGCTGCGGAACGTCGAGGACCTGCTGTTCGAGCGCGGTATCGACGTCTGGCACGAGACCGTGCGGATGTGGTGGAACAGGTTTGGTCCGTTGTTTGCCGGCGACATCCGGCGGCAGCGGGTGTCGTACAGCCGAGGCGTGATAGCCCTGAGACTTAGCAGAAAACAACCTTGGCGCGAGTTTCAGGATTGTGCTGACATCGTCGATCTACTGGCCGGGTAATCGGTGGAAATGAGCGATTGGGGTCTCTCGCCTGAGCACGTGCAACTCTTAACCCGTTGTATCACTTTGGCTAATGCCGGTTTTTCGTAGCGGCGGCTTTAAAGCTGCTCGATAAAGCCGTCGTTGAGCAGGCTCCGGCTATCCAAAGCACTTTGGCCCAGTCATAATGGGGAAACTGGCCTACCGGTCGCCACCCGCAGCAGTCACCGCCCCCGGTGGTCACCTGCCCATC
>NZ_JANYEK010000136.1 GCF_025363195.1 Sphingomonas sp.
GACCAGATCGGATCGGTCATGCTGTTCGAAAGCCTGGGGTTTCGCGCCGAGGCGTTGCTGAAGGATCACGTTCGGGATCGCAGCGGGAAACCGCACGATCTCGCTATTCTGGCCTATGATGTTGCACGGGTTACCGCGCAGCATCGTGCATTCGGGCTGGAGGAATGAACTTTATTTATATCCGGCAGGTTTAAACGACCGGAGTCACAGGAGAAGACAGAATGGCCACCCAGCCCGACAAGGCAGTGCCTGCAGGGATTAAACCGCCATCGGCCCTCCTCGCGCTGACCGAATTGCCCCGCGCGATCGCCGAATTCAGTTCGCTGGGGCTGGCCGCGCCGATCCTTGCCACCGCGCCGCGCGGTGATGGGCATCCGGTGCTGGTGTTACCCGGCTTCGTGACGAGCGATGTGTCGACGCGCGTGTTGCGCTCGTTTCTCAAGGGCCTTGGCTATGATGCGCATGCCTGGGAATTGGGGCGCAATCTTGGACCCAAGGCGATCGGTCGCGAGGGTGAAAAGCTGCTCTCCCGGTTGCAGGCCGTGCGTGAACTGACCGGCAGGAAGGTCAGCATCATCGGATGGAGTCTCGGCGGCGTGATGGCGCGCCAGCTTTCCCGCCGTGCGCCGGAAGCGGTACGGCAGGTGATTACTTTGGGGTCGCCGTTTACCGGTAACCCTCGCGCGACCAATGCGTGGCGTGCGTATCAGGTACTGACCGGCCACAAGATCGACGGCGAGGATGCGCGCGCGCAGATGAATGAAAGCGAATGCGCGCCCCCCGTACCCTCCACCTCGATCTTCACGCGCGAGGATGGCGTGGTTGCGTGGCAGAATTGCATCGAACCGATCGGCGCGGAGACCGACAACATTCAGGTGCATGGCAGCCATTGCGGTTTGGGTGTCAACCCGGCGGTGCTGTATGCGGTGGCGGATCGGCTGGCTCAGGCGGAGGGGGACTGGCATCCGTTCGAGCGCAGGGGGTTGAAGGCTTTGGTGTACCCGTTCGCCGGGCACGCCTGAGGCAATTCCTCCCTCCCACGCTCGGGAGGGAGGGTTTCCAGATCAATCCTTGCCTCGCAGCGGGGCGACGGAGTCCTGGCCGATCTTGACGATCAGCTCGCCGATTTCCTTGGCTTGGGACATGGCGCGCGACCCTTGGTCGCGAAGATAATCGCCCTGCACCTTCATCACCTCGGATAAATCCCTTGCGCCCGCCGCCGCACGCATGGCCGCGAACGCCTCGCGGGCATTCTGTTCGGCCTGATCGATCAACTTCATGCTCACGGTGGATCCGCCCTCGGCGATCTTCGCGCCGGATTTACGCATCGCTTCACCGGCCTTTTTCGCCGGGTCGACAAGTTTCTCGTTGATCGTGTCCTTGACCTTGTCGCCCATGTTCGCGGCGGTTTTCTTCGCATCGACCATCATGCTGCTCCTTGCTTGGTTGCCGGTTTCCGCCCGGCTGCGGTCGGCGTCTTCGCCGGTTTCTGGGTTGGACGTTCCGGCTTCGCTGCCGGCGCCGGCGCGGCCTGGGTCGCGGCCTTCAGCACGGTGAAGGAATAGCGCAGCGCATCGGCATAGGCTTCCGGATCAGGCAGCATCTTGCGATCCGCGGTGAAGGAGATCGCGATCGTGTCGCCATAGGAATAGATCGGGTTGATCAGCCCCATCGAATCGAACACCGGCGCTGTGCCGTACATCGCGACCATCTTCGCGCCGCAGAAATACATCGGCACGCGGCTGCCCGGCACGTTGGTGACGACGGTGTTGTAGACCGGCGCATGCGCATTCGCCGCGCCGACCCGCGTGTAGAGCCGCGCCGCCAGCCCGGCGAGGCCCGCCGGCACCAGCTGGCTATAATCCGCCAACGTCCGCGCGCCGACCGCATTGGTCATCTCCTTCGAATTGACTGCCGCCTCATGGACGTAGCGTAACCGCTCTAGCGGATCGGCGATCTGCGTGCCGAGCGGCACGACCATCGCCGAGACGAGATTGCCCAAAGCTGCCTTCTCGCCCTCGCCACGCACCGAGATGGGCGCCATCGCGGTCAGCGATTCCGCAGGCAATTCGCCCTTGTCGTCGAGATATTTGCGCAGGCCTCCGCCGACTACCGCGAGGATCACGTCGTTAACGGTCGCACCCGGCACCGCCTCCTTCATCGCGCGGACATCTGCGAGTTTGAACGGCACCGCATCCCATACCCGGTGTGCGGAAACCTTGCCGTTAAAGCGCGTCTTCGGTGCCATCTTGGTGTTGGCGAGGGAGACGTCGCCCTTGCTCACGCTGGCCGTCAGCTTGGCCATGCCGGGTAGCGACCGTCCGATCGTCTCGACGATCTTCATCGGCTGGCGCAGCGAGTTGAAATAACTGCGCATCAGCAAGTCGGCGACGTTGGGCATATGCTCGGGCGACCAATCGTCCTCTTCCTTGGGCGGCGTCATACTGGCATCGAGATCATGGACGGCGGCGGACATCTCCACGCCCGACATGCCGTCGATCGCCGCATGATGCACCTTGCTGACCAAGGCGAAGCAGCCCGGCGGCAAGCCCTCCACATTGTCCAGCCCCTCGACGATGGTGAATTCCCAGAGCGGCTTGTTGAGATCCATCGGCCGGGCATGCAGCCGCGCGACCTGGATGCACAGTTGCCGCCAGTCGCCGGGCTTGGGCAGGGCAATGTGGCGGACGTGGAATTCGATGTCGAACTCAGGATCCTCGATCCAATAGGGATGATCGAGATCGAACGGCACGCGCACCAGCCGCTGACGGAAACTGCGTGCGCCCTGCAACCGCTCGCCGATGAACTTCAGGACATCCTTGAACCGCACGAACCCGCCCGGCGCGGTGGAGGGATCGTAGATACCGACCGACCCGATATGCATCGGCGTGTGCGGCGTCTCCAGATAGACGAACGACGCGTCCTGCCCGCTCAGTTGCAGCATGTCTCTCTCCCAAGGCGTCTACCGCGCCTCGGGCAGGAGGTTAACCGACATGCCGATGGGAGCAAGGGGCGAATCGGCGGAGTTCACACAAAGTCACACGATATCGGCGCGGACGACGGTCGGAACGGGCTAAGGTCACACAAGGGTCACACTATAGCGGGGGTGTGCACAGCGGGCGGAACCGGGATGTTCGGCGATGTGAAAGAGCGAAGGTCAGCCTAGTGGATTGGAGGTTTGTAGGACAGCGTGAAGTTCGATGTTGGTGGGTTGTGGAAGGACCGTTGATCTGTGCCCGCATGCTATGCCGGTCATGCCAGCGTGACGGAATTGGTAGACGTATCGCTACAGCGATCCCCGGTGACGGAGTGCGGGTTCGATCCACTTCCGTTGGCAAACGACCGGAAGTGATGGACAACGGACCGGCTACTTTCCGGCGCGAAAAATGGGAAACACGGGGGACGACTGCCGTTGCGTGCAGGAGACGAGCCCCCGCTATTTCCATCCGTTCAGGTCAAACGACATCGCCCCTCGTCTAATTGACATAGCTACGTCTTTTTACTGATGTGCTGTAACGGTAATTTTACCCAAGGCGTGCATTTGAAAAGAATGGATCGGGTCACACACGCCGTCGCTCGACAGGTTGAAACCGACGGTCGCGGGAGCATCGTTTTCCGCGACATGTATGCCAAGCGATCATATCAAGTCACTGCTGAAGAGCGCAATACGCTTATCGATACCTTTCAGCGCTTCGCTAGTATAAATACGCTGGCTACCCGCTTCGGCTATAACAATAGCGATTATGACGCCGGTAATAATAAACGTTCCACTCTGAATTTCGGAGGTTTTGGCTAATTACAAAGCGCATGTAGCATATATAGATGTACTCGGAGGGCGAACGTCGATCCAGTCCATCTAGTAAATTACAATAGCTAAGCTATTTAATTCAGGCAAGAGCATATACACACAGGGGTTGAAATATGAAGCCGTTAAGAATCATAATTGGCGTTGCGCTTATCGCATATTTCGGCGTGAAAACCTTTCATGACGCAAACATCCTATATAGAGATACGCATACGGTGAGTGGTTCACGATAGACCTTGCAGAAAAAGGCCGTTTCGCTCTCCCCTATAAAGCAGCGCTGCTGGCACGATTGCAATTGGGGGCGGTAGCGGAATGGCCGCTTCAGCGAGAAGCCCTGCTCCGCGGTTTCGATACGCTGTTTTCACTTGTTAAACCGCGAACTGTAGCCACGTAATGGCCAGTCAGCTTCAAAACGCGGGCGGTGGAAAGCGCGGCCTTCCTCGTCACCCCGGGCTTGACCGGGGGCCCAGCTTCTTTTCATTTCGGTCGATGGCCTGGTGACGGACGGATCATCCGTACGCCAGTGGGCAAAAGGTACCCGTGCCTACTTCCCGAACCCGAACACGTCCTGATGGAAGCGGCCATCCTCGATCATCGTTTCTAGCCAGGCCGAGCCTTGCGCGTGTTCGGTGCCGACCTGCTGCATCTGGATGCGGATCAGCGTGTCGCGCACCGCCGGGGCCATGAAACGTCCGTCGCCGCACAGGAAGATCTGCGCGCCGGACTGGATCGCGGCCCACACCTTGTCCTGTTCGGCCCACAAGGCATCCTGCACGAATTTCCAAGGATGTCTCTCGACTGCCGAGAACGCGATGTACGGATCGATGACGCCATCCGTGGCCCAGGCCTCGACCTCGTCCCGGCAGAACCAGTCATGATCGGGATGGCGACAGCCGAAGAACAACAGGCTCGGCGCGATATCCGCCCCCGCCGCTTTCTGGCTCGCGCGTTCCTGAATGAACCCGCGGAGTGGCGCGAAGCCGGTGCCGGGGCCGATCAGGATCATCGGCAGGCGCGGGTCGGTCGGCGGCGCGAACGGCGGGTTGGGCCTGCGGACATAGCCGAAGACATGATCGCCCGGCGCGACATTCTGCATGTAGCCGCTGGCAAAGCCGCGATGTTCGCCAAGCCCCGACCAATGCGGCGCGGCCATCGTGCCGACGATCAGGTCCGCCACATCCGTCGACACGAGCGGGCTCGACGCGATGGAATAGAAGCGCGGGGCAATCGCCGCAGACAGTTCGACCAACGCATCGAGCGACAGGTCCGCCGCCGGATACTGTTCGAGCAGATCGACCAGAGTAAGCCGCTTAGCGGCAACCTCAGCCTCATACGCTTCCTCCAGCCGCGCGAGGTCGCGCTTCGTGTTCGGGCAGCGCGTCTGCGCCGCGATCACCGCCAGCGCGCGTTTGGGCAGAGGATCGGACAGCTCGACGAAATCGGTCAGCAAGTGCCGCACCGTCACGATCTGCCCCAGCGGCAGATGGCGGAAGCGCCCGCCCTGCCCGTCCAGCCGCAATTGCGCTGCCCCCGCCAGCCCGAGCCGCGCGATCGTCCGCGTCACCAGATCCGGGTGGTTGCGGGCATAGACCGCGATATGATCGCCCTTGCGATAGTCCTGCCCCGCCGGCAGTTTGATGCGAATGAAGCGGGTCGAGGGGCGCGGCGGTTCTTGGGCGAAATCCCATAGCCCGTCGGCGGGCCGGATCATCTCGTCATTGCCGACGATCTCCAGCAATTGCGCGTGTTCGGGCAAGGCCTGCGCGCGCACATCCCGGGTGTCGAGCATGCGCAGCGAAAGCGTGGAGGTCGGCTCGCTCGGCGCGGCCTCCGATCCCAGTGCCTTCCACAGATCGCGCACGAAATTGGCGACGGCACCATCGAAATCGCCCTGCCCATCCGCTTCCGCACGCGGCAGCAGGCGGGTCGCGCCCGTCGCCTCGATCGCGGCATCGACGCGCTTGGGAAAGACCTGATAATTCGGCCATTGCGAATTGCCGATGCCCAGCACCGCGAAGCGCGCTCCCGACCAGTCAGAGCCCTCAAAAACACCGGCATCCAACCCACGCTCGACCTCCAGCGCACTGTCCGGCGCGCGACCGTTATAGGTCGCGGTGACGATGACGATCACCTTGTCCTCGGGTGCGGCCCCGCCCTTGAAGCTTTCGTCCATCGAGCGGACCACGGTGTCGAACCCATCGAGATTGGCGCGCGCGGCGATTTCCTCGGCGATGTCCCGCGCGGTGCCCAGGCTGGAGCCATATAATACGGCGAATTTCTGACCCGTGCCGGAGACGGCGACGACCGGTGTATCCTCGGTCGCGACCTCCGCCACGCCGACGCTCAGCCGTTCGTGCGGCAGGCGCAACCGGACGCGCATGTAGAATTCATCCGGCTTGATCGACAGCGTCTCCTTGATGCGCAACGTGTACGTATGCGGATCGCTGATCGCGAACTTCTGCAAGATCATGGCGAGCGCCATCTTCGCCTCGACCATCGCGAACTGCCGCCCGATGCACGCGCGCTCGCCATTGCCGAACGGCTTGTAGGCGTGCGGGTGCCGCGCGGCTTCCGCCTCCGGCAGCCAGCGGTCGATGTCGAACTCCTCCGGATCGGTCCACACGCCGGGATCGCGGTGCAGGCCGGGTGCGAAGACGTTGACCGGGCGATCCTTGCGCAAATGCCATTTACCGCCGATCACCGCATCCTCGAACGGGGCCAGCGTGAAGGCCGGCGCGGTCGGCCACAGCCGCAGCCCTTCCTTCAGGATGCGCTCGATCACGTCCAGTTTTGCGATATCCGAATAATCCGGCCGCCGGTCGCCGGGCAGCACGCGGTCCACCTCGGCATAAGCCTGCGCCAGCACATGGGGGTGCCGGAGCAGCAGATGCTGCGAGAAGGTCAGCAGGCCGCTGGTGGTCTCATGCCCGGCGATCAGGAAGGTCAGCACCTGATAGCGGATGTTGATATCGTCCAGCCCCTCGCCCGTTTCCGGGTCGATCGCCGAAATCATCAGGTTGAGCAGGTCCTTGCCGTCGTTCGGATGCGCGCGGCGTTCTGATATGATGCCGTCGACCAGGGCGTTCATCTCGACGATGTCGGCGGCATATTGCCGCTCCGCCTTCTTCGCGAACCGCTGCTGGAGCGGCATGCGGGTGATCATGTTGAGCGATTCGCCCAGCACGCGGCCCAGCGCCTCCAGGAAACTGTCCAGTTCCTCCCGTTCGAAACTGGCGAAGCGATGCCCGAACCCGGCAATGGCGATCGAATCGAGCGTAAAGCGCGTCATGTCGTCGGCGACGAGCACGTCGGTGCCCGACAGGCGCGACCATTTGGCGACGAGTTGATCGCCCACTTCGAGCATCATGTCGTAATAGCCGCGCATCGCCCGCTGGCTGAAGGCGGGTAGCAGGATGCGATGCGCCTTGCCCCAGTTCGGCTCCTCGCTGAAGGCGGTGAACAACCCGTCCCCGGCGAACTTGCGGACGACGCGCAGGCCCGGCCCCGGCATCTTACGAAAGCGCGTTTCGTCGCACAATTCCGCGACCAGATCAGGATTGGTGACGAACAGGCCGACGCGGCTGCCGAATTTCAGCTTGAAGATACCGGCGGGAAAATCGCGGCTGACGCGCAGCAGATACCCGATCAATCCGGAACGCGCGATCTGGTGGAGATGCCCGACGACCGGAAGACCGGGCGGCGATGGGAAGCTCGCCCGTTCCGTGTCGTGGCCAAGGTCCGCCGCTGACGCCATCATGCTCTCCGCTCTTGTCTGCACATCAACACAGCCGTCGGGGCGAAGCAACCGCCTTCGCCCAGCTTCGGCTCGCTCGGCGATTTAACTGCCCAGCAACCATGATGGCCGCAAGGAGACGCGATGGAGCCCGCCGCCCCGCCCAAAACCCTGCCGACGGTCGCGATGACGGTAACGCTTGCGGCTATCGCCATTGCCGTCATGTGGCGCGTCATCGCGGTCGATATGAGCGTACACTTGCTGCCCTGGTTCGATCACATCGTGGCGACGGGGCCGCTCGCTGCGTTCGCCAGACCGTTTTCCAATTATAGCCCGGCCTATCTGTACCTGATGGCGGCGACGACGCCGCTGGCAACTGTTTTTTCGGGTGCTTCGTTGATCAAGGCCTTGTCGGTCGTCGGCACGATCGCACTCGCGCTGTCCGTTCGCCGGCTCCTCGTACGGCTGGGCGCGCCGCAGCCGAACCGTGGGGCGGCATTGATGCTGATCACGCCGACGATTGCCATCAACGCCGGCTTGCTCGGGCAATGCGATGCGATGTGGACCGCGCCTTTGGTGATGGCCTTGGTTGCGATGCTGAACCGTCGCCACGTCGCGATGCTTGCCTGGTGTGGGCTCGCTTTGGGCTTCAAGGTGCAGGCGCTGCTTGTCGCGCCGTTCTTTGTCGGGCTGCTGATCAATCGCAAGATACCGTTGCGGCTCTGGCCGATCGCCCCATTGGTCGCCGCCGCGACGATGGTCCCGGCCTGGGCGCTGGGTTGGCCGGCGGGGGATCTGGCGACAATCTACCTGCGGCAGGCCGACACCTATAGCGCGCTGTCGCTCAATGCTCCCAATGTCTGGACGATCGTGCAGGGGCTGCCGGTGGGGGGGCCATTCCTGCTGGGTCTGGCCCTGGTTGCCGCGGCTGCGCTAACGGCGGTTTATGTAGTGTGGCTGTCCGTTGCGCGGCTGGCTGAGCGCGCGCTGATCTCGGCGGCCCTCCTCGCGCCGCTGATCACCGCCGGGCTGCTGCCACGCATGCATGAGCGATATTTCTTCATGGCCGACATTCTCGCCATCGTGATCGCCTTGACCGTGCGCGATCGGCGATCATGGCGGATTGCCGCGCTGATTCAGGGGGGATCCCTGCTGAGCCTGTTCGCCTTCATCAGTGGCATTGCCGGATTTGCGGCGCTCGGCGCGGTCTTGATGATCCTCGCCACGATGATGGTCGCCCGACCTTTGCTGAAGCGGGCGGCAAACAACACCGCAGGTCCTGCTCAAACAGCCTGATGCGCCCTGCTCAAGCGCCGACAGACATGTATTTTGGAGATGAGGTTCGTAAGACGCCCGCGGCGCACAGCTTCGCGCAGTTTCCGGCGATGCAGGATATGGGGCCGATCCTGGCAGGGTTTGCGGCGTTGCCGGCGGCGTTTTGAGTCGGAGCTCGCTCTCTCATACTACCGTCATCCTGAACTTGTTTCAGGATGACACGTGTTATGGGGATATCCAGGCCCTTATTTCACCCGTACACCGCCCTTGATCACCGCACTCACCTTCTCCAACACGCGCACGTCGGCGAGCGGATCGCCGTCCACCGCGACGATATCGCCGTAACGCCCGACCGCGATCGCGCCGACATCGTTCGTCTTGCCCAACGCCTCCGCTGCATCGGAGGTCGCCGCGCGGATCGCCTGTATCGGCGTCATGCCCCATTCGACCATCTTGGCGAATTGACGGCCATTGTCGCCGTGCGGATAGACCCCCGCATCGGTGCCGAAGATCATCCGCACGCCTGCCTTCACCGCACGCTGGAAGGTCTGGCGCTGTTTCAGGCCGATGACCTTTTCCTTGTCCAGGCTCTCCTGCTCCGTCCCGTTGGCGGTGCCGGTGGCGAGGATATAATCGTCGTTATAGATATCCATGTCGAACCAGGTCTTGTGCGCGACCGCCAGCTTGATCGTCTCGTCCGAGGCGAGGCTGCAATGTTCGATCGTGTCGATGCCGGCGAGGATCGCGGTACGGATCCCCTCGTCGCCATGCGCGTGCGCTGCAACCTTGAGGTGCAGCATGTGCGCTTCGTCGGCGATCGCCTTCATCTCCTCCAGACTGAGTTGCTGCCCGCCGACACTGTCGCCAAGCGAGAATACGCCGCCGGTTGCGCAGATCTTGATCACCTGCGCGCCATATTTGTGCAGCCAACGCACCTTGGCGCGCGCTTCCTCGGGTGAGTTGACCACGCTGGCTTCCTTGCGGTCGCGCGAGGGCGGCAGGGCGTTGTTGTCGCAATGACCGCCGGTCGCGCCGATCGCATAGGTTGCGGTGGTGATGCGCGGCCCCGGCACCCAGCCACCATCGATCGCCTCGCGCAGGCCGACATCCTGAAACGCATCGGCCCCGACGTTACGCACCGAGGTGAAACCGGCCTCCAGCGTCTTTTTCGCGTTGGCGACGCTGACCGCGCCCCAGAAGGCGTCGGTATATTGCAGGCCGCGATAGCCGCCGATCTCGGCCAGTCCGGTCAGGTGGACATGCATGTCGATCAGTCCGGGCAGAATCGTCTTGCTGCCGAGATCGATATGTTTGACGTCGCTGCCGAAGCGGATCGTCCGCGCGTCGGCAATTCCCGTGATGCGCCCGTCGACGATCGTCACGGCAGGATGATCCACCACCTTGCCCGAGACGACATCGATCATCCGGTCGGCGGTAACGATCACGGTTTCGGCGGAGGCCGGAACGGCGGCGAGCAGCGCGAACGTCGCGCCCAGAATTTTCAACATCAGCTATCACGCCCCTTCAAGTGTCGGGCCGATCCTAGCCGGGATGACGCGCCACGCCACCCCTCGTGCGTGCGATTTCAGCCCAGCATGGCATCGTAGCTGGCCGGGCCCGGCGGCATTGCGAAGCGCGCCACGATTCCCGCCCCGACGACCAGCACCAGCATCGTACCGCCGATCCAAAGCACCCGACGCGAAACAGGTCGCCCCGCGATCAGCACCGCCGCCAGCGCAGACGCAATCATCGGCCAGAGATGATAACGCAGGTCCGATGCGATACTGATCACGGAAAAACTGGCTTCCAACGTCAGCGCCGACACCGCGAGCGCCACGGCCAGGTCGCGCTCCACCCCGGTCCTGCTTGATGCCGCGAGCAGCACGCTGCCCGCAATGACGATCCATACGATCGGCCAGCCAAGCGGCGTCTCCGCCACCCATGCCCCGGCGCGCGCCAGCTTCACGTGCGCCACGCCGGGATTGACCAGCCCGATCGTGTTGGGCTCACCCCCTTCCGGCGGCGCGGCATTCGGCAGATGCGACGGCACGACGAAGCGCCATGTCGCGTTCAGATGCGCGATGCGGTGTTCGCCATAGGCCAGCGGATGGTGAAAAATCGCCCCGATCCACATGCTGCCTAGCGACCCGACCGGCACGGTCTCCAGCCGCTCGGCGATCGCGCCGCAATGCCGCGGATCGGCGAGCGGATCCCAAAAGAACGGCTTGTAGCAATGCCGCGCCTCGATCAACGCGAGATCCTCCGGCAGCAACCCGCCCGGTTCGACTACACCCGAAAAATGCGCGATTCCGGCGAGATCGAAGATCGGCTGGGCATGCGTCACGCCGCTCTGCGCCGCGCCGAGCATCCGATGATTGATCGAAGGCGACACGATCAGCACCAGCACCACGGTCACCGCACCGACCGCCAAGCGGCGCAGCAGGCTCCACGAGGTCAGCATCCCCACCAGCGGCACCACCGCGAACACGGCATTGCTGCGCACCATCATCGCATATACGAGCAACACACCCGCCCCGACATACGCAGCGACCGGCATCCCGCGGCGCGCGAGCCGCCACCACGCGATCAGCCCGCTGGCGGCGAGCATCGCCCCCGCCATCTGCGTGTCTTTCAGCACGGTGACCTGCCAGCCGAGGAATAGCGGACATGCCCCGATCGCCAGCACGATGACGCTTGCCACGATCCGCCCACGCTGCGCCAGTCCCGCGCCCCATAGGCCCAGCCCGAGCCAATATACTATGATCTGCAGCACGAACATCGGCGCAGCGCCCGGCCCGAACGGATGCAGCAGCGCCCACAGATGCGCCATGACCGGCGGATGCCAGTCGTTATAATCTCCGCTCAACGCCTGCCGATATTGCCAGACGCTGTCATACAAGGCGACGCCCGGCCAGGCGACGGCCAGCGTCATGGCGCACAGCGCGAACACCGCGCCGGCGATCCAGCGCGGCGCCGTTATGGATCCCGCCTTAGATATGAATAGCGCGCCCGTACGCCGCGAGCACGCTTTCGTGCATCATCTCGGACAGGGTCGGATGCGGGAAGACGGTTTCCACCAATTCCGCCTCGGTCGTCTCCAGCGTCTTGCCGATCGTGTACCCCTGGATCAGTTCAGTCACTTCCGCCCCAATCATGTGCGCGCCGAGCAGTTCGCCGGTTTTCGCATCGAACACCGTTTTCACGAAACCCTCCGCCTCACCCAAAGCGATCGCCTTGCCATTGCCGATGAACGGGAAGGTGCCGACCTTCAATTCGTAGCCCGCGTCCCTCGCCTTCGCCTCGGTCAGCCCGACACTGGCGATCTGCGGGTGGCAATAGGTGCAGCCCGGAATGTTGAGCGGGTCCATCGCATGCGGATGCCCTCCGGCGATCGCTTCCACCGCGATCACGCCCTCATGGCTTGCCTTGTGCGCCAGCCACGGCCCGCCGGTGACATCGCCGATCGCATAGATGCCCGGGATGTTGGTGCGGCACATCGCGTCGGTCTTGATGTGGAAACGCTCGTCCGGTGCGATACCGAGCGATTCCAGCCCGATATTCTCGACGTTCGGTACGATGCCGACCGCGACGATGACATGGCTGAATTCCTCGACCGTCTCCTTGCCATCCTTATCCTTCAACGTCGCCTTCACACCGCTGTCCGATGTCTCGATCTTCGACACGCCGGCCTTCGTCAGGATCGTCATGCCCTGCTTCTTCAACGCCTTTTCGAGGAACGCCGAAACGTCCGCATCCTCGACCGGCACGATCCGGTCCATCATCTCCACGACCGTGACCTTGGAACCCATGTCGTTGTAGAAACTGGCGAATTCGATCCCGATCGCACCCGATCCGATAACCAGCAGCTTGCTCGGCAATTCGCCCGGCGTCATGGCGTGGCGATAGGTCCAGATGCGCTTGCCGTCGGCCTTGGCGAACGGCAGGTCGCGCGCCCGCGCACCGACCGCGAGAATGATATTCTTGGCCGCCAGTTCGGTCGTCTTGCCGTCGGCACCGGTCACCGTCAGCGCGCCCGGCCCGGACAGCTTGCCGTCCCCCATGAACACCGCGATCTTGTTCTTCTTCATCAGGTGAGTGACGCCCTGATTGAGCTGTTTCGCCACACCGCGCGAGCGCTTCACCACTGCGGCGATATCGGCGCTGATCTTCTCGGCGGCCAGACCGTAATCCTTGGCATGCTGCATATAATGGAAGATCTCGGCCGAGCGCAGCAGGGCCTTGGTCGGGATGCACCCCCAATTGAGACAGATGCCACCCAGCAACTCGCGCTCGACGATCGCGACCTTCAGGCCAAGCTGGCTCCCCCGGATCGCCGCGACATACCCGCCGGGGCCGGACCCGAGCACGATGAGGTCATAAGTATCAGCCAAGGTCGCTTCCTTCTAGAATCGCGTGGTGTTCGATCGCGCGGGGGTGATCATCGTCGCCCATCGCCACCAAGATGAATTTGCCCGCCGCCGCTTGCGAGGCCGCTTCGCCATGCCGGTCGCGCCGCCAGACTTCGACCGCGACGGTCATCGAGGTCCGGCCCGTCGCGACGATCTCGGCATGGAAGGAAACTTCCTCGCCGACACTCACCGGAGCGGTGAAGCTGAAACCGTCCGCCGCAACCACCGGGCAGCGCGCGCCCGAAGCCCGCGAGGCAACCGATCCGGCAGCGAGCGCCATCTGGCCCATCAGCCAGCCGACGAAGATCTTGCCATACGGGTTGGCGTCCGCCGCCATGGCCGTCGCGCGGATCGCGGGTGCAGAGAGCGGAGCGGCATCACTCATCCAATGCGCCTCCCGCGACCCAGCGCCCCGCCACTATCGACGGCCCGAAGCCCCGGATGCAGAAGCTCGACGAGCATCCGCCCAGGCATGTCAGGCCACCATGCCCAGCGGGTTCTCGACCAACGCCTTGAACGCCTGCATCAACTGCGCGCCATCGGATCCGTCGATCGCGCGGTGATCGAAGCTGCCGGTCGCCGACATCACCGTCGCCACGCCGAGCGCGCCATCGACGATATACGGCCGCTTCTCGCCAGCGCCGATCGCCATGATCATCGCCTGGGGCGGGTTGATGACCGCATCGAAATTCTTGATCCCGAACATGCCCATGTTGCTGATGCTCGCGGTGCCGCCCTGATATTCCTCGGGTTTCAATTTCTGTTCGCGCGCGCGGGCCGCGAGATCCTTCATTTCGGTCGAGATCTGGCTCAGCGTCTTGGTGTCGGCATGGGTGATGACCGGGGTAATCAGCCCGGATGGCGCGCTGACCGCGACGGAGATATCGGCGCGGCCGAAACTGATCAACTGGTCCGGCGTGAACATCACATTGCATTTCGGCACCTGGATCAGGCTGACCGCGAGCGCCTTGATCAGCATGTCGTTGACCGACAGCTTCACGCCGCGCGGCTCCAGCGCGATGTTCAGATCGCCGCGCAGCTTGAGCAAGCCGTCGAGCCGGATATCGACCGTCAGATAGATATGCGGCACCTGTTGCTTGGATTCGGTCAGGCGGCGCGCGATGACCTTGCGCACATTGCTGAGCTTGGTCGCCTCGTGCGGGATATCGGGGATCGCGGCGGGCTTCGCGGCGGCGATAGAAACAGCGGCAGGTGCAGCAGCCGGCGCGGCAGCTTCAGCCTTAGGTGCGGGCGCGGCCCCTGCCTCCGCCCCGTCCAGATCGGCTTTGACGATGCGACCGTTCGGCCCGGAGCCGGTGAGCGCGGACAGATCGATGCTTTTTTCGGCGGCGATGCGGCGCGCCAGCGGGCTGGCCTTCACGCGCTCGCCTTCGCCTCTCACCTTGGGAGAGAGGGGAGCCGCGTCGGCGGCGGACGGTGAGGGTGATGTGGCTGCGTCGCCCTCACCCCGCGGCGCTTGCGCGCCTTGCCCCTCTCCCGATGGGAGAGGGGTAGAAGGAGCCTCGGCCTTCGGCTTTTCCGCCTGGGGCGCGGCATCGGCGCTTTCGCCTTCTTCCAGAAGCGTCGCGATGACGGTGCCGACCTTCACATTGTCGGTCCCCTCCGCAATCATGATCTTGCCGATCGTGCCTTCGTCGACCGCTTCGAACTCCATCGTCGCCTTGTCGGTTTCGATCTCGGCCATCAGGTCACCCGATTTGACCGTGTCGCCTTCCTTGACCAGCCACTTGGCCAGCGTGCCTTCTTCCATCGTCGGTGACAAAGCAGGCATCTTGATCTCGATCGGCATTGTCATCCCTTAGGCTCGATTCCGGTGCGCCGCGATCCTTCGCCCCCGCCGCCGCCCGGGTCAACCCTTCCACGCCCCTCGGAGCGCGGCGTAGCGCGGGTCTTGCGCAGCGCCAAGCATCGCGGCACCTATGCACTTCGAAGGAACAGTTATGCGTATCTATCTGGTGGTGGTCGACGAAACACCCGAAGCGGGCATCGCGCTGCGCTTCGCCGCGCGCCGTGCGGTAAAGACGGGCGGCGGGGTGGAAATCATCACCTTCATGCCACCAGCCGAATTCGGACCGTGGGGCGGGGTGCAGGCGACGATCGAGGAGGAAGCGCGCGTCCATGCCGAAGCCTTGGTCGCGGGGGCGGCGGGCACGTTGCTGGAGGAATCCGGCCTGCGCCCCTCGATCACGCTGAAACAGGGCGATGGCCCCAAGATCATCCGCGAGATGATCGCCGCCAATTCCGATATCGCGGCCTTGGTCCTCGGCGCGGCGGCGACCGGTGCGCCGGGGCCGTTGGTGACGCACTTCGCCGGTGCCGATGCCGGTGCGCTGCCGATCCCGTTGATGATCATTCCCGGTTCGCTTTCCCGCGACGACATAGATCGGCTGTCCTGATGAAATACCTTCCCCTGCTTGCACTCGTGATCGCCCCTGCCCTGGCAATGCCTGCCGCGGCTCAGGACAAGCCCGACTCCGCGCGGCTGAAGGCCGATGTCGCCAAGCTGGTCAGTTTCGCTACGCGCCACACGCTGTCTTTGCCCGAAGATCCCGTGCGCGGCATAGGCGCGGCGCGGACCTGGGCCGGGGCGGAGCTGACGCGCATCGCCGATGCCTGCAAGGGCTGTATCCTGGTGTCGAAGATCGCGCGGACGATGGTTTCACCGCGCACGCCGGACGGCGCCAACATCGTCGACGTGCTCGGCTTCCAGCAGGGCAGCGATCCTAAGCGCGTGGTGATCGTCGCCGCGCATATCGACAGCCGCGTGACCGACGTGATGGACGCCAAGAGCGATGCGCCCGGCGCGAACGACAATGCTTCCGGATCCGCTTTGGTGATCGAGGCCGCGCGCATCCTGTCGAAACAGAAATTCCGCGCGACGATCGTCTATGCCTTGTTGTCCGGCGAGGAGCAGGGACTGCTCGGCGGGCAGTTGCTGGCCGATACGGCGAAGGAAAAGAACTGGGTCGTCACCGCGATGCTCAACAACGATATCGTCGGCAATTCGATCGGACAGGGCGGCGTGCGCGATGTGGCCAATGTCCGCGTCTTTTCCGAAGGGATCCGCGCGTCGGAAGACCTGCCGGCGCAGATCGTCCGGCGCGGCAATGGCGGCGAGGATGACGGCCCATCACGCAGCCTGGCCAAGGCGATCGACGGCATTGCGGGCACGCTCCCCGGCGGGCTCGACGTATTTGTCGATCGCCGCCCGGATCGCTTCGGGCGTGGAGGGGATCACGAACCGTTCCTGAAACTCGGCTTCCCGGCGATCCGCTTCACATCGGCGGTGGAGAATTGGGACGCGCAGCATCAGGATCTGCGCACCGACAAGGGGGTTGTGTTCGGCGACACGATCGACCGGATGGATTTCGCCTATCTCGCCAAGGTTACCGCGATCAACGTCGCCACCATCCGCCGCCTCGCCGCAGCCCCAGCGGCACCCGACAAGGTGACGATCTCCGGCGATCTGTCGCGCGACACCAAGGTCAGCTGGGCCGCGATCCCCGGCGCGACGAAGTACCGCATCCTTTGGCGCCGCTCCGACGCCCGCGACTGGACCGGCAAGATCGACGTGCGCGGCACGGAGACGCTGCTGAAGAACGTGCCGGTCGACGACAATCTGATCGGTGTATCGGCGGTGGCGGCGGACGGCGCGGAAAGCATAGTGACGTTCGGGGAACGGGCCAGACGCTGACTGTGGTTGTACGATCCTGGGATGGAGGGGGATCGGTCTGCGGACAGCGCCACCCCGGATTTGATCGGCACATATGCCATTCCGATATGTACACTTCCCCGGCGAACGCCGGGGAAGCGCGAAAAGGATAATTATTGGAGTGGTATAAGCAGCGAACCGGCCCGGGGAGACGGTATCGGCGGGTATTGCGTTCGATAATTTCGAATGTCGATGCGTTACGCGCGCCGTCCGTGTCCGGCCCCTTACCCACCCACCTCCGGCTGAGCGGGACACCGAAAACAGAAACCCCCGCGCCTCATCGGCGCGGGGGTATCCGTCCTCACCCGCAGGAAAGTCTTAGCGGCAGGCGCAAGCGCAGGTACAGGCGCGCAGTCTGGCCCGCGGCCTCCAGGCTACGTGTTTCTTTCTCCAAACCTTGTGCGCCGCGACATAGTTCGTCTCGACATATTCGGTCGTGGTGGTCGTCGTCGTCACCGGGGCGGAGCCGATCGTCACGACGGTGCGGGTCGTCGGCGGGTACCAGTACCCGCCGCTTGCATAGCCACCCTGCTGACCGACTTGTTGATAGTCCGAGATGTAGCTGGTGCTGGTCGAATACCCACCCGACTGTACCACTTCACGCGGCGGCGCATAGCTTACGCCAGGCTGCTGCTGATCGTAATAGCCTGGCGGCGGCGGTGGCGGCGCGCCATGGCGGCGGCGGTCCTGCGACCTATCGATCGCATAACCCGCAACGGCACCGACCCCGCCACCGATCAGCGTACCGGCAACGCGATTGCCATGGCCCGCGATCAGGTTGCCGGCAACCCCGCCAACCACGGCGCCGACCACCGCGCCCCCGACGCCGTCATTACGACGCTCGCGATCGTACGGCCGGTCGTCGGAATATTGGCCACCGGAATAATAACCCGACTGCCCGGTGGCATAGCCATCACGATAATTGGCATCGCCAGGATAGCTGCCATTTGCATAGCCACTATCGGCATAATAGCCGTCGTCATTGCCGTTCCAATCGATCCCGCCGACCGAGTCCCACACCCTGCCGCGCTGATCGACCAACACCGCATCGTCATAATACCGCGACCAGCTATAGCCGTAAGGCGGCGTCGACAGTCCGTAGCTGTTGAAATCTCCGATGTAGAAGCTCGGCGCTATCCAGTACCGCGGCAGCGTCCAACCACGCGCCGGGTGGCGATAGGCGTTCCAGCCGCCGGGCGCGTGCATACCGGCGTACCAATGGCCGTCGACGTCGCCACCCCAGCGCTGCTGATGAACCTGGTGCTGCTGATAAACCGGGCCCCGCTGACCGGGACGCGGGCCGTTCCAATTGCCGGTGCGCGTCTGATCCCAGGAGCCGCCGGATACCGACGAGATAGTCGGGCCGGTGCGGCTCGTGGTCGTGGTCGTGGCAGTATTGCCCTCGATTCGCTGTGCATCGGCGGCGGCCGACATTCCCCCCAGCGACAACACCATGGCAGCAATCGTGAGGGTACGCATGGTCAACGCTCCTGTTGTAACGTCACGCCCCCTGGCAGTGCCGGACAATCTTAACGACTGCGTTACCATTTCCGTCTGTAAGCCTCTAGATAAACCTATGGTTTACGAAGTGTCCCGAAACGGATCACGCCCCCTTTCATCCAACTAATCTTGGTGCGAGCAATGCGACCAGCGCCTCGCATCCGGCGGCATCTCCGGTATCGAAACGTGCCGGTTCCGGGCTGTCGAGATCGAGTACGCCGAGCAGTTCGCCCTGATAGACGATCGGCACGACCAGTTCCGATCGGCTCGCCGCATCGCAGGCGATGTGGCCGGGAAAGGCATGGACATCCTCGACCAGCTGCGTTGCGCGATCGGCCGCCGCCGTGCCGCATACACCTGCTCCCATCGCGATGCGGATGCAGGCCACCTTGCCCTGGAACGGCCCTAGCACGAGTTCGCCGCCGATCGCGCGGTAGAATCCCGCCCAGTTGAGCTCGGGAAGATATTCCCAGATCAGCGCGGCGGCATTGGCCATGTTGGCGAT
>NZ_JANYEK010000161.1 GCF_025363195.1 Sphingomonas sp.
CGCGCAGGGTGAAGACGTCGTCGCGGGGATCCGCACGCCGCAATATCTCACCACCGCCGCGCGCGAAACCGCGGATGCCAAACCGCTGTCGATGGAAGAGGCGATGCCGGTCGTCTACGGCGAACTGGCCAAGGTGTTCGATCTGCTCGAAACGCATTACCGCGACATGCAGGATATCGAATTCACCGTGCAGCAGGGCAAGCTCTGGATGCTGCAGACCCGTTCCGGCAAGCGCACGGCCAAGGCCGCGCTGAAGATCGCGGTCGATATGGCGGAAGAAGGGCTGATCACGAGGGAAGAGGCGGTCGCCCGCGTCGATCCGCAGGCGCTCGACCAGTTGCTGCATCCTACGCTCGATCCCAAGGCGGTGCGCGACGTGCTGACCAAGGGCCTGCCCGCATCGCCCGGTGCCGCCAGCGGCATGGCCGTGTTCGACAGCGACACCGCCGAGAAGCGTGCGGCGGCAGGTGAGAGCGTCATCCTGATCCGCACCGAAACCAGCCCCGAGGATATTCACGGCATGCACGCCGCCAAGGGCATCCTGACCGCGCGCGGCGGGATGACCAGCCACGCCGCCGTCGTCGCACGCGGCATGGGCCGTCCATGCGTGTCCGGCGCAGGCACGATCGCGATCGATGCCAAGGCGGGCGTGATGCGCGTCGCGGGTCGCGAGATCCGCACCGGCGACATCGTCACGATCGACGGTGCCACCGGCGAGGTGATGGCCGGCGCGGTGCCGACCGTGCAGCCCGAATTGTCGGGCGATTTCGGCACGCTGATGGCATGGGCCGATGGCGTCCGCCGCCTGAAGGTCCGCGCCAATGCCGAGACGCCGCTCGACGCCCGCGTCGCGCGCGAGTTTGGGGCCGAGGGCATCGGGCTGTGCCGCACCGAACATATGTTCTTCGACGCCGCACGCATCACCGCCGTCCGCCAGATGATCCTGGCCGAGGACGAAGCGGGCCGCCGCGTCGCGCTGGACCGGTTGCTCCCCGAACAGCGCGGCGATTTCGTGCAATTGTTCGAGGTGATGGCGGGCCTGCCGGTCACCATCCGCCTGCTCGATCCGCCGCTGCACGAATTCCTGCCGCACGAGGAAACCGAATTCGCCGAGGTCGCCAAGGCGGCGGGGGTCGATGTCGAGATCCTCAAGCGCCGGGCCGCCGAGTTGCACGAATTCAACCCGATGCTCGGTCATCGCGGTTGCCGTCTGGGCGTGACCTACCCCGAAATCTACGAGATGCAGGCGCGCGCGATCTTCGAGGCCGCGGTCGAGGTGGCGGAGAAATCCGGCGCCGCGCCGATTCCCGAAGTGATGATCCCGCTGGTCGGCACCAAGCGCGAGCTGGATCTGATGAAGCAGGTCGTCGACAAGGCCGCCGCTGCCGTGTTCGCCGAAAAGGGCAAGACGATCGAATACCTCGTCGGCACGATGATCGAACTGCCGCGCGCGTGCCTGATGGCGGGCGAGATCGCCGAGACGGGCGAGTTCTTCAGCTTCGGCACCAACGATCTGACCCAGACCACGTTGGGCGTCAGCCGCGACGACGCCGCGCGTTTCCTGACCACCTATGTCGAACGCGGCATCTATGCGCGCGATCCGTTCGTCAGCCTCGATGTCGAGGGTGTCGGGCAGTTGATCGAAATGGCGGCGGAAAGGGGCCGCGCCGCGCGTCCCGGCATCAAGCTCGGCATTTGCGGCGAACATGGCGGCGACCCGGCAAGCATCGCGTTCTGCGAGGCGACCGGCCTCGATTATGTCAGCGCCTCGCCGTATCGCGTGCCGATCGCCCGACTGGCGGCGGCCCAGGCTGCGCTGGCGGCGAAGGGATAACATCGCTGCGCGGCAGCGTGTAGGCTGGCGGCAGGAGAGCGCCATGAAACCTTGGGTACGCTATGTCCTCTGCGCCGCCTTCGGTGTTCTTGCCGGGGGCGGTGGCGCGATCTGGTCGGTGCGGGCCGGTGCGCTCGGATCGAACGAGCGGATCGATGCCTGGACCACCGGGCGCGATTTCGGCACCGCCGATGCCAGCGCCCGGACTCGCGCAATCGTCGCCTTGCGCGGCCTGCTCGCACTGCCAGCGCACGAGGCGCGCTATTACAATGCCGCGGTCGACGATACGGGCCGACCGCTCGACGGCACGTGCACCTACCGTGTGCAGGGCGGCGCGCTCCCGGCCACATGGTGGAGCCTGACGATGTATGACCACGTGGGCTATTTGGTGCCGAACACGGCCCACATCTTCTCTGTCGGCAGCGGCGCGATTTCTGTCGCCGAACGAACCGGCTGGACGGTCCTCGTCTCGCCCGGCCGGCAATCGGGGCATTGGCTGCCGAGCGGAACGGGAACCGGCTTCGAACTGACGCTGCGCGCCTATCTCCCGGTCGATGGCGGCACGGGCAATCTCACCGCCGCGCAACTCCCCAAAATTACGCGGGAGTCGTGCTGATGCGTCGCTGGCTTCTACCGATGCTGATCGGCCTCATCCTCGCCATGGCGGCATGGCAGGTGACGCTACGCCTGTTCCCGGCGACGCTGATGTCTTTGGCGATCAACCGCGTGGCGCAGCGCGGTGGCATCAACGCCTTCAGCCACGCACCGCTCGCGACCGACAAGGCCCGCGCGATCGTGCGGCCCAGCCCCGATTTGGCCTATTCATCCTGCCCGTTCGATCTGTCGAACGGGCCTTTATTGATCGCGGCGACACCGGTGACGGCACCCTATTGGTCGCTATCCGTGTTCGATGCGCAGACCAATGCGGTGTTCGTGCGCAACGACGCCGGCGGGCAGCATCGCCCGATCAAGCTGGTCATCGCGACGGCGGGGCAGCAGGTGCCGCGCGGCATCGAGACGGTGCGCGTCGATGGACGTCGCGGCATCGCGCTGATCCGAATACTGATCGCCGACCGTGCCGATTTCGCGGCGATCGACACGGCGCGGCGCGGCGCTACCTGCCGGTCGCTCGGTTAGAAATCATTCGGGCGGAAAACGTTCGGCCTGTTCGGCATCCTGCCCGGTGCGCAATAAATGGGCCTGCTCGCGCCACTGCTCGCGGGTAATATAGCCAGCGGGCACGCCAAGGCGTTGTTCCAGGGCCATTTCATCCTCGGCGGTCAGGTTTTCGATATCGCTGAACTCGGTAACGCCAAGCGAGAACAACCGGGTCTTCAACACCGGATCAATACTGCGAATACGGGACAGATCGCGGTTGCTGGCAGCCGTCTTTGGTTCGGCCGCCAAAGCGCCGGGCGCGACGACGACCGCCGGTTCCACCGCCGTAATAGGAACGGGAGTCGGCTCGACCAGTCTGGCCTCGGTGGTCGCGGGCACGCGATCCCTCAGCGTGGCCAGTTCTCCCTCCAGTTCGCCGATGCGGTGGCTGGACTCACGTTGCGCCTTGTCGGCGACGCGGCGAAAGGCAGCGTAATTGTCGCTCTCGTCCTTGAAGCGTTTCTTCCACTTCGCTCCACCGGGATGAAGACCGAGGCCGACGAACAGGCCGGCCACGAACAGGACCAACAGCGCGAGCACTTGCGGGAAAGTGGTGAACAGCATGATCGTCGCCTGTCCGAATAAGAGCCGGAAGGACGTCCGGCACGCGATCACGCGATCCTGACGCGGACTCCGCCTGTGATCAAGCGTTCAGAGCCGGTTAGACACCGCCCTTGAACGCATCGGAGATCGAGCAGGCCGCCGGCCCGAGGATGACGACAAACAGCACCGGCAGGATGAACAGGATCAACGGCACGGTCATGATCGCGGGCAGGCGCGCGGCCTTTTCCTCGGCGCGCATCATGCGCTCGTTGCGGAATTCCGCCGACAGCACGCGCAGCGCTGAGGCCAGCGGCGTACCGTATTTCTCGGTCTGCACCATCGTCGTCACGACACCGCGCACGGCATCCAGATTGACGCGCATGGCGAGATTCTCGAACGCTTGCCGACGTTCCGACAGAAAACCGAGTTCGATCGCGGTCAGGGTGAACTCGTCGCCCAGTTCGGGATAGGCGCGGCCGAGTTCGCGTGCGACGCGCTGGAAGGCTGCGTCCACGGTCAAACCCGCTTCGGCGCAGATGACGAGCAGATCGAGCGCATCGGGCAGGCCCTTGCGGATTGCGTCGGAGCGCTTGCTGATCTTGTTCTTCAAGAAGAGATCGGGCGCCTTATAGGCGAGGATGAGCGTGCCCGCGACGATGGCGTAGCGCTTGAACGAGCCGTATTGAGGAAACATTTCGGCGACATAGACGACGTAGATCGCCACCGCACCGAAGACGATCGGCAGCACCAGACGACCGAAGATGACGGCGACGGCATATTCCTTGGATCGTATGCCAGCCTGCATCAGCTTGATCTGAGCGGCCTTGACCTGGCTGTCCTGCAGCACCTTCATGCCGGAGAGGAGCGCCTTGATCCGGTCGGTCGTATCGTTCTTGGTGACCAACTTCGCGCGGCGCTTGGTCGAG
Organism: Sphingomonas sp.; assembly: GCF_025363195.1. Classification (GTDB taxonomy): domain Bacteria; phylum Pseudomonadota; class Alphaproteobacteria; order Sphingomonadales; family Sphingomonadaceae; genus Sphingomonas. The sequence goes on from NZ_JANYEK010000161.1 coordinate 4,462, forward strand.
GCGGTGATGCCGGCCTTCAACTGTTCGCGACGCTCGTTCAGCGCCTTGACGCGTTTCGCCATCGGGTCGCGCACCGTCGTCGCGGCGTAGATCGCCAACAGCACGGCAAACGCCATGACGCCGGCGAGCAACGTCGCCACCATCATCACATCGACCCCGAGGATCTTAGGTCCGGCGCCTTCGCCCATGATTGCTACCGATGCCCCAAATTAGATTTCGAAGTTGATCATCTTGGCCATGATGAACGCGCCGATGCCCATCCAGCACAACCCGCCGCCGCCGGCGACCATCAGTCGCTGATCGATGAAGAAGGTCTGCATATAATTGCCGTTGATCATCCAGATCATGACGAACACGATGAAAGGCAGTGATCCGATGATGTAGGCGGACGCCTTGGATTCGGACGACATCGCCTTGATCTTCAGCTTCATCTGCCCGCGCATGCGCAGCACGGTAGCCAGATTGGCAAGCGTTTCGGCAAGGTTGCCGCCGGTCTCGCGCTGGATCGCGATCGAGATGACGAAGAACTGGAACTCGGGTGTGCCGAGCCGGTCAGCGGTATCCTGAAGGGCGGCATCCATCGTGCGACCGATCTTCATCTTGTCGGTCACGGCGCGGAATTCCACACCGACCGGGCCCTTCATCTCGTTGCCGACGACGCCGATCGTCTCGGTGATCGGCAAGCCGGAACGCAGGCCGCGCACCAGCAGTTCGATCGCGTCGGGCAGTTTTGCGGTGAATTGGCCGATGCGGCGCTTGATGAAAAAGCCGACGACGAAATGCGGCAGGCCCGCACCCAGCATCACACCGACGAGCAAGGCGAGCAGGATCGGCAGCCCCTTCAGCCAGCCGATCGCAGCGACGACGACGATGATGCCGATCGTCGCCATGCCATATTGGCCAACGGTCCAGGTTTTGCCGGTTCTCGACAGACGCTTCTTGAGTTCGGCCGGACGCGGCAGGAAGCTGGAGGCGAAGCCATCCATCTTGTTGCCGCGCGCCGCCGCGATGCGGCGCGCCATCTGCGCATCGATGACGTTTTCCGCGCCGCTATGGCGCGCGCGCAGCGAGCTTAGCCGCCGGGTTTGGGCACGCTGCGCCGATGGCCCGGACAAAGCGAAGACCAGCATCAGCAATGCGGCGCCCGCACCCCCGACCATCATCATGAAAGGCATCAGTTCCATGCTGCTATCATGCGCTCCGCTTCGTTACCGTGCCGTCAACCGATCGCACGTAAATCCCAATTATTTGGGTTAAGATTATTTTTTCGGCTTCTTGGACAACATCGTCTTGAAGTCGAACTTGCTGATCAGCGATCCGCCCGATTTCGTCGCGCCCGCCTTGGCCGGCGTGTCTTCGCTGGCAGCGTCGCTCGAGGCCATCAACTGCGTCACGAGATCGTTGATCGGAACGACCGTCTTGGAACCCTTGCCGGCCTCTGACATCGGCTTGCCCAGCTTGGCGGCTTGTGAGGCGACCTTCTGGTCGAATGGTACGAGGAAATCGATCTTGCGCTCGGTCGAACCCTCGAAATCCTTGCGGCTGATTTCCAGCTGCCCGGCATGAACGCGGTTGGCGAGGACGAAGACCTGGGTCTGCGGCGCGTTCGATTTCAGCCAGGAGAGAATGCGGATAGTGTCGCGCGCGGCGGCCAGAGTCAGCTCGGTGACGAGCACCGCAATCTGGATGTCGGCGATGAGGTGTGGATGCTGGACCAGCATGCCGCGCGGCAAGTCGACCACGGTGCATTCGAACGCCGATCGCATTTCTTCCTGCAGCTGATAGAAGGCGCTGCCGTCGGTCATCACCGGCGAATTGATCGGGGCTTCGGCCGACAGGACGGACAGCGTGTCGCTGGACCGCACCATCGCACGTTCGATGAACAGTCCATCGATTCGGCTGGGATTTTCGATCGCATCGGTCAGACCACGGCCTGGTTCGAGATCGAGCGCCAGGGCGCCCGTGCCGAAATGCACGTCGAGATCGAGCAAAGCGGTGGTCCGCTTGCCCTTTTCGCTCAGCAGCCACGCGACGGAGGTCGCGATGGTCGACGCGCCGACGCCGCCGCGCGCGCCGATGATCGCGGTCGAGCAATGCGGGCGTTCGGTGCCGATATCGGCGGCCTTGGGCGCGTTGAGGATCGTCTGTGCGTGCGTGAACGCCTCGCGCAGCATATCCGGGCTCAGCGGTTTGAGCAGGTAATCCTGGATGCCGCTGACCACGAGATCGCGATACAGCCGCACGTCGTTGACCTGCCCCGCCGCGATTACGACCGTGCCGGGTTCGCAGACTTCGGCCAGCGCGTTGATGTCGTTCAGCGGATCGCCGCTTTCGGACAGATCGACGAACAGGATCTGCGGACTGGCTGAAACGGACAAAGACTGGACCGCATTGCGCAATCCACCCTTGTGAACCTTTTCGGGTGCCCAGCCCAGCTCGATGGCGATCGGCCGCAGCGCTTCCGCCGTGGTTTCATCGCAGACATAGGCGACGAATGGGTCGCGGTGCGCGAGCTTGGCGGGATTGAAAGGTGCATTCATGTCTTAGCTCCCCGTCTTGCCGGGTGCGGCCTTGCGGAACACCTCGATCGGCTTGGTCGACGATGCCGTGTCGGCTGCATCCGCGCCGGGCTTGCCGCGCACCAGATCGGCCGGATTGGCGACCATCGCGGCGAAATTGGAGTTCATCGCGCAGCCTTGGTTGGACGAGGTGTTGCTGTCGAATTCTATCCCGGAAACGCGGCTGAAATCAGGGCAACCCGGAACCGTCGCTTTCATCCGGCTGACCACGACGCGGACCATGCCGGGCGCGATCGGCGCGCTGGTCGGTGGAGCATTTTCGGCGACGAACAGGCCGTAGCGCCCCAGTTGCGTCTGCACGTCGTCGCGCACGCCATTGCCGGAACCGGTCGGATCATCGACCGACACGCGGTCGCCATAACCAAGCCGCAGGCTCGCCATCCAGCCGGCAAGCCGTTGCGGTTCGCCGGGAGCCAGATGGCTGCCGGCGCTGCTGACGTCGAAGACATAATCGGTCCGGGTAACGACCGGCTGATGCACCGATTCGAGACCGCGGTTGGTCGTTCCGCACGCACCCAGCAGCAAGGCCGGGGCAAGGGCAAAGGCGATCAGGGTGCAGCGCGGGATTTTGAGCGTCAACATGGGGTTCTTCCTGCCTGAACGATCAATTGAACGAGAAGCCGGGTGCGGGGGCCGCGCCCTTCTTCGATTTGGGCGGCTCGGCCTTCTCCTCGCGGCGGACATCCGCTTTGGGGGTCGGCAAGGTCGGGGCAACTGCGCCGAACGCCGGCGTCGCCGTTTCGGGGGCGGCCATGCTCGGCTTGGGCCGGCTGCCGCCGCTGACGCCGCCGCTGAGCTTGCCGAGCAGCACACGTTCCAGATCGGTCGGTGCTTCATATCCGTCGGTCGGCAGGACGATGTCGTTCGCGTTGACCGGCTTCACCAGATACGGCGTCACGACGATCACCAATTCGGTCTCGTTGCGCTTGAACCCGTTGGAGCGGAACAGCGCGCCGAGGATCGGTACGTCGCCGAGGCCGGGTGTCTTGTCGATCGAATTGTCGTGATTGTTCTGCAGCAGACCGGCGGTCATGAAGCTCTGGCCAGAGCCAAGTTCGACCGTCGTTTCGGTGCGCCGGGTGCTGATCCCCTGGATTATGGTGTTGTTGAGCTGTACCGAACCCGCTGCGGTCAACTGCGACACTTCGGCGCGCAGGCGCAGCGAGATACGGCCATCGGCCAGCACCGTCGGGGTGTAGGTCAGGCTGATGCCGTAAGGCTTGTACTCGACGGAAACAGCGCCTTGCCCCTGACTGATCAGCACCGGAACTTCACCACCGGCGAGGAACGTACCCGTCTCGCCCGACATTGCGGTCAGGTTCGGGGTGGCAAGCGTGGACACCTGGCCCACCGTTTCGCCAAGATCGAGCGCGGCGAGAAAATCGGTGCCGAGCGCCCGGCCGGCCAGACCAAGTGTCGAGCGGAACGCGCCGAACTGAGTGGTCGACGTCTTCGCACCGGTCAACGGGTTATACACGATGGTGCCGGCATTGCCGGAATTGGAATTGGTCAACACGCCACTAAGTTTACTTGGGCCATCGCTGGTGTTGAGCCGCACGCCGATGTTCTTGACGAAGCTGTGGCTGACCTCGGCGAACTTGACCTGCAGATTGACCTGCAACGGCGTCGCGGTCTTCAGGTGGCTCAGCACCTTGGTGCCATCGCCGACAAAGGCCTGGACGAGGCGCGCGGCCTCTTCCGCATCGGCGGGGGAGAGCACCACGCCGGTCAGCAGCACCAGGCCGTTCATCGGCGTCGCCACGATCTGCGCTTCCGGCATCGCCAGCGAGAGCATCTGCTGGATCGAGTCGAGATTGTTGCCGACCCGCACGGTGGCCGAATAGACCACCGCGCCGCCCTTGGCGGTGGCAGAAATGGTGGTTTCGCCCGTGGCCTTGCCGAACACGTAGATCTGCGTCGGCGATTTGACTTGGACATCGGCGATGGTATCGCTGGCGACGAAGATGTCGGTGATCGGGCGCGGCAGGTTGATCAACCGCCCACGACCGGTGTTGATCTGTAGGACCGGCGCGGGAGCGGCGCTTTGTGCCGGTGCCTGGGAGGCGGTTCCGACCATCGTGGCTGCCAGCAGAGCAGCAGCGAGCGGTCCGCTGACGGCCATGTTCGCGATACGCATCACTTCTTCCCCCCGACCGCAACTTCGGTCACAGAATTACCGCGCGCGATGCGCACCGTCGGTCCGGTCCGCACGATTGCGCCGGGATAGGCCCCACCCGTTGCTGCTGCTCCGGCAGGCGGCGCTCCGGTCGTATTGATCGACGATATCGCGTCCGCCTTGCCCGGCACCGTGCGGCGCTGGAAGCGGGACACGTCGCCACCGACGGCGAAGGTGCTGTTTCCCGTCGACGGCTGGTTGGCGAGCTTTGCGAACATCGCCTTCTCGGCCTTGGGGTCGTTGCCCTCTGGCACCTTGACGTCGCCATTGGCGATCGCCTGTTCGAGTTCGGCAGTATTGTCGGCGATCGAACGGAGCGACAGCGACAGCGTACCCAGCGTCTGGGCTACGGCGATGCGTTCGGCCAGGTTGGGCGATGCCTCGATCGTCACGTTGGAGAAGCCGTGCACCACGGTCTTGCCGTTTTCACCCACCGTATTGTCGGTGCGCTGGTCGGTCGCCAGGACGCGCAGATTGCGCATGATCGTTTCGGACGCCTTGAGCGGTGGGCCATCGCCCCCACCTGGCACCGTCTGGGTCAGGATAAGATCGATACGGTCGCCGGGAAAGACGAAGCCGGCAACACCGGCCTGCGCAGAAATCGGGATCGTCACGGCGCGCATGCCGGCGCCGAGTGCGGCGGCGAGGAAACCACGGTCGCCGGGCTTGACCAGCGAACCCTGTGTCAGCGGCTGGCCTGCGGTGATCGCGGCGCGCACTACTGTGCCCTGCAGCGACGGCAGGTTGGTGCCGGCCTTCAGATAATAGGCGTTCTCGACCAGATCCTTGGGCCACGGCTGGAACTTCAGCGCGGTGGCATCCAGGATCGTCCCAACGGGCAGGGCGCGGGTCGCCACGAGCACTTCGGGCCCATCGACAGGCGCACCGGTGACCATCGCACCGGCACGGGGCGTGGTGCTGCCGAACATCACGGTCCTGAGCATGAACGCGGTGATCGCTGCCATCAGCAGCGCACCCACCAGCAGGGCGATCTTACGGGTATCCATGACGCTTCGTACCTCTCGGACGCGGATCGGTTGATCCGGCGTTAATCACTCACGTAAATTGGTTAAAAATTGGTTCGCGAATGGCAAATAAAGCGGCGATCGCGATCGCCACGCCGTACGGAATTTCGATTCCGCCCGACCGTTTCTTCAATTTCTGTTCGATCATCATCAGAATCGTCAGCGCGCCGCCGACCAACGACATGACGATCAGCAACCTCGAAAACTGCGCAAAGGGAAACCACATGGCCAGCGCGCCGATCATCTTGACGTCGCCGCCGCCCATCCAGCCAAAGTGGAAGGCGATGCAAAACAGCGCGAAGACCGTCAGCGCCAAGCCCAGCTGAATCGCGACGTCCGGCCAGAGCTCCAGGCCGTTCGCCCACCACCACAAAGGCGCGAGCAGGGCGATGGCAGCGTTCTTCCAATTGGCGATTTCGCGTACGCGCGCGTCCTGGATTCCGGCCGAGACCAGAAGCAGCACCAAGGCGCCCAGCAGCAAAGCAATCGGATTTCCCCAGCCCATCGGGAAATTCTCTAGACTATGGGCCTTTCCAAAAAGTAACGATCCTAGGATGGTCCTTGCACCCGCTCATTATCGCCGCGAAATCCCCGCAGATGCTGCGATCACAGCGTGGCATGCGCCGGACGGCTGGGCGATGCGGCGATTCGACTGGCCGGCGGAAGGTGCGCCGCGCGGTTCGATCCTGTTCCAGACCGGGCGGGGCGACATCTTCGAAAAGTATCTGGAGACGTTTGCGCAATGGCACGCCGCGGGCTGGTCGGTCAGCGCGCTCGACTGGCGCGGGCAGGGCGGATCGGGCCGATTGTCGAGCGATCCGCACGTCGGTCATGTCGAGGATTTCGCCATCTATATCACTGATTTCGCGGCATTCTGGCCAGACTGGCAGGCGGCGACTCCGGGGCCGCATGTGCTGATCGGGCATTCGATGGGCGGTCACCTCGCGTTGCGGGCCATGGTCGAAGGGGTAGCGACGCCCGATGCGGCGGTGCTGATCGCGCCGATGCTCGGGCTGCATTCGCCGCTTGGTGCGCGACTCGGCGAGGGGCTGGCGCGAATCGTCTGCGGCCTCGGCAATCCGGCGCGGCCTGCCTGGAAGGGCAATGAACGCCCCGCCACCACGACCACGCGCGAGGCGCTGCTGACGCACGATTCGAGTCGGTACGAGGACGAGATCTACTGGCAACGGACCATGCCCGAGATCGTGCTCGGCCCGCCAAGCTGGAAATGGCTGGTCGAGGCGTTCGTCTCGACTCGCATGCAGCGCGCTGATCCCGACCTCGCGCGACTGCGCGTGCCGATATTGATGATCCTCGCGGACGCGGACAAATTGGTCGATCCGAAGGCGGCGGTGTTCGTCGCGGGCAAGCTTCCGCAGGCGCAGTTGCTCCGCTTCGGCAAGGAATCGGCGCATGAAATACTGCGCGAGGCGGACGGGGTGCGCGACCGGGCGATGGCCGCGATCGATGCCTTTCTCACGCAACAGGCACCGCCGCGTTGAACGACGGGCCGCGCTACGACATTGCCATCGTCGGGGCGGGTATTGCGGGCGCAAGCCTCGCCGCCGCGATCCGGGGCCGCGCCTCGGTCCTGCTGATCGAGGCGGAGGATGTTCCGGGCTATCACGCCACCGGGCGCTCGGCGGCATTCTGGTCGGAAAGCTATGGCGGGCCGGGGGTGCAGCCGCTGACCACGGCGTCGGGGCCGCCGCTGCGAGCGGGCGGATTCCTGCAACCGCTCGGGTCGCTGCATATCGGTCGGTCGGAAGACGCGGCGAAGATCGAGGCGTTCCTTGCCGAATTCGCCGGGACCGGCGTGGCGCTGCAGGCGGTCGATCCGGCGACGCTCGTGCCGGGATTGCGGCCTGAATGGACCCTGGGCGTGATGGAGGCGAGTAGCGCCTATATCGATGTCTCCGGCTTGCACGCGGATTGCCTGGCACGGGCGAAACGCGACGGGGTCGTGCGGGTCGGCAATGCCACCTTGCTGGCGGCGACCCGCAACGGCGGCACATGGCGGCTGGAAACGCGGGCCGGAATGTTCGAGGCGGACGTGATCGTCGATGCCGCCGGGGCCTGGGCCGATCCGGTGGCGCGGATCGCGGGTGCCCACCCGATCGGCATCCAGCCCTATCGCCGCACCGTCGTACAATTGCGCACCGATCCGCCATCGCATGAAGGCCTGCCGCACGTTTCGGACATTGGCGGCAATTTCTATTTCAAGCCGGAAGCGGGCGGGAAGCTGTGGCTCAGCCCGCATGACGAGACACCGGTCGATCCGCACGACGCGCAGGCGGAGGAACTCGACGTGGCGATCGCGATCGACCGATTCGAGAGCGTGGTCGACTGGCGCGTCACGGCGGTCGAGCGGCGCTGGGCGGGGTTGCGCAGCTTCGCGCCGGATCGACTGCCGGTTTATGGCTTCGATGCCCGCACGCCCGGTTTCTTCTGGTGCGCAGGGCAAGGCGGCTTCGGCATCCAGACCGCGCCCGCCGCCGCCGCGCTCGCCGCCTCGCTACTACTGGGCGTTACGCCGGACGAGAGCGTCGCGGCGATCGATCCGGCGATGTACGCGCCGGCGCGGTTCGCCGCGCGAAAATAGCGCCTACGGACAACGCCAGCCCGGTCCCTTTGGTCAAATTAACGACGGGGAGAGGTTCAGTATCGCGCCGCAACCACTGCCGCGTCGCTCGCCAGCTTGTCGACGCGCTCGTTATCCGGGTGCCCGGCATGGCCCTTGACCCACACCCAATCGATGCGGTGCGGCGCAGCGGCATCGAGAAGCGCCTGCCACAGATCGGCATTCTTCACCGGCTGCTTCGCGGCGGTCTTCCAGCCGTTCTTCTGCCAGCCCTTGATCCACTTGGTCAGGCCATCCATCACATAGCGGCTGTCGGTCGACAGCTTCACGCGGCACGGGCGCTTCAGGGCATTCAGCCCCTCGATCGCCGCCGTCAGTTCCATGCGGTTGTTGGTGGTCAGCTTCTCGCCGCCCGACAATTCCTTCTCCGCCGTACCGGATCGCACCAGTGCACCCCAGCCGCCGGGGCCGGGATTCCCCTTGCAAGCGCCATCGGTGGCGATTTCGACGCGGGACAGTTCTTTGACTTCGGTCATCGTAAGGTTTTCATCAGGCTCGCAAGGTTGGGATCGTATTCTTTAATTCTGCGCCAGAAGGCGAGGGGATCTTTGCGCGTCACCAGCGCGTCCGGCGGCGTGTTGAGCCAGTCCCAGGCGCGCGACAGCGTGAAGCGCACACATGCTCCGCTCGCCAAACCCCAGAACTGCATTTGATCTGCATCGCTGAACGGAAAATAGCGCTGATAACCTGCGATCAACGCATCACCTACGGCTGCATCATAGTGTCGGCCTGTCGCATCGAATGCCCAGGCGGTGTGCATGATTGCAAGATCGTAGAGGCGGATGTCGGTGCAGGCGAAATAGAAATCGATCAGGCCGCTGACTTCATCGCCGCGCATCAGCACATTGTCTGGAAACAGGTCGGCATGGATCGCACAACGATCGAGTTCGTCGGCATACCAGGTCGCGGCGATATCCCCGATCGCGAACGCGAGATCGTCATAGAGGCCGGGAGCGATCTCATCGAGGCTGCGCCCACAGCGCTCCAGTAAGGGCTGCCAAGTGTCGATGCCCATGGAATTAGGCCGCGTGTTTGGAAAATCAGCCACGGCCGCATGCATCCGCCCCATAGCTTCTCCGGCAGCCAATGCCTGTGCCGCTGTCGGATGCGATAACGACACGCCGGGCAGGAACTGGATCAGGCACGCCGGGCGTCCTTCCAGCGTCTGGATCGTCACCCCGGCGCGGTCCTTGATCGCGGGCGGCACCGGGTTGCCGCGCGTCGCCAGATGATCGAGCAGCGCGAAGAAGAACGGCAAGTCATCGACCTCGACGCGCTTCTCGTACAGCGTCAGGATGAAGCGGCCCTTGGTCGTATCGACCAGGTAATTGCTGTTCTCGACGCCCTCGGCGATGCCCTTGGCGGAGATCAGGTCTCCGACATCATAACGCGTAAGGAACGCGGCCAGCGCCTCCGCCGACACATGCGTGTAGACCGCCACTCAGGCGGCAGCGGCTTCGAGGCCGCGGGGCAGCTTGAAGGACACGGTCTCGCGGTTGGTTTCCACCTCGCGCTCGCTGACCTCGAAATGCTCGGCCAGCTTGGCGACGACTTCGCGCACCAGCACTTCGGGAGCGGAGGCCCCCGCCGTGATGCCCAGCGTGCGCACGCCGTCGAGGAAGGCGAGATCGAGCGCTTCGGCGCGCTGGATCAATATCGCCCGCGTGCCCTCGCGTTCGGCGACTTCGACCAGCCGCACGGAGTTGGACGAATTCGGCGCGCCGATCACCAGCATCGCATCGCACATCGCGGCGATCGCCTTCACCGCCGTCTGGCGATTCGACGTGGCGTAGCAGATGTCGTCCGGGCGCGGCGCCTGGATCGCCGAGAAGCGCCGTTGCAGCGTC
>NZ_JANYEK010000189.1 GCF_025363195.1 Sphingomonas sp.
CAACGATATTGCTCAACTCTCGCTGGAGTCCAGCCAGTTCGGTAGAGCTCGCGGATGCCGATGCGGGGATCAGGAAGCTAGCCACGACGCCCGAAAGCAGAAGGCGGGGCCGCAGGAATGCGCGCATTTAACGTCCTCTAAATTGCGTCCAACGATCCCCCAATGCGTTGCGTGCCTGTAGAACTGACAACGACCATCGGACAACCACTGGCAATCAGCGATCCCCTGTATTAGCGCCACTTTATCTTGCCGACGAGACCTTATCAGATCGTCGGCATCCGCAGATCGACGGGCGCGAGATAAGACTGGTGGGTTCAACCGATCGACGCAACGCTCTGTGCGAAGGTGTCAGCCGGGGTCTGGTAGTTCAAGGTTTTTCTGGGCCGTTCGTTAAGCTGCCTGGCGATGGTGCTGAGCTGGGCCTGGCTGAAGATGGACAGGTCGATGCCGTGGCGCAGCAGGCGGTTGGCGTTCTCGTTGGTGCCGCGCTGCCACGGGCTGTGCGGATCGCAGAAGTAGACCTCGACATCGGTTGCAAGGGTGAAGCGCCAGTGGTCGACAAGCTCCTTGCCGCGGTCCCAGGTCAGCGATCGGCAAAGGTCTGCGGGCAGCTTGCGCGCCTGCCCGATCAGCGCGGAGACGACGGTGGCGGTCTGCTTGTTCGCGACCTTGGCGAGGATCACGTAGCGCGACTGGCGTTCGACCAGCGTGACGACATGGCTACCCCGCGCGCCCGAGATGAGGTCGCCTTCCCAATGCCCGGGCACGGCGCGGTCCGCGACTTCGGCGGGCCGCTCGCTGATCGACACCGCATCCCTGATCTGGCCGAGCCCATCACGCTTCAGGCTGGCATGGCGCGAGCGCCGGATCGTGCGCTTGGCGCGCAGATGCGCAAGCAGCTCTTTCTTGAGGACGCCACGCGCCTGAATGTACAGGCTCTTGTAGATCGTCTCATGTGACACGCGATGTTGGTCTTCGTCCGGAAAGCTATGCTTGAGCCAGCCCGCAACCTGCTCTGGCGACCATTTGCGGCGCAACTTGCGCGATACTGTTCGTCGCAAGCCCGGGTGGCAAGCCAGCTTGCAGCGCTTCGGGCGCAGCGCACGACCCCATGCCGCCTGATCCGATAGCGTGGCACGATACCGCTCGCCGCCACCGTTACGGCCGACCTCCCGGCTGATCGTCGGCGCGCGGCCGAGCTGGACTGCAATGGCGCGCAGGGAACGGCCGGCGACCAGACCTCTGGAGATCTCTTCGCGGTCGGATAAGCTCAGCGCACGCCCGGATCGCTTCCGATCGGGTGGACGGCCCCCCCCGACGGCGACAGCACCGAGAAGATCGACGAACTCTCCCGCTCGAACCCGCGACCGATCGAACTCATCGACTCTCCGCGCTGCCACCTGTCCCAGATCTCCGCCCGCTGAGCGGCCGAGTAATATATCCGACGACGCTGCTTCATCGCACCACTCCTTCTCATCATGAGAAGGATACGTTGCGTCCACCCGTTGAACCCACCACCACAAAGCGGACGTTATGCGGCCTCTTCCATCCTGTAGCTCGCAGCCAGCGAGCGCCTTAAAATGGAGCTGAAGGCAGGCGGAGGGTGCTCCTGAGGCATCTCCCACGTTCGATCTAAAGTGTCGCGTTGGAATGAAACGACGTTTTTATATTACTGTTTTGTTGCAAAGCGGCAACAGTGGGATAATTTAAATGTCCATCGTCTCCAGGCCATGTTGCACGCGCCGTGCAAATCCGGTTTGCATGCAGACAGGGACAGCAGTGCAAGCGTGGCTCGGGGGAGATTATCATGTCAATTTACCGCTTTATGAGCGCTTCGGCGCTCGCCGGAACGTGCCTGGTCGGCACCGCCGCCTTCGCTCAGACCCAGTCGACTGCTACCGCCCCACAGCGCGGCGCGACAAGCGATGCGAGTGCTCAAACCGATGCAGAAGCACGCCGCGTCAATGCCGAGGCAGTCGATGAGGATACGACGGTGGTCGTCACCGGTTCGCGATTAAACCGCGCTAATTTGGATTCGACCGTCCCCGTCACGTCGATAACTGCCTCGGAACTGCTCAGCGTCGGAAATATCTCCGTCGGAGATACGCTCAGCCAGCTGCCTCAGCTTCGCGCGACCTTTTCTCAGGCTAATTCGACTCGACTCATCGGGACCGCCGGGATCAGCGCGCTCGATCTGCGCGGGCTCGGCCCCGCTCGCACCCTCGTGCTGGTCGATGGGCGTCGGGTGATTACCGCAACCCCAGGAATCAATAGACCCGACGTCAACAATATCCCGAACGACCTGCTGGAGCGTGTCGACATCGTCACGGGGGGCAGCTCAGCAGTATATGGCTCGGACGCAGTGTCCGGCGTCGTCAACTTCGTGCTGAAGAACAACCTCGAAGGGATCACGGGTCACGTTCAGGGCGGCGTGTCCTCGCGCGGCGATCGCGGTTCCTATCTCGCCAGCGTGACCGCCGGGCACAATTTCGGCGACGGCCGCGGCAATATCGCGTTTTCCGCGGAATATGCGAAGCAGAACACGCTGTTTTTCACGGATCGCGAAAATCAGACCGGGGCGATCGGCGGCCGTTCGCAATTCAATGCAGTTCAGAATGTTGGTGCCAACCTCAATCCGAATGCCGGTCCGTTGCATCCGCCAGAGAGTTCGCTTGGCGACGGTATTCCCGACACTGCGTTCCTGAGGAACATCAAGAACAACAGCATTTCGGAAGGCGGTCTGTTCACGGCGGCTTGCCCGACCGCGGCGGCGACTGGCGAAAGCCCCACTGCTTTTGCCGCGCGGCGCGCGGCGGCATGTTCGGGATTGGCCAATTTCGCAAGTGCGAACCCGCTCGCCCAGTTCGGCAACACTTTCGTCTTCCAGCCCGACGGTTCGCTGATCGCGAACCCCTGTACAACTGATCTGCGACCGTTCGGCTCGTCGAACTGCGTCGGTGGATTGGGTTCGACACTGCGCCTGACAGGCATGCTCCAGCCCGGTCTTGAGCGGAAGCAATTCAACATGCTCGGGCATTATGAGATCTCGCCCGCATTTATTCCTTATTTCTCGGTCCAGGCGGTTCGTGCAGACGCGCTCCAGGAAGGTCAACCCACCTTCTTCAACAACACGTTCAGCATCGATAATCCTTATTTGACCCCGCAAGCGCGCAGCACGCTCATCAGCACCCTTGCGCCCGGTCAGACGACTTTCACGGCGCAGCGTTTCGATGTCGATTTCGGGGGCCGGGGCGAACTACATCGTCGCGAAAACTACCAGGGGGTGGTCGGCATCCGGGGGACGTTCAATGAGGATTGGAAGTACGACGCTTCGTTCACCTACGGACACTTGTATACATTCTACAAGACGGCAGGAAATCTAAATCGCGCTAAATATGCGAACTCGCTTAATGCCGTTCGCAATTCCGCTGGGCAGATCGTCTGCGGTATCAACGCCGACGCTACGACCACCAATGACGATCCAGCCTGCGTGCCCGTCAACTTGTTCGGTGCCGGGCAGCCATCGGCTGCGGCGCTGCAATATTTCGGCTACACGTCGTCGCGGGTTCAAAAAGCGGACCTGTTCGACGGGCAGGCTTTCGTATCAGGTGATTCGTCCCAGCTATTCTCACTTCCAGGCGGTCCGGTCGCGTTCGTCCTGGGCGGCGAAATTCGTCGCGAAACCGCGTTTGCGGCTTACGATGCCTTCACTGCAAGCACCGCATGCGGCACGGTGGGCTGCACGTTCCTCAACGTCATCCCCGATTTCCGTCCGCCAGCCCAGGTGACCAAGGAAGCATATGGCGAGCTCAGCTTGCCGTTGCTGCGCAACAGCCGTTTTGCGTACGAGTTGACGGTCGACGGCGCGGGCCGGGTGTCGAACTACAACATCGGCAACACCGGTACGGTCGTCGCCTACAACGTCAACGCCATCTATGCCCCGGTAAAGGCAGTCCGGTTCCGCGTCGGCTATGCCCGCGCCATTCGCGCACCCACGCAGAGCGACCTGTATGCCCCGCAGTCGCAGACCTTCCTCAATGGATTGGTCGACCCCTGCGGGCAGCAGAACATCAACAATAACCCAAATCGGGTTAAGAATTGCGCGGCGGCGGGCGTGCCAACCACGCAGACGTTCAACGGGACGACCGAGCCGTTCTCAAACCGGCCCGCGTCAGGCATCTCCGGTTTCAACGGCAGTAATTCGTCGCTCAACGCCGAGACGAGCAACAGCTTTACTGCGGGCGTGATCCTGCAGCCGGATTTCATTCCCGGCTTCTCGATGTCGGTCGATTATTACAGCATCAACATCAAGAACGTCATCTTCTCGCTCGCCGCACAGACAATCATCAATCAATGTTACGATGCGCCGGGCGGGACCAGCAACCCATTCTGTGCCGCGATTTTCCGCAATCCAAACGGAACGTTTAAGGGTCAATCCGATGTCACACATGGGGGTACGACGGTGTCACTGGCACCAACCGGCCCCTCGTTCATCTCCGGACCGTTTAATTTCGCGAAGCAGACCGTGAACGGTATCGACGTCGATCTGAGCTACCGGCACGAGATCGCCAACGACGTAAAGCTGTCGCTGCACGGAATCGCGACGCACACGTTCGATAAGCGCAACTACACCGACATCACCAATCCAGGTTTCGCGCAGCGGCAGCTCTATGTGCTCGGCGATCCTGCCTGGCAGGGCCAGTTGTCGGCGAACGTCGAGACCAGTCTGTTCAACATCGGCTATCGGGTGCGGTACATCGGCAAGCAAGTCGTCTCGGGAGCCTATGAAACACAAAATGCGTTTCAGAACCGGCCGGCGCAAAACCCCGATGGGTTCCCCTTCGCCTTTTATCCGGACATCACTTACCATGACGTCCGCATCGATCTGAATGCAGGCAAGGACTTCAAGTTCTACATGGGCGTCGACAATGTGCTGGATCGCTTGCCACCGTATGATCTGCTCGGCAACGAGGCGGGTGATCCGTTCAGCCCGACTGGGCGGTTCTTCTACGCCGGCGCAACGTTCAAGTTTTGAACTGATCGTCGCTTAAAACGGACCGGGTCGCTCCTTTAGGGGGCGGCCCGCGTCCTTACTTCCTAACGCATGCCGAAGGCGACGGCACGGCGTGTCGTCGACAAAATGCGAGTGATCTGCCCCCCCCGCTGAGTGGCCCAGAGATTATGATAGCCTGGACCACGAGAGGGAGGATGAATGCCGAGCAAGAAGCACAAGCCGGAAGGGATCATCGGCAAGCTGCGTGAAGTTAGGATCGTGCCGGCAGAGGGTGCATCCACGGGCTAAGCGTGTCGTCGGATCGCGGTCAGCGCGCAGGACCCCGCCCTCGCGAGGGCAGGCTCTATTATCGCTAGCGCAAGGAATATGGTGGGCTGAAGACCGACCAGGTCCGTCGGATGAAGGATCTGGAGAAAGAAACCCTGCGGCTGCGCCGGGCGATATTGAAGCGACGCCGGACCCGGCAGAGAAGTCCCCAATACGTCAAGCCAAGAGATCTTCCACCTTTCAGCGTAAATATCAGCGTCTAGACAAATCCATAAGCTTGATTAATGGAACAAGAAGTTTAAATTAACGACAAGTGAGGGTCCGATCTTTGCCGGCTTAGCGTGGATATCGAACCACGATGAACTCTGTCCGGATAACTCGACGAACTGCGCGCACCCGGTTCCACCAATGTGTATGCCGAGCATCGCAGCGGCAAGAAGAACGATCGGCACGAGCGTTCTAACGCATTGGAAGATGATGAAACCTTTGTTGGTAGTCCGGTCTCGGTGGCTCTTTGCCGGTGCCTGTTTTTCCATGCTGGTGGCCGGGCCGCAGGCAGCGTTTGCCCATAGATCATCCGCCCGCCCCGTGTCGGAGCTGCTGGTCGATGCGGCAAACGGCACGGTGATCTTCGCGGCGCAGCCGGATGCGCTCCAGAGGCCCGCATCGCTGACTAAGATGATGGCCCTGTATCTCGTGTTCGACGCGCTCGAAGCCGGTCGAATTCAACTGGGCGATGCCTTGACGTTCTCGCGCAAAGCCGCGCGGCAACAGCCCTCCAAGCTCGGGATCGCCGCCGGCAAGACGCTGTCGGTGCGCGACGCCGTTCAAGCGATGGCGGTCCATTCCGCCAACGACGTGACTGTCGCGATGGCGGAACGGCTCGGAGGAAGTGAGAGCAAGTTTGCCGCCTTGATGACGGTAAAGGCGCGGCAGCTTGGGATGAGCAAAACGCATTTCGCCAACGCGAGCGGACTGACCAGTCCGGGAAACCAAACCACGGCCCGCGACATGACGACCCTGGCGTTGGCTCTATTGCGGAACCACCCCCGAGAATATGCAGTTTTTGGAACGCGATCCATCGTCTGGCGGAAACGCCGCATCGCCAATCACGACCATCTTTTAGGCCGGGTGCAAGGGGTCGACGGGATCAAGACCGGATATACGGTCGACGCAGGGTACAATATCGCGACGTCCGCCAAGCGACGCGGCGTTCGGGTCATTGCGGTGGTGTTGGGCGAAAAGTCGATTCAGGGCCGCGACCTGCGCGTGGCCCATCTGGTGGAGCTTGGCTTCGCGCGGGGATGCGGCGGCCCTCGTCGGCATGGCGCATCCTAGCCAGCGTCGGGAGTCTCACACCTTGGCGGAATAGATCATCCTGCCCTGCCCGAGACGGGCGAAGACCTGCTGGAGATCGCCTTCGCTAACGGCGAAGCAGCCTTGGCTGCGGCCGAGCTGCCCATGGGTGCGGACCATGTCCGGGTCGGCATACCAGGCGGCGTGCACGACGAGCGCCCGCGGTAGGGCATTGTTATTGGTCGAGTCGAGCCCGATCAGGCGTTGTGATTGGCCATGCTTGCCCACGTAATAGTCAGAGGCGAGAAATGCTCCTTCGCTCGAGGCGTTCGACCCAGCCGTGTTCGAGAAACGCTGAACGAACCCTGTGTGAGCGGGGTCGCTTCCGCTGCCATGAGCGACCAGCATCGTCGTCGCCATGCCGCTGGCCATGTCGATCAGATAAAAGCGCGGCTTCGACGAAGCCTGGGCAAAGTCGGCAATCGCGATACGGTCCCGGTGCTGAATTTCCGATCCGTGCCGCTGAAGGGCGGCCAGCGCACGACGGAGCAATTCAGGACGCACGATGCGGGAGGAAGCGAACGGTCCGATGGTCGCGGGCAATCGCGCTGCGACCGCCGCGCCCGATACGCAAACGGCACTAGTACCGGCCAAGGCAAGCCCGGCTTTTGCGAATTCGCGACGCGTCGGGTTTACGGCTCGTTTCTGCACGTGTGGTTCATCTCGCGGTGGTTGAGATTCACCTCGTAGCACAAAAGGCTATATAATTGCCGCCGCTCTTGCTGCGCTCGTCGCGTGATGCTCTCGCTTCGGCGTCTCCGACCGGATTTTGGCTCGCGCGCGCGGTTAAAACCCACTGAAAACAGTAAATTGAAACTTCGACGACTTATCTATCGGCTCATATCCCACATACCGGCAACCTGGCCACGCGTAGACCCCCTCCCCGCCCACCATCCCGCTTTCCCCGGCGCGTCCAACGGACTATAGCGCCCGCACCATGACCGTGACGACTCTCCCTTTGCCCGCCGACTGGCGCGATTTCCTGGCGCTGACCAAGCCGCGCGTGATGACGCTCGTCGTGTTCACCGGGCTTTGCGGGATGCTGGCTGCTCCGGTTCTGATCGATCCGATCCTCGGCTTTACCGCGATCCTCTGTATCGCGCTGGGCGCGGGCGCGGCGGGGGCACTCAACCAATGGTATGAGGCGGATATCGACGCGAAGATGAAGCGCACCGAGGGTCGCCCGCTGCCCGCCGGGCGTATGGACCGGCAATCGGCGTTGCATTTCGGGGTCGGACTGGCGGTTTTTTCGGTGATCCTGATGGGCCTGGCCACCAACGTTCTGGCCGCCTCGATCCTAACCGTGTCCATCCTGTTCTACGTGCTGATCTATACCGTGTGGCTAAAGCGTCGCACGCCGCAGAATATCGTCATCGGGGGTGCGGCGGGTGCCTTTCCGCCGGTGATCGGCTGGGCGGCGGCGACGGGTGATATCGCGACGCTGCCCATTTTGCTGTTCGTTCTCGTGTTCCTGTGGACGCCGCCGCATTTCTGGGCGCTCGCGCTGTTCATGAAGACCGATTACGCCGCCGCCGGGGTGCCGATGCTGCCCGTCGTGGCGGGCGAACGCGCAACGCGGACGCAGATCGGGCTGTACACGATCCCGATGGCGGCGGCGGCGATTGCGCCCTGGGCGCTCGGGTTGACCGGCGCGATCTATGGCTGGGTGGCGGTCGCCACCACAGCATTGTTCGCTGCGATGGTCGCGCAGGTGGCGACGCGGCGCACCCAGCCCGGCGATACGATGCGCCCGGAAAAGCGCCTGTTCGCCTATTCGATCCTCTATCTGTTCATTCTGTTCGGCGCGCTTGTCGCCGACCGCTGGATCTGACGCTCATGCCAAACGACCCTGTCCGGAACGACGACGACCTGATCCGCGCCCGCCAGCGCAGCCGGGCGATGGTGATGGCAGTGATCCTGGGCGCGTTCGTCATTCTCGTGTTCGGCATCAGCATCGCCAAGATCAAGGCGGGGATGCCGCATTGAGCGCCGCCCGGCTGAGTGGCAAGAACCGCACCGCCCTCTTCGCGGTGCTCGGCCTCTGCTTCATGACGGGGCTGGCCTGGGCCAGCGTGCCGCTCTACCGCATGTTCTGCCAGGCAACGGGCTGGAACGGCACGACACAGCGCGGGACGCGCGCACCGGGCGCGGTCGATGGCAAGGTGCAAATCGATTTCGATACCAATGTCAGCCCCAAGCTGCCGTGGAAATTCGAGCCCGAAAACCCGTCCGAGACCGTCGATATCGGCGCGCGTGACATGGTGTTCTTCACCGCCACCAATACGAGCAACAAGCCGATAACCGGCACCGCCACGTTCAATGTCACGCCGGCACAGGTGGGCAAATATTTCACGAAAATCCAGTGTTTCTGCTTCACCCAGCAGACCCTGCAACCCGGTGAGACCGCGCGTATGCCGGTGATATTCTTCGTCGACCCGAAGATCCTGGCGGACGACGATACCAAGGATGTCCAGACGATCACGCTCAGTTACACGTTTTACCCGGTGGATTCTGGCAAGACGGCAAGCTAGAGCGGATTCAAACAGGCTAAAGAGGGACCGACAATGGCCGGCGCCAAGAACCACGATTACCATATTCTCGCGCCCGATCCGTGGCCGATCATCGGATCGTTCTCCGCGCTAGGCATGGCGGCGGGCGGCATCCTGTGGATGCATGGCGGGCATGTCGGCCACCCCAATGGCGGCGGCGTATTATTTTTTCTCGGCCTGCTTGGCGTGCTGACCACCATGTTCTGCTGGTGGGGCAACGTGATCAAGGAGGCGCATGCCGGCGATCACACGCCGGTCGTCCAGCTTCATCTGCGCTACGGCATGATTCTGTTCATCGCCTCCGAGGTGATGTTTTTCGTTGGCTGGTTCTGGGCGTTCTTCGATTTCTCGCTATTCCCGGCCCCCGTCGAACTGGTCGCCGGTGTGCCCGGCCTGATCGCCGATGCCGCCAAGGGGGCCGCCAGCTGGCCGCCCAAGGGGCTTGAGGTGATCGACGCCTTCAAATTCCCATTGCTCAATACGATCATCCTGCTGACCAGCGGCACCACCGTCACTTGGGCACACCACGCCCTGATCCATGGGCAGCGCGGCGGCGAGAAGACTGGCCTGTGGGGCCTGATCGGCGTCGGCAACAAGGACGGCGTGCTCAAGGGCCTGTGGCTCACGATCGTGCTCGGTATCCTGTTCAGCTCAATCCAGGCGTATGAATATTCGGAAGCGCCGTTCCCGTTCAAGGGCATTAATTACGGCGCTTCTTTCTTCATGGCGACCGGCTTCCACGGCTTCCATGTGCTGATCGGCACGATCTTCCTGATCGTCTGCCTGGTCCGCGCGTATAAGGGCGAATTCACCCCCAAACAGCATTTTGGCTTCGAGGCCGCGGCTTGGTATTGGCATTTCGTCGACGTCGTGTGGCTGTTCCTGTTCGTCAGCATCTATGTCTGGGGCGGCTGGGGCGCGCCGGTCCACGGCGGCTGATCGTGGCGGCGCAGGTCGAGGCGGAGACGCCGACTTATCCTGCGCCGCCAACTCTTGTGCAGGTCGCGCTTCATGGCCTGTGCCCACGCTGCGGCGCGAAAACGCTGTTCAGCGGGTTCGCCACCTTCGCGCCGAAATGCTCGGCCTGTGCGCTGGATTTTTCCGGCTTCAACGTCGGCGACGGTCCGGCGGCATTCCTGACCTTGATCCTCGGCGCGATCGTGACGGCAGCGGCCATCACGCTCGAGCTCACCCTCCACCCGCCCTTGTGGCTACACATGCTGATCTGGATTCCGGTGACCGCGGCGGGCGTAATCCTGTCGCTGCGCGCAGCCAAAGGTGCCCTGATCGCCGCCGAATATCGCAATGCGGCGCGCGAGGGACAGATCGATGATGCCACCGACAACGGCTGATCCGATGAAACGCGTGCCCGTCGTCGCAACCGTCATCGTTGCCTTGGCGATCGCGGCGATGATTGGCCTGGGTATCTGGCAGTTGCAGCGCCGGGGCGAAAAGGAAGCGCTGCTGCAGCAATATGCCATCAACGTGGCGCTGCCTGACATCGCCTTCCCGTCTAATCCGGTCAACGACGCGCTGCTGTTCCGCAAGGCGAGCGGCATGTGTCTGGAGCCGACAGCTTGGAGCGAACGCTCAGGCCGCAACGCCAAGGGCGGCTCGGGCTGGCGACAGATCGCACAATGCCGCACCGGCGTCGAAGGGCCCGGCATGACGGTGCAGGTCGGCGTGGCGCATGCCGCCGGCGGCAAACCGGTATGGAAGGGCGGCGAAGTCCATGGCTATCTTACCCAGGCGCCTGACGATCAACCGCTGATCCTGTCCCTGATCGGAAAAGCACGACCCAAGACGCTGATGCTGGTCGCCGACATGCCAGCTGCCGGGCTCGACGCCAATCCGGGGCCGGACCTGTCGGCAGTGCCGAACAACCACCTCGCTTATGCGGTGCAATGGTTCATCTTCGCGGCGCTGGCCGGGATCATCTATGCGCTGGCGGTGTATCGGCGGATGAAGCCCGCGGTTGCCGACACGCCACCCTCCCGCTAGGCGCTGGAGCCCTATGCGCTACGTAAGCACCCGGGGCGATGCGCCCGTTCTCGATTTTCAGGCGGTGACGCTGTCTGGCCTCGCCAGCGATGGCGGCCTGTATCTGCCCGAAGCCTGGCCGACGCTGACCATCGAGCAGATCTCCGCCTTGCGCGGTCTGTCTTATGTCGACACCGCCGTCGAGGTCATGGCGCCGTTCGTCGCGGGTGTGCTGACGCGCGACGATCTGCGCACATTGTGCACGCAGGCATATGGCCGTTTCAGCCATGCCGCCGTCGCTCCACTCGTTCAGCTCGACGGGCAGCATTGGCTGCTCGAACTGTTCCACGGCCCAACGCTGGCGTTCAAGGATGTTGCGCTGCAATTCCTCGGGCTGCTGTTCGAACGCTTCCTGACCGGCAGCGACAAACATCTGACCGTCGTCGGCGCGACCTCTGGCGACACCGGATCAGCGGCGATCGACGCGCTGGCGGGGCGCGCCGGGGTGGACGTGTTCATGCTCCATCCCAAGGGCCGCGTGTCGGATGTGCAGCGGCGGCAGATGACCACCGTGCTCGCCCCCAACATCTACAATATCGCGATCGACGGCAGCTTCGACGATGCTCAGGCACTGGTGAAGGCGATGTTCAATTCGCCCGAGTTCAGCGGCAAATTCACCCTGTCGGCGGTGAATTCGATCAATTGGGCGCGGCTGATGGCGCAGGTGGTATATTATTTCTACGCGGCTGTCCGGCTTGGCGCGCCCGAACGCCCGATCGCGTTTTCGGTGCCTACGGGCAATTTCGGCGATGTGTTCGCGGGCTATGTCGCGGCTAAGATGGGACTGCCGATCGCCAAGCTGATCGTCGCGACCAACGTCAACGACATCCTGCACCGCGCTTTGTCCGAGGGTGATTATTCGCAAGGGACCGTCGTGCCCACGCCGAGCCCGTCGATGGACATCCAGGTGTCGAGCAACTTCGAACGTCTGTTGTTCGATCTCGGCGGGCGCGATGGCGGGGCGTTGGCGGCGCAGATGCACGGGTTCGAAGCGACCAAGGCGATGCGCCTGACCAATGCGCAGCGCGCCGGGACAGGCCCGCTCTTCGCGAGCGACCGGATCGATCTGGACGACATGGCGCTGGCCATGCGCTGGGCGCATGAAAGTGCGGGCGAAGTGATCGATCCGCACACCGCGATCGCGTTGGCCGCCGCGCGCCGCATCGACCTTGGAGACACGCCGATCGTGACGCTGGCGACGGCGCACCCCGCCAAGTTCCGCGACGCCGTCGAACGTTCGACCGGCGCGCGGCCCGCTTTGCCCAAGCGTATCGGCGACCTGTTCGAACGCGAAGAACGCTATGACAGCCTGCCCGGCACGTTCGAAGCGGTGACGGCGTATATCGGCGAACGTGCCACGCCGTCGGTATGATAGCGGCATGAAGCTCGAAACCCTGATCGGCGAACCCTGGGCGGATTACGGTCTGATCGATTCTGGCCATGGGCGGAAGCTCGAACGCTATGGCCGCTTCCGCTTCATCCGGCCCGAGGCGCAGGCCTTGTGGGCGCCCGCCTCCCCCGACTGGAAGGCGCATGGCGAATTCGTCCCCGGATCGGACGAGGATGGCGGCGGGCGCTGGGACTTCAACGAACCGATGCCGCGTGAAGGCTGGCCACTGAAATGGGACGACGTGTCGTTCACCGCCAGCAACACGCCGTTCCGTCATCTCGGTTTCTTCCCGGATATGGCGCCGGTGTGGACCTGGATGCGCGATCAGGTCCGCGACCTGCCCGAGCCCGAATGCATGAACCTGTTCGGCTATACCGGCGTGGGCACCTGCGCGATGGCGGCGCGCGGGGTGAAGATGGTGCATGTCGATGCATCCAAAAAATCGGTCGAGGCGGCGCGTGCCAATGCTGCGCTTTCTGGCCTGTCCGACAAGCCGATCCGCTGGATGACCGACGACGCGACCAAGTTCGTCGCGCGTGAAGTACGACGCGGGCGGCGCTATGACGGCATCCTGCTCGATCCGCCGAAATACGGCCGTGGCCCGGACGGCGAGGTGTGGAAGCTGGAGGACGGGTTGCCTGGCCTGATCCAGGATTGCCGGAAGCTGCTCGATGCCGAATCGCGCTTCCTGTTCCTCACCGTCTACGCGGTCCGAATGTCGGCGCTGGCGATCGGCGAGTTGCTGCGCCAGACCTGCGCCGATCTGGGCGGCACGGTGGAAGCGGGCGAGTTGGCGGTGCGCGAGGAGGCGCGCGGCCTGATCCTCCCAACCGCGATATGGGCACGCTGGCACCGCTGACCTTTGCAATGCGATGTGCCGCGCCGTAAGCCGCTCCGAAATCAACCGGAGAGGTCAATTCCATGCGTGAAGCCGCCCCAAATCGCGAAGCCGCAATCGTCGCCACCGCCCGCACGCCGATCGGCAAGGCGTATCGCGGCGCGTTCAATATCACCGAGGCGCCCGTGCTGGCCGGGCATGTGATGAATGCGGCGGTCGAGCGCGCGGGGATCGACCCGAAGCGTATCGACGAGATCTTCTGGGGCGTCGGCGGGCAGTTCGGCACGCAGGGGGGCAATGCCGGGCGCATGGCGGTGTTCGCCGCGGGCCTGCCACAGAGCGTGCCGGCCTTTACGCTGGACCGGAAATGCGGCTCCGGACTGACCGCGGTAGCACTCGCCGCGCGATCGATCATCTGCGACGAGATGGACGTGGCGCTGGCCGGGGGCATGGAATCGATCAGCCTAACCGTGACCAAGGATATGCCGCGCTACGTCAACCAGTCGGTTATCGCGCAGGAACCGGCAGCGTACATCCCGATGATCGAGACGGCGGAGATCGTCGCCTTGCGCTACGGCATCAGCCGCGCGGCGCAGGACGCTTATGCCGCGCAGAGCCAGCAGCGCGCCGTCGCGGGCCTGAAGGCGGGGGCGTTCGCCGAGGAGATCGCGCCGATCACGGTCGAGAAGGCGATCTTCGACAAAGCCGGCACGCAGACCGGGACCGAGATGGTCACGCTCAGCCAGGACGAGGGCATTCGCGACGGCACCACCGCCGAGGGGCTGGCGGGCCTGAAAACCGTGTGGCCGGGCGGGGAATTCACCGGGCCGGGCACCAACATAACGGCGGGCAATGCCAGCCAATTGTCGGACGGCGCATCGGCGCAGATCCTGATGGACCGCAAGACGGCGGAGGCCGAGGGCAAGCACATCCTCGGCATCTATCGCGGCTTCCAGTCGGCGGGTTGCGGACCGGAGGAGATGGGTATCGGCCCGGTCTTCGCGATCCCCAAGCTGCTGGCGCGCGCCGGGCTGTCGGTGGCGGATATCGGGCTGTGGGAACTGAACGAGGCGTTCGCATCGCAGTGCCTGTATTGCCGCGACCATCTCGGGATCGATCCCGAAAAGTATAACGTCAATGGCGGCGCGATCGCGGTGGGGCACCCGTTCGGAATGACCGGGTCGCGGCTGGTGGGGCACGCGCTGATCGAAGGGCGGAAGCGCGGGGTTCGGTTTGTCGTCGTGTCGATGTGTACGGCGGGCGGGATGGGCGCGGCTGGGTTGTTTGAGGTCGTGTAGCGCTGCGGCGCCGTCCGACGAGGCGGCTTTGCCGCGGCGCGGGTCCGGGCAATCACTCCCTCCCCGTTAGTGATGAGCCTGTCGAAGCACCATGGTTCTTGCCCCGAGTTCGTCGCCTGCGGATCGCAGAAAGGTGCTTCGACGAGCTCAGCACGAACGGGGGTAGTCATTCGTTTTGGATAGGATGGAAAAAGGGCCGGGAATTGCTCCCCGGCCCTTTTCTTTTGGTCCAGCCTTGGAAGCTGGGTCGGTCTGGAGGCTTGGCCGGACGCGGGCAAAGCCCGCGTCTTTCGTCGGACGGAACCGGGGTATCGCCCCGGCCCGCCGGCCGGATCGGAACGAGTCCTGAATTAGCTCGCCACTAATTCAGGCCGTTTTCGATCAGAAGTCCATGCCGCCCATGCCGCCCATGCCGCCGCC
>NZ_JANYEK010000159.1 GCF_025363195.1 Sphingomonas sp.
GCGTGATCGATCACCGCGCCGTCCGCGTCGAGCAGGTCCAAGCGCCGGTTGGTGGTTCCCCAATCGACCGCAAGGAAACCTCCGTTCATGAGTTTTTCCCTCGTTCGAATGACCATGCCGTGTCATTCGAAATTCCGGCCCGCAAGGCCATTGGTCTTTTATATGATCTATAATATCTGTCTTGTCGCCATCCAATCGAAGTTGGTTGGCCACGGCCCCTGTGTATGTCATGCCTGCCGCCGCAACGGAGAACGAGATGATCGCGCCCGATCCCGCACAAGTGCGCACCAGCCTGGGGCGCAACCTCACCCACGGTATGCTCGATACGCTGGGTCGATCGATCGTCATCGGGTGTTACGATGGCCAGATTTTTCCGACCGAAGCGCAATTGGCAACGCAACACGGGGTCAGCCGATCGGTCACGCGCGAGGCGGTGAAGATGCTGACCGCCAAGGGCCTGCTGAGCGCGCGCCCGCGCCAGGGCACGATCATCCAGCCGTCGACCTCGTGGAACCTGTTCGATACAGACGTGCTGCGCTGGTTGCTCGAACGGAAATTCTCGGTCGATCTGCTCAAGCATTTCAACCAGCTGCGGGTTGCGATCGAACCCGAGGCGGCGGCGCTGGCGTCGGCATTCGCCAGGACAGAGGATCGCGCGATGATCGATGCCGGGCTTGAGCGGATGATTGCGGCCGAACGCGGCGAGGATGATCCGCTGGATGCCGACATCGCTTTTCACATCGCCATCCTCAACGCCTCGGGCAACCCGTTCTACATGCAATTTCGCGATGTCGTTACGACCGCGCTGCAAACCTCGATCCGCTTCACCAACCGGATAAAGGGCCGCTCCGCCAGCGTCGCCGATCATGGCTCGGTCCGCGACGCGATCGTCGCAGGCGATACGGATGCAGCGCGGACCGCGATGCGCAAGATCATCGGGGACGTGCTCGACCTGATCGGCGACGTGCACGAGGCCACTCCGCCGCGCTGACCGTCATGCCCGGTCCGTCGCGAAAAGCGGATCGGCATCATGCGCCTTGCCCTTCACCCAGATCGGCACCGCGACCTTGCCGAATACGACCCGGTTGACCGCGAGTGCGAAGCCGACCGTGGCGAACAACGTCACCGGCATCAGGTGGATATAATGGATCGGCGTCCATGCGAAGGTGAAGAAGGCATAAAGCCCGATCCCGAAGATCAACCCGATGATCGCCGCGCGCGCATCGACGCCGCGGAACAGCAACCCGACGATAAACACCGACAGCACCGGCATGCTGGTCAGGCCGTTCAGTTGCTGGACGAGGTTGATGATGCTGACCGCCCCGCTGTACACCGGCACCAGAGCGATCGCGATGACGACGAACCCGACGCTGATCCAGCCGCTCAGCCGCGCGACATTGGGCTTCTTGTTGATATAGGTTTCGTGCAGGTCGCACACATACAGCGCGGCGGACGAATTGATGATGCTGGCGAAATGACCGAGCACGGCCGAGGCGATGGCGGCGGCGAAGATGCCCGACAGCCAGGTCGGCAGCACCGCATGGACGATGCGGCCATAGGCCTGATCGCCGATGTTTCCGAACAATTTGTACGAGACGATTCCCGGGATCACGACCATCGGCGGGATAATGAGAACGCGCAATACGATCGCCGCGAACAGGCCCTTCTGCGCCTCTTTCAGATTGGGCGAACCCATCGCCTTTTGCGTGATCGTCTGGTTGGTCGACCAATAGAACATCTGGATGAAGATCATGCCGGTGAACAAGGTCGGCCACGGAATCGGACTGTCGGGCGCGCCGATCATCGTCAGCCGTTCCGCCGGGATGCCGCTGAAATCGAAATTGATCGCACCAAGCGCCAGATAGACGACCAGCGTGCCCATGCCGAGCAGCAGAATGCCGCTGAACGTATCGGTGATGGCCACCGCGCGCAGGCCGCCGATGATCGCATAGGCCGCGCCGACGATGCCGAAGATCGCCGCCAGCACGATGATCGGCGTATCCAGCCCGAACATCGATTTCATCAGCAGCGCGCTCGTGTAGAGCATGATCGGCTGATAGATCACGATATTGCCGAACAGGAACAGCCCGCCGATCGCCGCACGGAC
>NZ_JANYEK010000018.1 GCF_025363195.1 Sphingomonas sp.
CCGCGGCTTCCGTCACCTTATCGACGAAATCGCGCGCCACCGGCAGCGCGACGTCAGCCTCGAGCAGCGCGACGCGAACCTCGCGCATCGCCGCGCGCACGTCCGCCTCGGTCAGCGCACCGCGGCCACGCAACCGATCAAACACACCGCCAAGGCGATCGCTCAGGCTTTCGAACATCAGAAACCTTTCGTTGTGAACACCCGTCTTCGGCTAAACGCACAAGACGCCGGCGGACGAAACCTCGTCGGCCGGCGTAGCCCATGGGCTGCCCTTCACGCTTCGGTCCTGGAACGAGCGGTCGAGCTGGTCGTTAGCGGAAGCAGTCGGGAAAGGCAACCTGGCAAGACGGATCTGCATGGTCGCCCTTTAACCCCATCTACACCTCGCCTGCTGCACAGTCCGCGCTTCATCGACCGTAAGGCACGCGACCGCATGGCGCTCGACAGCGACAACTCCCCCCGCGAGACCATCCCGCGCCGCGATATCCTGGCCGGTGCGATCACCGTGTCCGCGATCCTGCTGTTCGTCGGGACCGGCTCGGCAGTGCTGTCGATGACATTGCGCAACTATTTCTCCGGCCAGCAAGGTCCGGACCAGACGCTCGTCATCGCCCTTTTGCTCAACGTCGCGCTGATCCTGTTCGGTTGGCGCCGCCACCGCGAACTGGCCCAGGAGGTCACCGTCCGCACCGCGGCCGAAGAGCGCGCACAGACGCTCGCCTCGAAAGATCCGCTGACCGGCTTCCTCAACCGCCGCTGCCTGGCAGAAGAGGGCGCGGCAATGTTCGTGCGCGCCGAAAAGCGTGGCAAGGCGATGGCGCTGGTGATGCTCGATCTCGACCATTTCAAGACTGTGAACGATATGTATGGCCATGCCGCCGGTGATGCCCTGCTCCGGCTCGTGGCGGATGAGATCGCCGCCGCCATGCCTTCGGTGGCACTCACGGCGCGGCTCGGCGGGGACGAATTCGCCTGTACCTTCCTGTTCGACCCGGCGCACCCCGACACGGTCGAGCACATCGCCGAGAAGCTCGTCAGCCGCCTGGCACAGCCGCTACAGGTCGATGGGTTGCAGTTGCACATCTCCGTCTCGGTCGGCGTGGCGCGATCCGATTTCGACTGCGGCAGCATCGATGCGCTGATGCGCGCGGGCGACATCGCGATGTATGCGGCGAAGAATGCCGGCCGCAACCGCTTCGCCTGGTTCGACCGCTCGATGGAGCGCGATCTTCGGGCGCGGAACGACCTCGAAACCGGCCTGCGCGCAGCGATCCCGCGCCAGGAAATCGTGCCCTATTTCGAACAGCAGATCGATCTGACCACGGGTCGCCTCACCGGCTTCGAGGTGCTGGCGCGCTGGGAACATCCGACGCGCGGGCTGATCGTGCCCGACGAGTTCATCCCGATCGCCGAGGAAACCGGCATGATCGCAGAGCTTTCGCTGTCCATCATGCGCCAGGCATTCCAGGCGGCACGCGACTGGGATCCGGCGCTGACCTTGTCGGTCAACATCTCGCCGTGGCAGTTGAAAGATGCGTGGCTGGCGCAGAAAATCATCAAGGTGCTGACCGAAACGGGTTTTCCCGCCAACCGCCTCGAGATCGAGATCACCGAAACGTCGCTGTTCGACAATCTGGCGCTCGCCCAGTCGATCGTCGGCAGCCTGAAGAACCAGGGCATCCAACTGGCGCTCGACGATTTTGGTACCGGCTATTCGAGCATCGCCCATCTTCGCGCTTTGCCGTTCGACCGGATCAAGATCGACAAGAGCTTCATAATGTCGATTCACGACAACGCCGAGAGCGCGGCGATCGTGAATGCGATCACGCGGCTGGGCGACAGCCTGAACCTGCCGATTACCGCCGAGGGGATCGAGGAAGCGAGCATCGAGGAACGGTTGCGCGCATTGGGCTGCGCCAGGGGCCAGGGCTATCTCTACGGCCGCCCGATGAGCATGGCGAACGTCCGCCGCCTGCTGGCCGAGAAACGCCTGCTCCGCGTCGGCGGCGATCGGCCGGGGAGCGCCGATCCGCGCGATCAACGCCTGACCGGCTGACCAACCCCTTTCCCAAATCCTTCATGCGGGAGAGAGGCGCTCACCAACCGCCTTCACCATTCGCCAGGAATGCCACCTCGTCCGCTGTCGAAGTCCGTCCCAAAGCCTCATTTCGTCCCGGAAAGCGCCCGAACTGGGCGATCGCGGCGGCGTGGTCGCGTGCATATCTTAGATTGTCTGCTTGCCCCAGCGCGGTGAAACACGCCACGCTTTGGGCCTGCGCATCGGAATTCTCGGCATGCATCAGCGGCATGTAAAGCAATGCACGCTGTTCCACGGGCAGCAACATATCCCATCCACTGGAAAGCGCGCACTGCGTCAATTCCAAGGCCAGCGGGTCGGCGGCAAACGCTTCGGCCTCGCCCCGAAACAGGTTGCGAGAAAACTGGTCGAGCACGATGACCGCCGCTAACAGTCTCTCGGGATCGCGCCGCCAACGCTGCGCACGCTCCGCCAAGATCGCATCGCGCAAGCCTGCGAACCGCTGCGAGATCGCGACGTCCAGCGCATCGTCCCGCGCTAACCACCTGTCCTCGGTCACCGCGCCAAACCAGAAGTCGAGCACTGTGCGGGCGTGGTCGTGGACTTCGCGTGGGTTCGCAACTAGATCACCGCCCATGTCCATCTCCCCGGCCGCATTCCGCGCCGATCCCGACATCATCAGTCTCGGCTGCCGCCTTAACATCGCGGAAAGCGAAACGATCCGCGCGCTCGTTGCGGGGCGCGACATGGTCGTCATCAACAGCTGCGCCGTCACCAACAATGCCGTACGCGAGACGCGCGACCGCATCCGCCGGGCTCGCCGCGACCGCCCCGGCGCGGAAATCGTCGTGACCGGATGCGCGGCGCAGATCGATCCCGCAGGCTTCGCCGCAATGCCGGAAGTGGACCGCGTGATCGGCAATGCGGAAAAACTGACGCCTGCCGCCTGGACCTCACACGCGGCGGTCGTCGTTGGCGACATCATGACTGTGCGCGACACCGCACCGCACCTGACCACCGCCTTCGCCGCCCATGCCCGCGCTTTCGTCGAGGTCCAGAACGGCTGCGACCATCGCTGCACCTTCTGCGTGATTCCTTTCGGGCGCGGCAACAGTCGTTCGGTTCCTGCGGGTGCGGTGGTCGATCGCATCGCCGGGCTGATCGAGGCCGGACACAGCGAGATCGTGCTGACCGGCGTGGATCTGACGAGCTACGGTCCGGACCTGCCAGGGGCGCCGACCCTGGGCCTGCTGGTCGAACGCATCCTCCGCCACGTGCCCAAACTGGCGCGCCTGCGCCTGTCCTCGCTCGACGGGATCGAGATTGACGATCGGCTGTTCGATCTACTCACCGGCGAGGCGCGGATCATACCGCACGTCCACCTCTCGCTGCAGGCCGGTGACGACATGATCCTCAAACGCATGAAGCGCCGCCATATGCGCGCGCAATCCGTGGCATTTGTCGAACGGCTGAAGACCGCGCGACCCGAAATCGCCATCGGCGCGGACTTGATCGCTGGTTTCCCGACCGAAGACGATGCGATGTTCGCCAACACCCTCGCGCTGATCGAGGATTGCGACATCGTGCACGGCCATATCTTCCCGTATTCCGAACGCGAAGGCACGCCCGCCGCCCGCATGCCGCAGGTGGCGATGCCCGTGCGCAAAGAACGCGCCGCTAGATTGCGAGAGGCAGCCTCGAACCGCCGCGCGGCGTGGCTGTCCTCGCTGATCGGCACCACGCAGCAGGTGTTGGCCGAACGCCCTGGCGATCGCGGCCACACCCCGAACTTCGCCGAAGTGCGCTTCTGCTCATCCGAGTGCGCCCCTTCCTCCATTCGTCCTGAGCTGGGCGAAGAACATTTGACCAGCCGCCACGATCTGCCTGAACTATGCACTTCGACAAGCTCAGCGCGAACGGGCGAGGTGATGCCGGTGCGGATCACCGCGACCGACGGCACCAAACTCACAGGAATATCCGCATGAGCACCGCGTGGCACAACAAGCTGCTCGGCGGCTTCAAGCGCACTTCCGACCGGCTGATCGGCAACCTCGCCGGGCTCGGTGCCGCCCGCCTCGACGATGCGACGCTCGACGAGATCGAGGAAGCCCTGATCGCCTCCGATCTCGGCCCCGAGACCGCCGCGCGTATCCGCGCCCGCCTCGCCGAAGGCAGCTTCGAGCGCAACATGGAGGAACTCGGCATCCGCCTGATCGTCGCGGAAGAGATCGAGAAGGTGCTCGCCAAGGTCGCCAAGCCGCTCGAGATCGAGGCGTTTCCGCGCCCACAGGTGATCCTCGTCATTGGCGTCAATGGCTCGGGCAAGACGACGACCATCGCCAAGCTCGCGCACCTGTTGATGGAGCAGGATTACGCCGTGATGCTGGCGGCGGGCGATACGTTTCGCGCCGCCGCGATCGGCCAGCTCGCGACATGGGCGGAGCGGGTTGGCGTGCCCATAATCTCGGGCAAGGAAGGCGGCGACGCTGCGGGCATCGTCTACGAGGCGGTCAAGCAGGCCACCGCGATCGGCACCGACGTACTGATCGTCGACACTGCCGGACGCCTTCAAAACAAGCGCGAATTGATGGACGAATTGAGCAAGATTCGCCGCGTGCTAGGTCGCCTCAACGCCGCCGCACAGCATGACGTGGTGCTCGTCCTCGACGCCACCACAGGCCAGAATGCGCTCAGCCAGATCGAGGTGTTCGGCAAGGAAGCCGGTGTCACCGGCCTCGTGATGACCAAGCTGGACGGCACGGCACGCGGCGGCGTGCTCGTCGCGGCAGCCGAAAAATACGGTCTGCCGATCCATGCCATCGGCATTGGCGAGCAGATGGGCGATCTGCGCCCGTTCGACCCGAACGAGGTTGCGCGGATCATCGCCGGCGTGGGAGAGGCGCTGTGATGACCACCATTCCTCATAAATCACCTGCATCACCCGGCCTGCGCCTTGCGCTCGATTACGGCCCGCTGATCGTGTTTTTCGCGGCCAACTTCCTGCTCCCCGCCCCACTCGCGATGCGGCTGGTGGCGGAAACGACTCCGTTCCTGAACGGTGTCGACAAGGTCGCGGCCTTGGTCGTCGCGAAGGTCATCGTCGCAACGGTGGCGTTTATCCTGGCGACGATCGCCGCGATGCTCGTTTCGCGTATCAAGCTCGGTAGCATTTCGCCGATGCTGTGGATTTCCGGCGTGCTGGTGATCGTGTTTGGCGGGCTGACGCTGTATTTCCATGATCCGCGCTTCATCCAGATGAAGCCGACGTTCGTCTATCTGATCTTCGGCGGCACATTGGGATTTGGCCTGCTGACCGGGCGTCCATTGCTGCAATCCCTGCTGGAGGCGGCCTATCCTGGCCTGAACGCGCTGGGCTGGCGCAAGCTGACCCGCAACTGGGCCTTGTTTTTCTGTGCGATGGCGATCCTCAACGAATTGGTCTGGCGATCGACCAGCTGGGATTTCTGGGTCGGCTTCAAACTTTGGGGTGCGATCCCGTTGACCCTGCTGTTCGCCTTCGCCAACATCCCCATGTTGCTGCGCCACGGACTGACCGTGGCAGAGGACACCCCGGTTCCGCCAGAGGGTTGATCCGCGCCGGTTTGCTTTCGCCATAGCCTCTGAAGTTAAGGACTGAAGCAACCATGACCGCCACGCCGCCGAAGCCCAAACCGAAGATCAGCCTCGTCATTCCGGCCTATAACGAGGAGGCTTATCTGCCCGCGTGCCTGGATGCGGTCATGCTGAACGTCGCGGACAAGGTCGCGGAAATCATCGTCGTCGACAATAACAGCACCGACGGCACGAAGCAGGTGATCGGGCGCTATCCGGCGGTCAAATATCTGTTCGAACCGCGCAAGGGCATCACGCGTGCGCGGCAGTGCGGTTTCCTTGGCGCAAGTGGCGACATCATCGCCTATGTCGATGCCGATACGCTGCCGCCTGGCGGCTGGGCCGAGCAAATCCGGGCAGAGTTCGACGCCGACCCGGGCCTCGCCTGCCTGTCCGGCCCGTATAGTTTTTACGACCTTACCGGCATCCGCAACGCCATATCGACCGGCTGGTTCGTGACCGCACGGCCGTTATACTCTGTCACCGGATACATGATGGTCGGCGGTAATTTCGCGATCCGACGCGACGTGCTCGAACAGATGGGCGGCTTCGACGATTCGATAGAATTTTACGGCGAGGATGCGGACATCGCGAAGCGTGCCAAGGCGTACGGCAAGGTGCTGTTTTCGCGGAATTTCGTGATGCCGACGTCAGGGCGGCGGCTGAAGAAACAAGGGCTGCTGAAAATGGCAGGGCTGTATTTCATCAACTACGTATCGATCGTCCTGCGCAGCAAGCCGGCGACGAAAGGCTATCAGGACGTCAGATAGACGAGAAAAGCCCCTTCCCGAAGGAAGGGGCTCAAGTTTTTCATCCGACAGCGGCGTCGTAAATCTTGCCGGCTTCGTCCCAGTTCACGACGTTCCACCACTTTTTCAGATAGCCGGGGCGGTCGTTCATGTACGTCAGATAATAAGCGTGTTCCCACACGTCGTTACCCAGGATCGGCGTGCCCTTGTCCTTTGCATCGTCCATCAGCGGGTTGTCTTGGTTCGGCGTCGAGACGACCTTCAGCGCGCCCGAAGCATCCGCGATCACCCACGCCCAGCCGGAACCGAACTGACCCGCGCCCTTGCCGTTGAAATCTTCCTTCAGCTTGTCGAGCCCGCCAAAGGTCTCGATGGCCTCGGCCAGCTTGCCCGACGGCTTGGTCGAACCCTCGGCCGCCATGATCTTCCAGAAGAAGGCATGGTTCCAGAAGCCGCCACCATTGTTACGCACCAGTGGGGGCTGCGACGAGATCATCCCGAGGATCTCCTCGATCGTCTTGCCCTCCAGCTTCGGGTCGGCGGCAACGCCTTCGTTCAGCTTGGCAGTATAGGCGGCGTGATGCTTATCATGATGGAACGTCATCGTCTCCTTGGAGATCGTTGGTTCCAGCGCATCGTAAGCGTAAGGGAGCGGGGGGAGTTCGAAAGCCATGTGCATTCTCCTGGGAATTTGGCCAAAAATATTTTGGGGTCGCGACAGCAACGCCTACCTGTCGAAATGGGTCCGCGAGTATCGTTACGCAACCGATTCGGAACTGCCGGCCGAAATTAGCCCATGCCGCTTTAACGCATGGCGCAATTGGTCGTAGCTGAGGCCCAGTGCCTCGGCGGTCGCGCGCTGGTTGAAGCGGCTTTCCGCCAGCGCCTTTTCGAGCAATTCGCATTCAAACCGCGCGATTCGCGTCTTGAAATCACCCGAACAATCCGGCTCCGCCGCCGGGGCAGACGCCCCTGCCGCTGAAACATTCGCAGTCGGCTCGCTATGATGCGCCACGCTCGCCGGTTGATACGGCGAATGGAACGGATCAAACTCGATATTCTCGATCGCGCCGGGCTGTTCCCAGCGATACACCGCACGCTCAACCACGTTGCGAAGCTCGCGCACGTTGCCCGGCCACTGATAATCGACCAGCGCATCGATCGCGTCGCGGCCGAACCCGGCCCAGGTGTCGCGCCCCATCTCCGCCGCCATACGCCGCCCGAAATGGTCGGCCAACACCATCACGTCGCCCGGCCGCGCGCGCAATGGCGGCAACGTCACCACTTCGAAGCTCAGCCGGTCGAGCAGATCGGCGCGAAACTGATGGCGCTCGACCTTGGCGGGAAGATGCTCGTTCGTAGCGGCGACGATGCGCACATCGACGCGCAACGGGCGCGAGGACCCGATGCGCGTGATCTCGCCATATTCCACCGCGCGCAGCAACCGCTCCTGCGCGCCCATCGAGAGCGTACCGAGTTCATCGAGGAACAAGGTGCCGCCATCGGCCTCCTCGAACCGCCCGACCCGCGCCTTGGTCGCCCCGGTGAAGGCGCCGGCCTCATGCCCGAACAATTCCGCCTCGATCAGCGTCTCGGGCAAGGCTGCGCAGTTCATGATGACCAGTGGCTGGTCCCAGCGCGGCGACAAGCGATGGAGCCGCTCCGCGACCAGTTCCTTGCCTGTGCCCCGCTCGCCGATAACCAGCACCGGGCGATCGAGCGCCGCCGCGCGACTGGCGCGTTCCAGCACGTCGAGAAAGGCGTTGGATTGGCCGATGGCCTGCGTGGTGCGATTCATTCCCAATGCTTGGCGTATTTTCCCAAGCCTTCGCAAGAAAGAAAAGTGCACCTGCACATGAAAACGGGCGAAAGCGCCGGATTTCCGCCATTCTCGAAACTGGCACGCTCCCTGCAATACCCCAGGCAATTGTCACAAAGACGAGCCAGACACTGACACAGGGAGTTTCCACCATGTTCGGACAGACCAGCAATATCAGCCGCAACGTCGTCGCAATGTTCTTCGCCATCGTGTTCAGCACCGTCACGGTTGCTGCAGCGGTTGGGCCGGCACATGTTTCGGCACCCACCCCAATCACCGCCATCGCCGCTGCAGCGTAACCGCAGCGCGAAGCCGGGGCGGCCCCCTCACCCCTTCCCGCCCCGGCGTCCCTCTCGCCCCAGTTCACACAGGAGTTTTCCAATGGGCATTTTCTCCCGCACTCGCGACATCGTCGCCGCCAATTTCTCCGACCTGCTCGACAAGGCGGAAGACCCCTCGAAGATGATCCGCATGATCATCCTCGAAATGGAGGAAACGCTGGTCGAGGTTCGCGCCTCCGCAGCGCGCACCATCGCCGACCAGAAGGAAATGCGCCGTCACATTTCGAAGCTCGACAAGCTGCAGGACAGCTGGACCGAGAAGGCCGAGCTGGCACTGAGCAAGGACCGCGAGGATCTCGCCAAGGCCGCGCTGGTCGAAAAGCAGAAGGCCGCCGACATGGCCGTCCAGCTCGAAGCCGAGATCACCGTGCTCGACGATGCACTGAGTGCTTCGGAGCAGGATATCTCCAAGCTCCAGAAGAAGCTCAGCGAGGCGCGCACCCGGCAGAACCAGATCGTCACCCGGCTCGAAAGCGCCCACAACCGCTTCAAGCTGCGCGAAATGTATGCCGGCCAGAAGGTAGAGGACGCATTCTCGCGCTTCGACATCCTCGACCGCCGCGTCGACATTGCCGAGGGTCGCGCCGATGCGATGGGCCTGGGCGGTGCGCCCAAGACGCTGGACGAGGAAATCGCCGAGCTGAAGTCGGCCGAGAAGGTCGATGCCGAACTCGCCGCTATGAAGGCTCGCATCAGCCCCCACACGAACAGCGACGGGTAAGATGGAAGATTTCTTCACCATCGCGGTGCCGATCACCTCGATCTTCATCGCCCTGCCGTGGCTGATCCTCCACTACGTCACGAAGTGGAAGACCGCGCCGAAGATCACGCAGGAGGACGAAGGCCTGCTCGACGAGCTCTACTCGCTGTCGCGCCGTCTGGAAGACCGCCTGACCACCGTCGAACGCATCGTTGCCGCCGACAATCCCGACTGGAAGCCCGGCCCCTCTCATATTAGCGGGCCATCCGCCCAATCAGACGACTATCTTTCGAGGAGGAACTGAAATGTCCGCCAGCCGCACCAAATTCTACGTCGACAAGCAGAACCGCAAATGGCTCGGCGTCTGCGCCGGGATCGCCGACTATACCGGGGTGGATGTCACTTGGGTCCGGGTCGGGGCGGTGATCCTCACCGTCGCCGGGGGCTTCCCCTGGACCTTGCTGGCCTATTGGCTGATCAACTGGATGGCCGATGCCAAACCCTACGGTCTGTATGACAGCCCCGAGGACCAGAAGTTTTGGCAGGGCGTGCGCACCAACCCCAAGCGCTCGACGGCGGAAATCCGCTCCAGCTTCCGCGACGTGGATCGCCGGCTGGCCGATATTGAAATGTATTACACCAGCCGCAACAGCCGCCTGGCCAACGAAATCGACAGCCTGCGCTAAGCCGGCGTCTAACAGGGAAGATACGAGATGAGCAGTTCCTTGGGTATCCTGATCCCGCTGGCGATCTTTACGGTCGGTCCGATCAGCTGGGCTTTCACCACCTGGGTCCGCGCCAAGCATGGCTACCCGCTCGATGACAACAGCCACGGAATGTGGGGCTGGCGCGGCGCGAGTGGGGGTAGGGGCCGGCGCGACGGGAACGCCGCCCGGGCCAATGACGCTGCCGCCGAGCGCAAGATCGAGCTGCTGAGTTCGGAGAATGAGGCACTGACCGGCAAGATCAGCCGCCTCGAGGAACGCCTCTCCGTTCTAGAACGCATCGCCACCGATCCCGCCGAGCGCACCGCCCGCGAAATCGAAGCGCTGCGCGACCGTTAAGCCCGACCCCAGCGAACAAGCCCAAGCCAAGGAGCGCCGTCATGGCCACGTCCACCTTCCTCGCCTTCTTCATGATCGTCGTCGGATTGCCGGTGATCCTCGGAATTGGCAGCAGCATGTTCAAGAACTGGCTGATGCACAAAGAGAAAATGGGCGAGGCCCTGAATGCGCAGACCGCGGAAAAGGCGGCACAATATGCCGCCCACACCGAACGGCTCGAACAACGGATGCGCGTTCTGGAACGGATCGTCACCGATCGCGGCATCGATGTCGCGGATGAAATCGAACGGCTGCGCGACGATCGCGCGCCCCTCAACTAAGGATCTAAGACAATGATCGTCTTCCTCGCCATCATGGTCGGCATCGCCGCCATCGGCACCTGGCTGACCGAGCGGGTCGACCGCCCAAACCGCAGGCTCGAAAACGCCCGCCGCCTCGCACGCACCCGCCGCACGCTCTGACCCCCTTCACCAAGACATTCGGAGATTCAAATGTTGGACAATCCATTCAGCATGGTCGTCGCCATCATCCTGATCGTCACCGTCGGCAAGGTGCTGCGGGCTCGCTATCGGAGCGGCAACGAAGAACAGGGCAGCGAGTACGCTCCATTTCGCAACGACGGCGTGCGGACCGAAGGGGCCCGTAACGAAGGCACCGCTGAAGCGGAGAACCGCCACCTGCGGGAGGAACTGAAGGCGATGAAAGACCGCCTCGCCGTCCTCGAACGCATCGCCACCGACAATAACGACAGCGGCGCCCGCCTCGATCGCGAGATCGACCGGCTCCGCGACCGCAGCTAACCCGAACGAGAGGAGCAGGGATCATGATCGACCCGAACCTGTATATCACCCTCGCCGCCGCGGCCCTTGGCGCGATCGGCATGGTCACCTTCGCCGGGCTGACCGGCTGGCGCGGCTGGCTCGCCCTGAAGCATCAGGAATTGCAGGCTGGCCACGACATCGCCAGCGACAGGGGGCCGATCCAGGCCCTGCCCAACGCCAGCGCCCGGATCGAAATCGCCGACCTCAAGGAACGCATTCGCAAGCTGGAAGCGATCGCGGCGGGGGTCGATCTTTGAAGGCTTCAGCGAGCCCTCACCCTCCGTCACCCCGACCGATCGCCATTCCGGAACATTCCCATCCCCGTTGGTGCTGAGCCCGTAGAAGTACCGCTCTCCCACCCGGTACGAAAGCGCAGGAAAACTGGCCCTTCGACAAGCTCGGGACAAACGGGGGTTTGAGGAATGGAGCATTGGCTCTAACGGGCTACCATGCCCAGCCTCACCGACCTGCAAGACGAATACGGCTTCCTTGATGCCGACGATCGCTACCGCCTGTTGATCGATCTCGGTCGTGATCTGGAATCGATGCCCGAACCGCTCAAGACCGACGCTACCCTGGTCCGCGGCTGTTCCGCTTCGGTGTGGATCTATCCCACTACCGCAGAAGACGGCAATCTCCACTTCCTCGCCGACAGCAATGCCGCGATCACCAAGGGTATCATCGCGCTCGTCCTGCTCACCGTGCAGGATCAGCGGCCGGCCGCGATTCTGGCCACCGATATCGAAGGCGCACTCGATCCCTTCGATCTCAAGAAGCAGCTCAGCTCGAACCGCACCCAGGGTATTCCGAACATGATCGCGCTGATCCGCGAGACGGCGAAACGCTATGCGGACTGAGCGATCAAAAGGTCAGGACCGGACCTTTGGCGGCTTTGGATAGGGCACGAATTCGTTCAACCCGATCGACCCCTTGGGGAATTGGCCAGTCCGACTGATCAGTTGTACGATATCGATGCGGCACAATTGGCTGGTATAGCTTCTGGTCACGAGAATATCGTCGCTATCGAGGAAGCCCGCCCCGCCGTCCGGCCGGTTGACATAGGCTGTGCCGTTATTGGTCGTATAAACGATCCCGATGCCGTCGATAATCTCGGTGGAGCGGATATCGCGCTGGTTGATGCAATTGACCGGCTTGCCGGCAACCCGGCCCGCGACGATCTTATCGAGCTGCGCTTGCGGCGTCAGCCGCACGCGCGCGTCCGCCGCTCCGACGCCCAACAACCCCATACCCAGCAGCGCGCTGCCGATGGCTAGATGAACCCGTTTCATGTTCGAACTCCTCAAGATAGCCATTCTCGCACAACCAGCGTGAATGATGCCTGAATTCTCGCTTGACGTCGAATCAATCAACGCGCGCCCGGCCCCAGGATTGCCACCACCTCGTCCAGATCGGCACCTTCGCACACGAGCTTCCACGCCTGGGGGGCGGCGCCGTCGATTACGGTCACTGCGCCCTTGGGGCAGATGCCCAGGCATTTCACCTCGACGATTCCGGTCGCCGCTTTGCGACCTTTCTTCAGCC
Organism: Sphingomonas sp.; assembly: GCF_025363195.1. Taxonomy (GTDB): domain Bacteria; phylum Pseudomonadota; class Alphaproteobacteria; order Sphingomonadales; family Sphingomonadaceae; genus Sphingomonas. The sequence goes on from NZ_JANYEK010000018.1 coordinate 12,687, forward strand.
CAAGATGGCGGCGCAGCGCCTTGGCCAATGGCTGCTTGCCCTTCGGCCCGAACCCGCCGCCAAGTTTTTTGGAACATTTCCCGCACACCAGCAGCGTGCCCGACCAGTCCGATCGCACGCTGCGCATCAGCACGGGCAGTGTCACACCGCGGGCTTCCACTCGCGCATTTCCTCGGCGACGCGCAGCACGTCATACGCCGCCTGGATCGCCTGAAACCGTTTCGCCGCTTCGGCATCGCCAGGTCGCAGATCGGGATGACTGTCCTTGGCGAGCTTGCGCCACGCCAGTTTCACGGCTGCGAACTCCACATCCGGTTCCAGCCCCAGCACATCCAGCGCGCGCATCTCGTCTCGCGACCGGCTGCCATCGCCCGGCCCGGCCCATTGGTTGTGGCGCGATTCGGTGTAGCCCTCCGCGGTCTGCGTTTCCGCCCGCTCTCGCTCGGCGGCTTCCTCCGCGGTCAGGCCCTCGAAGTAATTCCAGCCACGATTATATTCGCCGGCATGCTCCTGGCAAAAATACCACCGCTCCGGGCTGTTGGGGGATTTCGGCGCCGGACAATCGCCCTTCTGGGTGCAGCCATGCCGGTCGCACAGCCGCACGGTCACCGCCTCGCTGCCAGACTCGCCATAAGCGCGCCAGCGGGGGAAGCCCCAGTCGGTAGATCGTGTCGAAGAACGCGCCATCGGCCTCATCTAATTGTCGCGGCGGCAAAATGCCACTGCCCGCCCGGCATTACCGGAAATAAGCGCCAGAGGGTCTGTAAGCCGGGTTCTGTCCACCCGTTTGACCGGGATGGGCGACCATTCCTCTAGGCCTGCACTTGCATGCAGGCTCAAGCAACCAACCCGGACGACGAGCAGCAACATGCCCATATGACGTCCCTATTCGGTCTTGCTCCCGGTGGGGTTTGCCGTGCCGCCCCTGTTACCAGGCGCGCGGTGCGCTCTTACCGCACCCTTTCAATGTTACGTCGCCGAAGCGGTCGCAACCTACTTTCTGTGGCACTTTCCCTCGGGTTGCCCCGGCCGGGCGTTACCCGGCACCGTCGTTACATGGAGCCCGGACTTTCCTCGCGCGTCTCGAAAGACACCCGCGGTCGCCCGACCCTCTGGCGGAGAGCGCCTTACGCGTCGCCCTGCGGTTTGGGAAGTAAAAGCGCGAGGAGGATGCAGCGGCATTCCATATCGATCTCGCCATCGATCAGTTCGGGACGGAACCGCCGTTGGAACGCGACCAAAGCGGCCAGCTTATCCGACACGTCATAGCCGAAGCGTTCGAGTGCAAGCAGGAAGCCACCCTCGGTCCAGCCCGGATCCATCAGATTCCTGGTCGGTCGCGGCAGCGCGAGACGCAGCTTGGCCAGTCGTTCCCACGGGAACAGTTCGCCCGGATCCTGTTTGCGCTTCGGCGCGATGTCGGAATGGCCGACCACGTCGCCGCGCCCGATATCGTACCGCTCCTTGATCGCGGCGACCAACGGCAACAGCGCGTCGATCTGCTGTTCCGGAAACGGGCGATAGCCGAATTCGTGCCCCGGGTTGACCATCTCGATACCCACGCTGGCGCTGTTCACATCGGTGATACCGCGCCAGTGCGATTGCCCGGCATGCCAGGCGCGCTTCGCCTCATCGACCATCTGCAGCACCGTGCCGTCTTCCGCGATGAGATAATGCGCGGAAACCTTGGCGGCGGGATCCGTCAGCCGCCGGATCGCCGATTCCGCATCCTGCATGCCGGTATAATGCAGCACGATCATCGTGATCGGCAACATTCGATCGTCGAAATTGGGCGATGGAGTCCGAATGATCGTCATGCCCAAATCCTCATGCTGAATCCCCTGCCCGCGCCGTGCGGATCGTCACGATCGCGACGCCCAGCATCGCAATCCCACCGCCGGTTAGCATAAGCGCGGTCAGCGGCGTGCCGAAATAATAGGATGCGGCGAACACCGAGATTATCGGCGTGGCCAGCGTCAGCGGCGTGACGATGCTGATCGGGTGACGCTGCAGAAGATACGACATCGATCCCTGGCCGATCACCGTCGATCCGATCGCCGAAAACGCTACCCAGCCGAGCGTGTGCAGCGGCAGGTTCGGGATTTCCGCCATCGCTTGCGGTTCGACTTGCCAGGCCAGCAGCCCGAGCACGATCGATCCCCAGAATCCGATCCAGGCATAGATCGTCAAGACCGACACGCCGATCAAATAGCGCTGGATAATCGATCCCATCGCCCAGATGAAGCTTGCCAGCGCGGTCAGCGCCAGACCCGGCACCTCATGCGCGGCGGCCGGATCGAACACCAGCAGGAGGACGCCGGCAAAGGACAAGGCGATCCCCGCCATACGCGGCAGCCGGATGCGTTCGCGGAACACGATGATCGCCAGGATCATCGAAAATGGCACGCCCAATTGCCCGGCGATCGCCAGCGCGCCGACATTGCCCGATACGGCCAGCGAAAAATTGGTCGCGACATAGAACAGCCCGCCCGAAAGGATACCAAGTGCCGTCAGCGCGCGCATCCGCCCCGGCACGATCCGCAGCCACGTTCCGCACACCAGCAGTACGATCACCTGTCGCAGGAACCCGGCGGTCAGCGGCGCGATCGCGGCGACCGCCATCTTCACTGCGATGATGTTGAGCCCCCACAGCACATTCATCACCAGTACGACCGCGAAATCGTGCAGCCCGAATCCGCGCTGAGGAGAAGCTTGCGTCACCTGCCACCGCTTGGGACGCCGGGCCGGCAAAGTAAACGCCGGATCGGCGGTACGCCCCACAGCATCCGTGAGCAAGAAACGCGGTCGAAATCACCCGACCCACCCCCGTCGCTCGACGACGGCGCGTCGCTTAGGCCGCGGCCATCTCATACAGCCCGCGATATTCTTGCGACGGGCGGAACGCCTCGGTCTGGCCGATCACCGTCTCGCCTGCGCCGAGCACGAGCAACCCGCCCGGCCGCATCACACCCGCCAACCGATCGAGCACCTGCCGCCGCAACGTGGGAGAAAGGTAGAGCAGAACGTTGCGGCACAATACGACATCGAATTTGCCCGGCGGCAACGCGTCGGCAACCAGATTGATACGACGGAAAGATATCTGCCGCATCAGTTCGGGCTTTGCGGCCCAGTCCCCGCCAGCCGCATCGAACCAGCGCATCATCCGCCGGATCGGCAGGCCACGCTGGATCTCGAATTGCGAAAAACGCCCGCCGCGCGCGCGCGCGAGTGCCGCTTCGGAAACATCGCTGGCGACAATCTCCGGCATGCGCCCACCGTTGGACTCGATCTGTTCGTCCAACAGCATCGCCAGCGACAGCGGTTCCTGCCCCATCGAGCAACCCGCCGACCACAGGCGAACGTTACGGTTAGGCGCCTGTTCGCGCATCGCCTGTACCGCCGCGGCAGCCAGATCGAGCACCGCGGCATCGCGAAAGAACGAACTTTCCTGGTTGAGAAGAGCATCTACCACCTGATCGGCCACCAGCGGATCGGATCCGCTGAGGATTTCAGCCGCCAGTTGATCGAGCGTTTCCAGCCCGCGCTCGCGCAGCACCGGCTTCAGCGCGGTTTCGATCCGCCATTCGCGGTTGGCGGCGATCTGCTGCCCGGTCCGCTGTTCGAGCAGCGACGCGAGGATTTGCATCGCGCCGGTCGGACGCGGCGTCGGCATGGCGATCAGGCGACGTGGTAGCGGACTCAACATGTCGGCCACCGTCCGGCAGCGACCATCCGTCCGATCTCGTCCGGGGGTAGCATGATGCTCGCGATCGGTGCGACCGCCCCTGGCATGCCCCACACGACCGAACTATCGCGATCCTGCGCGATCAGCGCGCCACCGGCCTCGACCAGCCTGCGTGCGCCATCGCTGCCGTCGCGGCCCATGCCGCTCAGCACGATGCCCATCGCACGCGCACCGTGCGTTTCGGCGAGGCTCTCAAACATCGGATCGACCGACGGCATGCAGCCACTGCGCGAGGGATCGCTGTTCAGCCGGATCGCAAAACTGCCATCGCCCAGCGAGATTACGCGCATGTGCCCATCGCCGGGGGCGATGATTACGCGGCCGGGGCGAATCCGCAGCCGATCGGTCGCGACCTCGCACGGGCGCCCCGCAAGCACCGCCACCTGCGCCGCAAAATAGACCATGAAGGATTCGGGCAGATGCTGCGTGATCAGGATCGGCGTAATGAAGCTGGCAGGGATTTCGCGCAGCAACTGGCTGAGCGCGTGAATCCCCCCGGTCGATGCCCCGATCGCGACGATGTCGAACCGATTGGGCGCGCTGCGCGGCGCGGCCTCGACCGGCGCGGGGCCGATCGCCGGTGCAACGGGATCGATCGCCAGCAGTCGGGATAATTTGTCGACCAGCACATCGGCGAAACGCCCGGCGAACGCGCCGACACCCGGCTTGACGAGCGTATCGGCAGCCCCCAGCGCTAGCGCCTGGATCGTCGCCGCACCACCATCGTCGCAGGTTGAGGAAACGACCAGCACTTTGGCACCGGCGCTGGCCACGATTAAATCGGGCAAGGCGGTCAATCCGTCGATGCCGGGCATTTCGATATCGAGCAGGATCGCGTCGACGCGGTTGGTTTTCAGGAAGACAAGCGCGGCGCGCACGTCGGGCATCGTGGCGGCCAGCGTGAAGCGGCGGCTGCCTTCGATCATCCGACCAATCACGGCACGGGCGACAGCCGAATCATCGACGATCAGGATGGCGGGCAAGGTTCCCGCCGCGCGGGTGTGGTGAGCAACGGGCGCGCACACGACCGGAACTATGGCCTTGGCAGGCGCGGTCGTCATCTGGGCGGCCCCTTCAGGCCAGGCCCACGATTTGGAGTTTGCTCTCCAGCGTCTCGCGATCGAACGGTTTCATGACGTATTCGTCAGCCCCCGCCTCGATCGCGGCGCGGATATGGCCCATGCCGTTTTCGGTCGTGCAGAACACCACTTTCGGGCGGCTGCTCACCGCGCTGACGCGCAGCGCGCGGAGGAAATCCATGCCGCTCATCACCGGCATGTTCCAGTCGAGCAGGATCACGTCCGGCGCGGAGGCCAGGCACGAATCGAGCGCCTCCTTGCCGTCGCCGGCCTCGGACACCTGAAAGTTCAGTGTTTCCAGAATGTGCCGCGCGACCTTGCGGATCACTTTCGAATCATCGACGACCAGGCACGTTTTCATGAATGCTTCCCGTTATGCGCAACGAGTACGGTCTGCCCTAAAACCGTAAGCGTCCCGTTAATTTGAAAAAAATCACGCGGCGAGCGCGGTCAGGCCCGGCAGCAACGCGCGCAGGTCAATTGCCAGCACCGGCTCCCCGTCGCGCTCGACAATGCCACACCCCACGCCCCGCCATCCGCCATCCAGCACGATACCGGACGACAAGGGCAGCAGATCGAACGGCGCGACATCCTCCAGTGAATCGACGAGCATCGCATAATGGTGTCCCTCGGCCACGGTGATGACCGCGCGTGTCGCCCGCGCTTCCGCCACCGTGCCGCCCAGCGCAGCGCCCAGAGCGGCGCGCGTATCGATCACCGTCACGACGCGGCTCCGCAGCGCGGCAAGGCCCAACACCTGCGCACCGGTCTTCGGCACCGGAATGACGATGCCGATATCGACCACCGATTCCACCTGTGCGGAATCGATCGCGACTGCGCGCCCGGCAATATGTGCGATCAGGAACAGTGCGCTCATAGGCTTCCTCCTGCGCGGTCCGGTGCGGATTTTTCGGCCAGCGCGGCGAGCAAGCCTTCGCGATCGTAGCGATAGATGCTGCCATCGTTCGCCGCCTGCGATCGATCATGCCGCAGCCGGACGACCGGCACGGCGTGCGTTGCCGACCGCGATGGACCGGTCGCCTCATCCATGGTCAGCACCACGGCGGCGCTTTCACCCGCCTTCAACCGGGTCGCGACGCGGTATCCCGCACCTTCCAGCGCTGGCTTCAGGAACGTCGTCAACCAAGCGGATTCACTGCCCTCGATAAGGCAGATCGGTGAAACCCCGCCGTGAACTCCGTCGCCATGCGTGGCGAACAACCAATGCACGTCGAGCAATTCAAGCTGCTCGCCATCGATCGCGACCACACCGGCGATCGGTCCGGCCTCCCGCGCCGGCACCACCGTTTCCGGGAGCGTGACGATGTCGAGCGCCTGCGCGATGGCATAGGCCACTTCGGTCTCGCCATCGCGCAGTCTCAGGACGGATACGTCCTGCCCCTCGGCGATCGCGGTCACCGCGGCAAACGGGATGATCCGCCCCTCGACCGATAATCGCAGCCGACCGGCGGCAAAGCGAATCGCCTCCGCCGACACCGGCTCGACCCGGTCGATCACCGACAAAGGAACAAGCCGACGCACCCCGTCCAGATCGTCGAACAGCAAAGCCGAAACCAATTCCGCCGCAATGTCTGCGACCACTTCGTCCGCACCGCTGTCGCGCTTGAATTCCAACCCGGCGCCTTCCGCGATCCCGGCGCAATCGAGCAACAACATCGGCAGGCCGCTGTCGGGCAACGTCTGCCCGGCATAGATGCCGGTCGCCATGACGGCGGGTGCGGCCGGCTTGATCACCAGTTCCTCGTGATCGAGCACCGTTTCCACCGCCAATGCATAGCTGCCGCCGGGAACGCCGACGATCACGAGCATCGGAACATAATCCTCCTCGTTTGGCCGAACGCCGAGGCTCCCGCCCAGATCGACCAGCGGCATCCGTCGTTCCCGCACCTTGGCGGCAGGCGTATCGCCCAACATGTCGATGCGAATCGAATCGCCGCGCACCGTGACGATTTCCTCGATCACATGGCGCGAGATCGCGAATCGCTGCCCACCCACGCCCACGCCGATTGTTGACATGATCGACAGCGTCAGCGGCACGTGGATCGCGATGCGCAGGCCCCTGCCCGGCGCATTGTCGATCTCAATCCGCCCGCCAATCTGTTCGATATTGGCGCGGACCACATCCATGCCGACACCGCGTCCTGAGATCGAGGTCACTTCGTCCTTGGTCGACACGCCCGGTTCGAACACCAATTCCAGCTTGGCCTTGTCGCTGAGCGCCAGCAATTCGCGCATCGAGCGACCTGCAGACGCGATCTTCTCAACCAGCCGGTCGACATCGATGCCACGCCCGTCATCGGAAATCTCGATGATGATCTGATTGCCGGACTGGCGCGCGGAGACGGTCAGCCGACCATTTTCGCGCTTGCCCGCCTTCACGCGCTGCGCCGGCGCCTCGATCCCGTGGTCGATCGAATTGCGCACCATGTGAACGAGGGGATCGCGCATCATCTCGATCATCTCGCGGTCGAGTTCGACGTCCGATCCCTCGATATGCAGCGTCACCGCCTTGCCCAGTTCGGCTGCGGTATCGCGCACCATCCGTGGCAATGCGGAAAACAGCGCATCGACCTTCTGCATACGCGTCCGCGTGACGGTGTCGCGCATCTCGGCCACCGTCAGCGACAGGCGTTCGAGCGCGGCCTCGACCGCCGGATCTGCCCCGTCATCGCGAACGCGGCGGGCGAGTTCGTTGCGCGCCAGTACCATTTCCGACATGCCGGACATCATCCGGTCGAGCAGGTCGACGTTCAGCCGCACGCTGCGCGACGGGGCGCGTTGAGCCAACGGCGCGTTGCTCGGCACGATAGTATCCGAGCCCTTTTCAAGGGCCGCGATCAGCAGGTCCTCGCCCGAATCGGCTAGTGCGATGCCCGCGTCGATCGCCTCGACGATCTCGCCGATCCGATCGACGATCGCGAGGACGGCATTGACCAGTTTCGTATCGGGCGACCGCGTCTCGTCGCGCACTGCCGCCAGCACATCTTCCGCGGCATGGCTGAGCCGGGCCAAGCGCGGCAGATCGAGAAACCCGCAACTGCCCTTCACGGTATGGACGAAGCGGAAGATCGCATCGAGCCGATGCCGGTCCGACGGATCGCTCTCCCATGCGACGATCTCCCCGGAAAGCGCCTCCAGCGTCTCCCGGGTCTCGGCGATGAATTCCTGCAGCAGATCGTCCATTAAACCCCCGGATGGTTGCCGGGACCATTGGCCGAGAGTGGTTAAGGACGCGTTAGTCAGGTCGGAGCTTGAGGCCGGTTGCTTGCCCCAATCTATTCGTTACCCCGCTTTGAAAGAGGCGCCGAATAGCAACACCGGCTCGGCGGGGTCGGACACTTGCACCGCACCACCGCCCTCCGAGACCAGTGCATGCACCAGGTACGCAGCCGCCGCGCGGGGCGTGATCACCGCATCGGCATCCGCGCCGATCAAGGCGCCGCGCATTTCTTGGTCGAGTACGATGCGCGGCCCATCGGCGCGCACCACGATCTCGACCGCGCCATCCACGCTTTCCGCCCCGACATCCAGCTGCCCGCCACGAATCAGCGCATCGCCCGCGATCAACGCGAGGTTGAGCAACACCTTGATCGCCGGCTTGGGCAGGGTCGTATCCTCGACCAGCCAGCCGAGCTTGACGCGATGATTGTCGCCGAACAATCCCTCGATCGCTGCTCGCGCCTCGCGCGCATCGACCATCTCGCCGAATCCGCCCGCCGCACCAAAGGCCAGGCGGAAGAATTTCAGCTTGTTGGCCGAGGCCCGCGCGCTTTCGTTGAGCAGTTCGAGACAGCGCTGGCGCATCTCCGGATCATGCTCGTCCGCCAGCAATTCGAGGCCATTATTGAGGGCGCCGACAGGAGAAAGCAGGTCATGACACAGCCGCGAACAGAGCAGGCTGGCAAAATCGACCGGGCTGATGGTCATGAAAGAAAGTCCGCTTCGGCAAAAAGGATGTCGGGGCTCTTCTGGCGATGCGAGGCAGTGTGCGCAAGTCAAAGGCCGATGAAGACGTTCAGGCGACGATGAGCGCCACCGCCTCGAACCGGCCCACGTCTTCCGCTCGCCACGCCCGCGCGTCTCCCGATCCAAGGATCAGCCACACCGCGCCGTCCCCCATCGCGCCAGCCGCATCGGTCTCCGAAGGCACAGGATCGCCGGACGGGTGCGAATGGTAATGCCCCAGCACCTTCACCCGCCCCCGCCGCGCCCGCCGATGCGCCGCGAACAACGCCGCCGGATCGATCTCGAACCGGCGCGCCGGGTTCGCTGCCACGTTGGCACAAGCTTCCGCCGCATCGATCCGTTCAGCGGATCCAAACAACAGCCCGCAGATTTCCGCCTGCGGCGAAGCATGCGCTTCACTTAGCAGTCGTGCCAGCAGAGTGCTTGAAATCTCCAACCCCATGCCCACATCCTTAGCCATGAACCGGGGGGTTTCCACCATTCACGCGACGATTTCCGACACTGCCGACGGCTGGCGCCTCGATCGTGCGCTCGCCGATGCGGTGCCGACCTTGTCACGCGAACGGCTGAAGGTGCTGATCAACAGTGGCGCGGTCAGCGATGCCGCTGGCGACCTTTCGCGCGATCCGTCGCGCAAGACGGCGGCCGGCACGATGTTCACCGTAGCGGTGCCCGATCCGATCCCGGCGCACAACGTGCCGCAGGATATCGCGCTGAACGTGGTGTTCGAGGACGAGCATCTGATCGTGATCGACAAGCAGGCCGGGCTGGTCGTCCACCCGGCGGCAGGCAATCTCGATGGTACGCTCGTCAACGCCCTACTCCACCATTGCGGCGGCAGCCTGTCGGGCATCGGCGGCGTCGCGAGACCCGGCATCGTCCACCGCATCGACAAGGACACGTCGGGCCTGATGGTCGCGGCCAAGACGGACCGTGCGCATGAAGGACTCGCCCGCCAGTTCCACGATCACAGCATCGACCGGCGCTACAAGGCCATCGTCGCGGGGAAACCCATGCCGATGGAAGGCACGGTCGATGCCCCGCTCGCCCGCTCGTCGACCGATCGCAAGAAGGTCGCGATCGTGCAGGGCGGCAAGCGTGCGGTGACGCATTATCGCACGGTCAAGGCATTTCGCACCGCCGCTCTAGTCGAATGCCGGCTCGAAACGGGCCGGACGCACCAGGTGCGCGTCCACATGACCTCGATCGGCCACCCCTTGCTGGGTGACCCGGTTTACGGTAGAACAAAACAAGCTCATCGACCGCTTTTGGAAACCTTGAATTTCCGTCGTCAGGCGTTGCACGCGGCCCATTTGGGGTTCATCCACCCTATAAAATGTAACGTCCTGGCGTTCGAAAGCGAAATGCCTGCCGATATGCAGGAACTGTTCAGCCACCTTAACGTATAGTCATTGGGTTTCGCCGCAGTGCGGCATATCTAGTTCAAAGGGAGATCAAGTCATGGCTAAAAGCAACGTGCCAGCCACGGTCCCCGCTCTTGGCGGGGAGGCGAGCCTCAACCGCTATCTGTCGGAAATCAAGAAATTCCCCATCCTCGCACCCGAGCAGGAATACATGCTCGCCAAGCGTTTCGAGGAACATGGTGACACCGATGCGGCAGCGCAGCTCGTCACGTCGCATCTGCGCCTCGTGGCGAAGATCGCGATGGGCTATCGCGGCTATGGCCTGCCAACATCGGAACTGATTTCCGAAGGCAATATCGGCCTGATGCAGGGTGTGAAGAAGTTCGAGGCCGATCGTGGCTTCCGCCTCGCCACCTATGCGATGTGGTGGATCCGCGCCTCGATCCAGGAATATATTCTGCGCTCCTGGAGCCTTGTGAAAATGGGCACGACCGCGGCCCAGAAAAAGCTGTTCTTCAACCTGCGCCGCATGAAGTCGAAGCTCGACGCGTTCGAGGATGGTGATCTGAAGCCGGAACATCTCACCAAGATCGCCACCGATCTTGGCGTGACCGAGGCGGAAGTGACCAGCATGAACCGCCGCATGGCGATGGGCGGGGACACGTCGCTCAACGTGCCGATGCGCGAGGATGGCGACGGCCAGTGGCAGGATTGGCTGCAGGACGATGCGCCGCTGCAGGACACGGTCGTCGCAGAGGCGCAGGAAGCCGATGTGCGCCACGAAATGCTGACCAGCGCAATGGATGACCTCAACGAGCGCGAACAGCATATCCTGACCGAGCGCCGCCTGACCGACGATCCCAAGACGCTGGAGGAACTCTCACAGGTGTATGGCGTATCCCGCGAACGGGTCCGCCAGATCGAAGTCCGCGCCTTCGAGAAACTGCAAAAGGCGATGATGCGCCTGGCCGGAGACCGCCGGTTGCTGGTGGCCGTTTAAGGGCAACCTAAAAAACTCCCTCCCCGTCATCCCCGCGACGGCGGGGATCCAGCTTCTTCCCTGCCGCAAGTCGAGAAGCGGCTGATCACATCGTTCGCCCTCTTCCCCAGCGCGCGTGAATCCGGCACCTTCGCTGCATGAGCGAACAACGATATCCCCCGGCCACTTCCTTAGACGCGCCGCGGTCCCGCAAAGCCCGCCGCACGCTTTCACGTCGGATCCTCGGCTGGGTCATCAAGGGCGTCCTGGGCTTCTTGGTCGGCTCCGTCCTGCTGGTGCTCGTCTTCCGTTTCGTGCCCCCGCCGATCACGTTTACGATGCTTGGCGACATGATCGGTGGTACCGGCGTGACCAAACAATGGAGGCCGCTGTCCGAAATCGACCCGAACATGGCGCGCGCGGCCATTGCCGGGGAGGATGCACGCTTCTGCACGCATCACGGCTTCGATTTCACCGCCATCGCCAACGCAGCCTATCGCAATTCGAAAGGCGGCCACATTCGCGGTGGATCGACGGTCAGTCAGCAGACCGCGAAGAACGTCTTCCTCGTTCAAGGCGGCGGCTATGCCCGCAAAGCGTTGGAAGCCTATTTCACCACCCTGATCGAAACCCTGTGGGGCAAGCGCCGTATCATGGAAATGTATCTGAACGTCGCCGAGACCGGCATCGGCACCTACGGCGTGGAGGCCGGGTCGATCCGCTATTTCGGCCATAGCGCAAGCAGCCTTTCGCCGAGCGAAGCCGGTCGCATCGCCGCGATCCTGCCGCTGCCCAAAAAACGTGCCGCCATCGCCCCCCAGGGCTTCACCCGACGTCACGGCAACGCGATCACCAAGCGTGTGGGCGTGGTCCGCAACGACGGGCTGGACGCCTGCCTGAAATAGCAGGCGCGCGTTCAGATACCGAGGTGACGGCATCGGTGCGCAGATTGACGTTCTGCCTTCTGTTGAACAGATAGCATGGACACACGGCGACCGCGGCGCATCGGCGGTGTGGCTTGCTGATCGATTTGGCGCTGCTGATCGCATTACGCGCCTCAGTCGCTCCGCCGTCAGAACGGAAGCTTGAACCCCGGTGGCAGCGGCATCCCGCTGGTAAGCTTACCCATCTCCGCATTCGACGCAGCATCCGCCTTCGACCGCGCGTCGTTGAATGCCGCGACGATCAGATCCTCCAGCATCTGCTTTTCGGACGCCACGACCAGCGAATCGTCGATCGCGATGGCGATGATCCGCCCCTTGGCTGACGCCGTTACCTTGACCAACCCGCCGCCCGACGCGCCCTCGACCTCGATCGTATCGAGATTGGCTTGCGCCTTAGTCAGCTCGTTCTGCACGTTCTGCGCCATCGCCATGATGTCTTCGATGCTCTTCACGCCTGTTCGCCCTTCATAGGTGTTTGCTTCTCATATGCGTTCGCTCCGCTTGGCGGCAATCAGCCGGTCCAGCTCTTCCTCGGGCAGCACCGCATCCGGAAACGCCTCGAACGCAGCCTTGACGACGGGGCTCGACAGTATCTCCGCGCGAACCACCTCCTTCGATTCCAGATGCCGTTCGCGGATCGTCGGCGCGCCAAGGGCGGCGTCCGTCGTTACCTTCCATGCCCGGCCGGTATATTGCTTGAGCGCGGCGGTCAGGCTTGGCAGCAGTTCGGTCGGCAATGGGCGCGCGGCGCTCAACACCATATCCGGTGGCGACATGAGCACTACACTCGCGTTTCGTTTGAGGCTCTCTACCAGACCGTATTCGCCATTCTGATCGAGGAGCGCGATAATCGCCTCGATCGTGTTGGGCAAAGCGGCCTCGATCGATGCGCCAGGCTTTGCCGATGGCGCCACCGCCACCGCGACCGGTCCACCCGCCGCCATCTGCCGCGCCAACTCGCCCGGATCGGGCAGTTGCGACGCATGCACGACGCGCAGCAAGGCCATCTCGCACGCCTCGATCGGCAACGCCGCGCGCGCAACCTCGTCATGCCCCTTCAGCAGCAATTGCCATAACCGGTGCAATGCCGCGAACGACAACGCCGACGCCCAGCCCTCCTGCGCCTCGCGCTCCTCGTTCGCCTGCCCTGCCTCGGGCGGCGTACCGAGCTTCACCAAGGTCACCTTATGTACCGTCTCCAGCAACGCGCGCAGCACTGCCTGCGGATCGACGCCAAGATCATATTGCCGCCTGAGCGCGCCCAATGCGCCCAACCCGTCCCCCACCAGCAGCAGCCCAAGCAGATCGCGCACCGCCCCGCGATCCGACAGGCCCAGCATGTCGCGCACCGCCGCAGCCGTCACGCCCCTGTTATTTTCGGCACCCTCGATCCCGGCATGGGCGATCGCCTGATCGAGGATCGACAGCCCGTCACGCGCAGACCCTTCCGCCGCGCGCGCGATCATCGCCAGCGCCTCGGGCTCGGCCTCCACCTGCTCGGCGGCGGACACGAAGGCAAAATGCGCCGCCAGTTGCTCGGCCGAAATACGCCGCAAATCGTATCGCTGGCACCGCGACAGCACCGTTACCGGCACCTTGTTGACTTCGGTGGTGGCGAACAGGAACTTCACATGCGGCGGCGGCTCCTCCAGCGTCTTGAGCAACGCATTGAACGCGTTCTTCGACAGCATGTGCACTTCGTCAATGATGTAGATCTTGTACCGTGCCGACACCGCCGAATAGCGCGACGCATCGATGATCTCGCGTACGTCGTCCACCCCGGTATGGCTGGCCGCATCCATCTCGATCACATCGATATGCCGCCCCTCGGCGATCGCGCGGCATGGCTCGCACACGCCGCACGGGTCGATCGTCGCACCGCCCTCGCCGTCCGGGCCGATACAGTTCAGTGCCTTGGCAATCAGCCGCGCCGTGCTGGTTTTACCCACCCCGCGCACACCGGTCAGCAGGAATGCATGCGCGAGCCGCCCACGCCGAATCGCGTTGCCCAAAGTCGTGACCATCGCATCCTGCCCGATCAGTTCGGCAAAGGTCTGCGGCCGATATTTCCGCGCGAGGACGCGGTACGCCTCCGACTTCGCAGCCGGTGCCGGTTCACCAAGATCGAAGGCGGGAAGGTCGCCAGAGGAATTAAGGGAGTCGGACATCACCGACTATCTAGGGGCGGATGGCGCGGGATGTAAGGAAAAGGTTGGAGGGGATGGCCTGCGTCACCACGAACTCAGACATACGCCATCCGAGCGAAGGACGGGATTCAACGTGCCGAAAGCAGCAAGTATCGCGAATAAAATCAGCGGTCATACAAGGCTGCGCCTTGCGCAGCTCGCGGTGGAAGCCGGAACGACCCGTGGCGAAATCGTTGTGGCTGCTTCCTTCCGGATCTGACCAGGTTGGCGACGACCACGTCCGCCCGACTTCCGCGGCTCAGATAGGGAAGTCGGGCGGCGCGATCAATGCCTTATGTCGGCGGCGATACCCGCGGTTGGTGCACATGCGCCGCGTGGACAAACGATTGCCACAATGGCGTGGACCGCGGCGCACGACCGAGCGCTCCGCCATGCCCATTTCGACCCGGCATCAAAAACCCTCATCGTCCCTGCATGTTTCGCGCTTCGCCGGGGATCCGGACCGTGAGGCTGGACCAGGCAGCATCCAGGCAAATCTGGCAGGCGAGTCGACTGGTCCGCGTCGCGCCCATCGCGAGATCGAGCATATCCTCCTCGTCCTCCCGCGCCTTGGGCAGCAGCGCAAAGTCGTCGGGTGCGATGATGACATGGCAAGTCGAACAGGCCATCTGCCCCTCGCACGTCCCTTCCAGAGGTTGTCCGTTCGCCTGGGCGAGATCGAGCAGCCGGTCGCCGGGCATCCCCTGTACTTCCTGCACCGCACCATCCGTGCCGATGAAGCGCACCGTGATCGCAGTTGAAGTCATGCAGCAATCCTCTGCGCATCGGCGGCAGTGACGATCCGGTCGATGGCTTCGGCCAGTTCCGCTTCCATGGTGTATCGCCCGAACCCGATCCGAATGCTCGACCGCGCCTGCGCTTCGCTGAGGCCGAGCGCACGCAACACATGGCTCGACCGGCCCGATCCGCTCGCGCACGCCGATCCGGCGGAAAAGGCGATATCGCGCAGGTCGGACATCAAACGCGCGACATCGAGCCCTTCGTGGCGAATGTTGATATTGCCGTGGTAGCGCTGACTGCCATCGCCATTGAGCCTCCAGCCATCGCGTGTCCGCGAAGGAGGGGATCCAATCTGCATCCCCGCTTTCGCGGGGACGCAATCGAGTGCTGTCATCGCCGATTTCCACAACCGCCCGATATGGGCCGCATCCGCGTCACTCAGCGCAACCATCAGCCCAGCCGCCTCCCCAAACCCGACGCACAAAGCCGGTGACAAGGTTCCGGAACGCCCCCCGGGCTCCTGTCCGCCACCATCCAGCAATGGCTCCAGCTTGACGCCGTCCCGCATCCACAACGCACCGATTCCCTTCGGTCCGTGCACCTTATGCGCCGACACCGCGACGAGGTCGCACGCCGCCGGAATGGCTACGCGCCCGAACCCCTGCACAGCATCGCACAGCATCAGCGCGCCCGCCGCCTGCGCGATCTCCGCCAGTTCGGCGATTGGCTGGATCACTCCGATTTCGTTATTGACCAGCATTGCCGCGACCAAAGCCGTACCCGGCCTGATCGCCGCCCGCGCCATGTCCAGATCGACCAGCCCATCGTCCCCGACCGGCACAACGACGATTTCCCGCCCTTGCCGCGCCAACGCCTCGATCGTGTCGAGGACCGCCACATGCTCGGTCGCCAGCGTCACGATCCGTCCCGGCCCTGCCCCCTTGATTGCCCAGTTCAATGCCTCGGTAGCGCCGCTCGTAAAGCTTACCCGCCCCGCACGTGGCAACGATGCCGCAACCTGCTCGCGCGCCACCTCGACCGCCGCCTTGGCCCGCCGCCCGGCTGCATGCGCCGAATGCGGGTTGGCAAAACCGTCCCGCAACCACGGCACCATAGCCTCGAATGCCTCGGGCGCCAGCGGCGTGGTCGCCTGATAATCCAGGTAGATCATGCGACGAACCGCTGCTTCGCCCGCGCGATCCCGCGCCACGCCGCGATGAAGGCGCGCACATCGTCTTCACTGGTCGTCCGGCCGAAACTCGCCCGCACGACCTCGCGCCCGGCCGCTTCGGGCAGGCCGATCGCCGCCAGCACATGGCTCGGCTTCATGCTGCCCGACGCGCACGCGCTCCCCGCCGACACCGCGAACCCCGCCGCATCGAAATCGATCAACTGTACGAAGCTCGGCACCCCGATCATGCGGTACGCCCCGATCGCCGGATGCCGCAGCGATTCGGCGGCGATAATCGCCCCGCCCGACCGCAGCACGCCGTCGTCCAACATCGCGCGCAACCGGGCATAGTCGTCGATCGGCTCCGGTTCGGCCAACGCGGCGGCATAGCCCAGCGCCGCGGGCAGATTCTCCGTCCCGGGCCGATACCCTCGCTCCTGCCCCCCAGTCGGAGACAGCGTACCAAGGTCGCGTACCAGCAACGCGCCCACACCAGGTGGCCCGCCGCGCTTATGCGCCGACAGAGCCACGAAATCGGCATGCTCGGCCACGTCCGGCCCGGCCCCCGCAGGCATCTGGGCCGCATCGACCAGCAGCAACCCGCCACGCGCATGCACCACGCGAGCGATCTCCGAGATCGGCTGACGCACCCCTGTCTCGCTGTTGGCCCATTGCACCGTCACCAGCGCGCGCCCTGCGGTGGACAGAGCGCAGTCGAGCGTTTCCAGCGCCAGCACGCCGTCCGCGCCAACCGGCAACACGATCGTCTCCGGCCCAGCGCCCAAATCGGAATGGCGCATCACCGCATCATGCTCGACCGCCGTAATGATTCGCGACGTCACATCGGTACGGTGCGTGGCGATGGCCAGCGATTCGCTCGCCCCGCTCGTGAACAGCGTCTCGCCAGTCCACCCATAGGCCGCCGCCACCTGCGCCCGCGCAGCCTCCAGCGCAGCCTTGGCCGCGCGACCCTCGGCATGCGGCGAAGACGGGTTGGCCCAGCGCCGCATTGCCACACCAACCGCGTCGATGGCGGCAGGCAACATCGCGGTCGTCGCGGCGTGATCGAGATAGATGCGGCCCGTCATGGTACCCGTCATGTTGATGGTCAGGAGTCGTTCCAATTGCGAAAAGGTGCGCGCGTCATATATAGCGCCCACATTCCAGCGCCCAAGCTGCGCGTACAGATTAGTCAGGTTCCCCATGCCAGAAGTCATTTTCCCCGGCCCCGAAGGCCGTCTCGAAGGCCGTTTCTCCCCCGGACCGCGCCCGCGCGCACCCGTCGCGATGATCCTGCATCCGCACCCCACGGCGGGCGGCACGATGAACAACGCGATCGTGCAGCAGCTCTACAAGACTTTCCAGCGGCGCGGCTTTGCCGCGTTGCGCTTCAACTTTCGCGGCGTCGGCAAAAGCCAGGGCACCTTCGATAACGGCATCGGCGAATTGTCCGATGCAGCCTCCGCACTCGATTGGGTGCAGAGCTTCCACCCCGAAGCATCGACGACCTGGATCGCCGGTTTCAGCTTCGGCGCGTGGATCGGCATGCAATTGCTGATGCGCCGTCCGGAGATTCGCGGCTTCATCTCCGTCGCGCCGCCCGCGAACATGTACGACTTTACCTTCCTCGCCCCCTGCCCGGCCAGCGGCATCATCATCCAGGGGGAGAATGACGAAGTTTCCCCCCCGCTCGCCACGCAGAAGCTGGTCGATAAGCTGCGCACCCAGAAGCACATCACGATCCACCACGATACGATCCCCAAGGCGAACCACTTCTTCGAGCATGAGATGCCGGAATTGATGGGGTCGGTGGACAAGTATCTCGACATGCGGCTGGACCCGAACAGCCCGATACGCTGAAGCCGTCGCGGTACCGGATCAGGTCTGATTCGATCGCGCGACCGGGCTGGCGACAGGGCCGGTCCGGACTTGCTGGAACAGTCGAAAACGGACCGCGTTACCCCTCTTCGGAGCATCCCTCCGGAGCTGAAAAGGTAGGAGGTCACTCATGAAAAAGATCATCGCCGTAACATTCGCCGCGGCAATCGCGCTGGCTGCCACGTCTTCTGCGGAGGCGCGTGACGGCTGCGGGCGCAATGAACATCGCGGCCCCTACGGTCACTGCCGCCTCAACGGCGGACCGATCGTCCGGCACCGGGGCCAGGTGCTCGTCGTCGGCAATTTCTATCATGGTCGCGGCTATTGGGATGGCCGCCGCTATTGGCAGAATCGCTATCGCCACCACGACGGCCAGAGGTATCGCTAGTCGCTGGGGGCTGAACGGCGCCTGAATGCGGCCGCGACATATCGTCGCGGTCGTTTCCGTGTCCGCAGGCAGCCCGAACGCGAGGATTATTCTGCACGATCACTATCGGTTATGCCCCACCAGATCTTTGAATCGAAGAAGACCTTTGAACGTAACGCGATCAGGCTAGGATCCGCGCTGGCTGGCCTTAGCCTCACATTCCGCGTCCGTTACAGCGTCCAGACCAGCACATTGCCCAGCAAGACGACCGACATGACGAGCAGGAGCACGCCCTTTTTCCGGTCGCGCCTGGTCGCGATCAGATATCCTCCGCCGATCAGGCAGGCGAGCATGCCCAGCATCGCGATAGCGGGCGCAGCGGCACCGATGCCGGTCAGGGTCTGGGTGTTCATCCCGCCCCTCTAACCTTTGGTTTCGAGGAAAGTCGATATCAGGTGAATATCTCTTTGGAGCATGACGTCGTCGTCCTCCCCCCTGCGCGCGGATGACGACGACAGGTTGGCGTGGACAATTAGCGAACCGTTGGCGGCAAGGGTCAAGGCCCGCTCAGCACCCGCCCATAAGCCTCGCGGTCGACATTCCCGCCGGACAGGATGACCAAAGTTCCCGCCGTTGCCTCCACCGTGCCCGCCAGCAACGCCGCCAGCGCCACCACTCCGCCCGGCTCGACCACCAGCCGCAGCCGCTCGGCCGCCCAGCGTTGCGCGGTGCGGATGTCTGCCTCGCTTACCGCCACACCCCGCACCCCACGCCGCGACAAGACATCGAACGTCAACTCGGACACCCGGATCGTCTGCAGCGAATCGCATGCGGTCGGTGGCGGATTCGCCCCGACCTCTTCGATCCAACCGGCCTCGAGCGATCGGCGCATATCGTCCCAACCCGCTGGCTCGACCACCGTCATCATCGCATCCGGCAAGCCCAAAGCGATGCCTGCCGCCAGCCCGCCCCCGCCGCAGGGCACCACCACCTGCACCACCGGCCCCAGCCCTTGCGCCTCCATCTGGGTCGCCGCCTCAAGTCCGGTACTGCCCTGCCCCTCAATCACCCACGGATCGTCGAAACTCGGCACCAGCACCGCGCCCCGTGCCTCGGCGAGACGGCCCGCGATCAACTCGCGACTCTCGGTCGCCCGGTCATAGCTGACGATCTCCGCCCCCAGCGCAAGCGTGCCGTCGCGCTTCGATTTCGGTGCATCGGCTGGCATCACGATCGTCGCCGGAATGCCGAGCCGCTTGGCCGCCCACGCCACGCCCTGCGCATGATTGCCCGACGAGAACGCCACCACGCCCCGCTTGCGCATTTCCGGATCGATCGCGGTCAGCCGATGCCAGGCCCCGCGCAGCTTGAACGCGCCCACCGGTTGCAGGCATTCGCATTTGAAAGCGATTGAACTTCCACGGATTTCCGCCGCCAATAGCGGCGATGGCGGCACAATCGAGGCGATCTTCGCCGCCGCATCGCGCACTCCGGCCCGGGTCGGCTGTCGCACAAACGTCACATTTCATCTCCGCTACGGGGCATGGGGGTCCAATACCGCTTTACATCCATGAAACACGACCCTATTTCGCCCTTCCGCTGCCCCATGGGACTTCCAACCGCAAGGCAGTGTTTCGTGAACTTGTCTACGGACATTGGAGGTCCCTTGAATTGCACAAGCATCATAACACGCTGGGGTTAGCGACCACCCGTCAGACTGCGACCACCGCAGCCGACATCGCTAAATCTCGGCCGGTTCAGCCGGTCACGCTCATTCGTCCGCATGCCGCCGCGCGTGCCGCCCGCTTCTTCGTCGAGAAGTTTCCGGGTCGGTCGCTCTATGCGGTGAAGGCGAACCCCTCGCCGGACCTAATCCAGGTCCTGTGGGACAGCGGCATTACGCATTACGATGTTGCCTCGATCGCCGAGGTACGGCTCGTCGCGCGCCTGCTGCCGGACGCGACCCTTTGCTTCATGCATCCGGTCAAGGCGCCGGAAGCGATCGAAGAAGCGTATTTCACGCACGGCTGCCGGACCTTCAGTCTCGATTCCCTGGAAGAGCTGGACAAGATCCTGCTCGCGACCAACCACGCGACGGACCTGACGCTCTGCGTTCGCCTGCGGGTGTCGTCGGAACATTCGAAGCTCAGCCTCGCATCAAAGTTCGGCGCGGCGCCGGGCGAGACCAAGGACTTGCTGTTCCGCGCCCGTCAGGCCGCAGACGCTTTGGGCATCTGCTTCCACGTCGGATCGCAGGCGATGACGCCGGAGGCTTACGCCAACGCGCTCGAACGCGTCCGCGCGGCGATCGTCGATGCGGCGGTCACGGTCGATGTGATCGACGTTGGCGGCGGCTTCCCGTCCAGCTATCCCGGCATGGAGCCGCCGCCGCTCGAACGCTATTTCGAGACGATCCACCGCGCGTTCGAATCGCTGCCAGTCAGCTATTCGTCTGAATTGTGGGCCGAACCGGGCCGCGCTTTGTGCGCCGAGTACAGCTCGCTGATCGTCCGCGTGGAGCGTCGCCGTGGCGACGAACTTTACATCAATGACGGGGCTTATGGCGCGTTGTTCGATGCCGCGCATATCGGCTGGCGCTTTCCGGTGCAGCACCTCCGCGAACCGGACAGCCACGCCAAGGATATGGCGTTCAGCTTCTACGGCCCGACCTGCGACGACATGGATCACATGGCCGGCCCGTTCCTGCTTCCTGCCGACACCCAGGCCGGTGAATATATCGAGATTGGCATGCTGGGGGCCTATGGATGCGCCATGCGCACCACGTTCAACGGCTTCGGCTCGGATGAAACGGTGATCATGCAGGACGAGCCGATGGTCTCGCTGTACATCGAGGCCGACGAACAGGTCGCCTCGAACGTCGTCACGCTGTAACAGAAATCCAGCATTCGCTCACCTTCCCTCCTTCCGCTCGCGGGAGGGGCCGGGGGAGGGCTTGGAAACACGGGAGCGGCACGATTGCCCTCCCCTAACCCCTCCCTCAAGTGGGAGGGGAATGAGGAAGAACGATGACCGATACGACCCTTTCGAACCGCAAGGCCGAGCTTCTCTCGACCACCGTCGAGCATATCGACATCACCAGCTTCGACGCCCGGCCGATCATCGATGCAATGAAGAAGATGAGTTTCACCAGCCGCGACCTCGGCCGCGCGACCGACATCTACAACCAGATGCTCGCCGATCCGGACTGCTCGATCTTCCTCGTCATCGCCGGCTCGACCTCGGCTGGCGGCTGCATGGATTTATATGCCGAGCTGCTGCGCAACAACATGATCGACGGCGTCGTCGCGACGGGCGCGTCGATCGTGGACATGGATTTCTTCGAGGGCCTTGGGCATAAGCATTATCAGGCGCTGGAAGTGCCGGACGACGACACGCTGCGCTCGCTGCTGATCGACCGCATCTATGATACCTATATCGACGAAGAACAATTGCAGCACGTCGACCACACGATCTTCGAGATCGCCGAGACGCTGGAACCGCGCGCATATTCGAGCCGCGAATTCATCCGCGAGATGGGCAAATATCTCGTCGAACACGGCAAGAAGGACAATAGCCTCGTCAAACTGGCCTATGAACACGACGTGCCGATCTTCTGCCCGGCCTTCGTCGATTCCTCGGCCGGCTTCGGCCTCGTCAAGCATCAGGTCGATCGCGCCAAGGCTGGCAAGCCCTACATGGTGCTCGACGCCATCGCCGATTTCCGCGAACTGACCGAGATCAAGATCAAGGCGGGCGTCACCGGCCTGCTGATGATCGGCGGCGGCGTGCCGAAGAACTTCATTCAAGACACAGTCGTCTGCGCCGAGATCCTCGGACACGACGATGTGCAAGTCCATAAATATGCCGTGCAGATCACCGTCGCCGATGTGCGCGACGGGGCCTGCTCGTCCTCCACGCTTCAGGAGGCGGCAAGCTGGGGCAAGGTCAATACCGGCATCGAACAGATGGTGTTCGCCGAGGCCGGATCGGTCATGCCGCTGCTGGCGTCCGACGCCTATCATCGCGGTCTCTGGAAGAACCGCGCCAAGCGCCGCTGGGGCGCCAGTTTCGACTGATCGCGAACCGCGTCCCCCTCCCACTGTGGCGGGACAGGGACCGGAGGATCAATGGTGCGCGGCGGTCTGCGCCTTGGCGGCCTTGGCGGCGCGATGATGCCCGATGGCGCATCCGGCGGCCGCGCCCAATACGGCATGATGACCGACGACATGCCCCCCCACGCCGCCGACGGCAGCGCCCTTCAGGCAGCCCTTGGCATCGGCTGGTCCGGCGATTGCCAGGGTTGCGGCGGCAAGTGATACGATGATCGCGAACTTCATGCTATCTTCTCCTGGTGCGACGGCCTTGTCCGGCCATCGTCGCATGATGCCCGAGACAACCCGGTCAAAACCCTGAGCATTGCATGACAAATTCGTCATGACGGCGGGTGCTTCATGGCGACAGCCGTTGCCGTTTCGCCACCATTGGTGCAGCCTGCCGCCAAACAGGAGAGGGCAAGACTATGCACAGCGAAATATTGAAGGCGATCATCGTCCTTGTTGCGTGGACTTTGGTGATGTGGGCATGGATGGTCGCGGTGCGCATGCCCGCGCTTAAAAAGGCCGGGATCGACCTATCCAAGGCGCGCGGCGGCCGACCTGGGCAGCTCGACGGCATCGTGCCCGACTCCGCGCAATGGCCTGCGCATAATTACATGCATCTGATGGAGCAGCCGACGATCTTCTACGCCTCGGCGCTGGTATTGGCGGTCGCGGGCGCGGGCAACGGTATCAATGCCTGGATCGCCTGGGCCTATGTCGGTTTGCGCATTGTGCACAGTCTGGTGCAAGCCACGGTGAACAAGATCAGCATCCGTTTCTCGCTGTTCCTGCTGTCCACACTGGTCCTGATCGCGCAAACGCTCCATGCCGCGATGGTGGTATTCTCCACCTAACCGAACAGCCGCTGCAGCGATCGTTCCAGCATGACCAACTGCCACAAGGTGCGCCCATGTTCCGCACGTCCCGCGCCGTGGTCGGCAGCGAGCGTTGCGATCGCTGCGGGATTGAACCATTCGGCCAGCACGCGCGACTTGGCCAGTCGCGCGCCTTCCCCAGCCAGCGCGCCCCGGAACCACGCGCTCACCGGGGTCACGAACCCCATCTTCGACCGGTACAATATCTCCCTCGGCAGATGGCGCTCCATCGCGCGTTTCATCAGCCATTTCCCCTGCCCGCCCCGCAACCGCATCGATGCCGGCAGCGAGGCCGCGAATTCGACCAGTCGGTAATCGAGCAACGGCTCGCGCGCTTCCAGCCCTACGGCCATGCTGGTGCGATCGGTCTTGGTCAGGATGTCGCCGGGCAACCAATGCTGGAAATCAGCATATTGCGCCCGGTCGATCGCGTCGCGCGCCGGAGCGTCGCGCATGCTAAGAATATAGCGATCCTCGGCCCGGTGACCGCCCAGCGCGTGCTTTGCTGTACCGGAGAACAGCACGGCCCGCACCTCGGGCGACGTCACCCCGACCGCGCGCGCATAAGCCTCGCCGCCATCCTCGGCCAGCGCGAGAAACGTGGATTTGGCCCGTAAAGGTCGCGGCGCCCAATCGGCCTTGGGATAAGCCCGACCTAGCGCGCCGAACACTCGCATCCGCAGATGTGCCGGAAGTAGCCCGCGCACCCGCTCCTCCGCCGCCTGAAATTTGTAGCGGCGATATCCTGCGAAGGCCTCGTCCGCGCCATCGCCCGATAGCGCCACCGTGACCTGTTCGCGAGCGAGTTCGCACACCCGGTAGGTGGCCAGCGCGGAGGCATCGGCGAACGGCTCGTCGAACGCCGCGACCAACGTGTCGATCACCGCGAAATCGTCTGGCGCCACCACGCGCTCGCGGTGATCCGTGGCGAAACGCGCTGCAACCTGCGCCGCATAGCAACGCTCGTCATGGCCAGTTTCTTGGAAACCGATCGTACAGGTCTTCACCGCCCTGCCCGACGCCTCGGCCATCAAGGCGACCACCGCCGAGCTATCGACCCCGCCCGACAAGAATGCCCCTAGCGGCACATCCGACACCATGCGCGACCGCACGGCGGTTCGCATCAACGCGACCAGTTCTTCTTCAAGCGCCTTCACCGATCCGTTCGCCCGCCGCGAAAAATCCACGCCCCACCAACGGGACGGCGCAGGCATCGGCTTGCCGCGCTCGATCAGGAGCGCATGCCCCGCCGCCAGCTTCTTCACGCCCGAGATGATACAGGCATCGTCAGGCACATAGCCAAACGCCATGAAGTCTTCGATCGCGCGGACATCCGGTTCGCGCCGCAACAACGGATGCGCGAGCAGCCCCTTCAATTCGGACGCGAACGCCACGCCACCATCCGACAGCTCGGCATAATGTAACGGCTTCACACCCAACCGGTCGCGCGCCAGGAACAGGCATTGCCGCCGCGCATCGTGCAACGCGAAGGCGAACATGCCGTTCAGCCGCTCCAGCATCGCCGGGCCCCACGCGTTCCAGCCGTGCAACAACACCTCGGTATCGCCCGAGGTGACGAACACCGCGCCCTGCGCCTGCAGCTCGGCGCGCAGTTCGGCGAAATTATAGATCTCGCCATTGTAGGTGACGGTCAGCGCGCCGTCCGCGCTCGCCATCGGCTGCGGCGATCCGGCAAGGTCGATGATCGCCAGGCGGCGATGTCCGAGCCCAACGCCCGGCGCGGTCCACACGCCCGACCCATCCGGCCCGCGATGCGCCTGCGCATCCGCCATCGCCCGGATCCGCGCCGGATCGACCGGCTTGGGCGTAGCGGGATAATAGAGACCGGCGATGCCGCACATGACTTCAAGCTACCGTTCGTGCTGAGCCGATCGAAGGACCGCTCTTCTCCGCAGTCGTAGATAGAAAGAACAACGCTTCGACAAGCTCGGCACGCCGAGCCGAACGGACCGCGATCAGTTCATCCCCGCCGCCCGGTCCGCGAGACGGTCGATCGGTCCCAAGGCCGCGACGAACCGCGCCATCGCCGCCCGCGCATCCACGCCCGGCATCACTTCAGCCGAAACATGCATCGCCACGGCGCGCTGCGGGCCGCCGAGCAGCTTCGCCTTCAGCGTTTCCAGCTTCACGATCTTCTCGTCATGCGTCAGGACATCGCCGACCACATACCAGGTCGCTACCTGACGCTCGATCGGCCCCGGCGCGGTGATGCGCATCGCCGATCCGCCCGCCAGATCGGGTAGATCGTCCACCCGCACCCAGATATCGTCTTGCTTGAGCACACCGATGCCGAACGACACCAACTCCTTGCCCTCGCGCTGGCTGCCATAGACCGCCATCGCCAGATCGACCGCCGCGCCCGTGCCGTCACTATAGCGCCCGATCAGGAAATGATCCGCACCGGGATAATGCGGCGTCCACGCCGCCCGCACGCTCATGGGCGCGCGGTGCCAGCCAGGCACTTCCGGCAAGGTGATGGCGTCAGGCAACACCTGCGCCCGCCCCGCGATCGCGCCAGACCAAGCCACGAACACCCCGACCACCGTCAGCGTCAGCGCGCCCGCCAACAGCAGATCGATCCGCCACTTAGGCACCGTCTGCAGCATGGCAGGATCGAACACCGCGTCATCCGGCGCACGATCGAACCAGCGCCAGCCGATCGCGATTACCGCCGCCATCACCAGTCCGAAGAACACCCAGCCATAGACGATATGGTCGAGCCCGGTCGCCCGTTCGACCGACGTCAGATGCGCGACATAGATCGTCCCGAACGCCCGCAGGCCATTGGCGACCACCGGCACGACCAGCGCCACGACCATGAAGATCGCGCGCCGCGCCCGGGAAACGAAGCAGACGTTAGCGACCAACGTGCCATATGCGATCATCGCGATGACGAACTTCGCACCCGAACACGCCTCTGCCACTTCGAAATAGCCGTTGGGGATGGTGATCAGCACCCCGTCTACCACCGCCGGAACACCGACTAGATGCAGCAGCGGCATCGTCATGGCGACGGTGATCGTCTGGAGCGGGCCTTCCAGACCCTCCCCGAATGGAACGAGGAACACGGCGTACGCCAAGGGAAACAGCAGGCCACGCGCAACATTGGGTCCGAGCAACGTCACCACTGCGCCTTGCACCATCATCACGACGCCGAGTTGCCGCGCGAACGCGACGCTCGACGCATCGCCCAATAGCCAGCCAAACCCGCCGACCCCGACCAGAGCGAGCCCCGGCGCCCACGCCACCGGCGTCAATTCGGTCAATTGCTCGCGCCGCTGCCATACCAACCAGGCAATGACGGGGCCGATGAACAGGCAATGCCCGAACGTCGTGCTCGTCCACCAGATATGCAGCAGATCGCCGACGTCGCCGCGGAACACCGTCAGCAACACCGCCGACACCCCTGCGAGAACCGCAAGGTGCCTACGCCAATTCGCGCTTCCCGTGACGGGGACGAAATCTGTGGCGCGAACGGCGATCGTCATGCGGCGGTGCGCTCCGCGGCAGGTTCGGCCAGGACCGTGCCGAGAATTGCGTCCAGCGGTGCCAGCCGAGCCTCCCAGCTGTACCGCCGCTTCACCTGCTCCCGCGCGGCGCGCCCGAGCGCGATTGCCGCGACAGGATCGGCCAGTAGCCCGACGATCTGTTCGGTAATTTCGGCGGCCGTATCGCCGACTGCGATCGTATCCTTGTGATCGATCCCTTCAGCGGCGGGGGCCGAGGCGACCACCGGACGGGCCATCGCCATCGCCTCGAGCACCTTGTTCTGCACGCCCCGCGCCATTTTCAGCGGCGCGACCACGACCGACGCCGCCGCCAGCCAACCGCGCACGTCCGCCACCTCACCGGTGACGATCACACCCGGCTGCTTGGCCAGCGCGTGCACCGCATCGGTCGGTGCGCGGCCGACGATGGCGAAGCTTACGCCGGGATTCGCGGCACGCACCGACGGCAGGATCGCCGTGACGAACCAGGTCACCGCCTCGATGTTCGGGCGGTAATTCATCTGCCCCGTAAACACGATTATCGGACCCGAGACATCTGCGCGGTCGAACGTTGCAACAGGATCGAAAAAATCCGTATCGATCCCGTTCTCTATCGCGAACACCCGGTCCGCCCCGCTGTCCCGTCGGAACAGGGCCACCTCGGCATGGCTGACGAACAGGCTGGCCGTGGCCCGCCCCGCCACCTCAGCCTCATAGGCGGCGAGCAGCCGTCCCTCACGCCGCATCAGCCAGCCCATCGGCCCGGTTTGCGTCTTGCCGTAATCGGCGAACTTTGCCGAATCCATATCGACGAAATCCATGATAACGCGCGCCTGCGTGTCCGCAGGGATGTATTGCGCCATCTGGCTCGAAAAGACGTAGATCGTATCGATGTCGCGCGCGGCGAGCACATCGGCCACCGCCTGCCCCACCGCCACATTCTCAAACGCGGTCAGCGACACCGGCTTGCGAGCGATCAGCGCCTGGATCGCCGCCACCGCGCGCGACTTTGCGCGCCACACGATGGCAGTCCGATCTGTCAGTCCGTTTTCGCGTCCGATATCGCGCACATCGTCGGCGAAGGCGACCAAGTGAACGCGTTTGCGCGCTGCCAGGAATTTCAGGATGTTGAAACCGCGGATTTTGTCTCCACGATCGGGCGGATACGGGACGCGGTGCGCCAGGAACAGGATGTCGCCCATCAGCCCAGCCCTTTGGCGATGTGCGGCCCGACTCCATTCGCCAGCCACAATGGCAGTTTCTTCCACAGCGCGATCTTGGCCTGATAGCGCGGGTTGAGCGGATTGATCTCGCGCGGGGCCTGCCCGTCGCCGGCGCGCTTGGCATAGGCCAAGGGCACGCCCTCGAAACCCCAATTCTTCTTGAACGCGGCCGGTCCGGTGCCAGCCTTGGACCGCCCGAAATCGAACCGCGTACACCCTTTCGCTCGCGCATGCGCCATCAGTGCGAAATACATCCGGTCATTGGCGCGTAAGGCGCGCGCCGCCGCCGTGCCGCCACCCCAATAGGGGTAGGCCGTAGAGTTGAAATACAGGCTGAGAACACTGGCTTGCGGCTTGCCATTGGCGCTGACGGTCAGGATATCGGCTTCGTTGCCGAACTCCGCCAGAACTTCCAGGAACAACCGCGCCGGGAACACTGGCGTACCGAGGTTGCGCACGGATTCAGCGTACACTGCATAATGCGCCCGCGCCGCCGCGGCATCGCGACCCACCGCAACGTCCAGGTCGAAGCCCAGGCTCTTGCGCACTTCCGCCCGCTGCTTGCGCGGGATCGCCAGCAATTCCGCCGCGTCGTCCTGCGCCAGATCGCGGACGAAGCCCAGATAGGTGCTGTCGTCGCGCAGCCATTCCGGACCCTCCGCCGGCCCACCGCGCAACTCGAGCGTCGGGCAGCGTAGTTCCTGCGCCAGCGCCCAAGCGGCCTCGCCCAATTGCCGCACTGCTGCCGGGTCACGCGCCAATATGCCGCCATCCACAGCAAAACCGTTCGACACCAGCGCGCGTCCGAACAGAGGCGATGAAATCTCGGTCATCGGCAACAGCCCGGCAAGAGATCCATCCGCCCGTTCGGCCACCAGCGTATGGCTTGCATGCCCACAAGCCCGTGCCACCGCGATGCTCCAAGCCGGCAAATGGAACGGCGTCGCTCCCGGTTGCAACCGCACCCAATTGTCGATCCGCGCACGTTCACCTGCATCGCGCAGATCGGCGAAGCGAAGGGCTAGCGGGGTATTGAACAGCATCATGTTCATTGCAGATTTGTCCGCGCCTCGGCGATCACGGCATCCATCCGCCCCCAATCATGTCGGCGGATCAATCCGCGCACCTTGCCCGCCATCGCCCCCAGGCGACTATAATGGCGCAGTTTCGAGCGGAGCGGAGCGTTTCTGACGCGTGGCTGGCCTGGGTCGATCTCCCAAGGATGAAAATAGAAAACTGCCGGCTGGCCCTCGCCAGAAACCTGCCCGACCGCGAAGTTCATCAGCGCGGCCGGCAACAAGCGGAAGAACCCACCGCCGGTCGCCATCCGCCGCCCGGCCAGATCGGCGACCGTCACCGGCAGCTCGATCAGATCGGAATCGGCGAGCGGCTTGAAGGCGTAACGCGGCGCATCCGGCCAGCCGTAATGATCGTGCTTGAGCGGCGCGACGCTGGATGAATAGGTGTAGCCCGCCTCGGCAAGTTCGACATGCGCCCACGGGGTGCGCTGGTCGATCGAGAAGCTCGGCGCGCGATATCCGGTCACCGCCTGCCCACTAGCATCCTCCAGCACTTGCCGCGCGCGGGCGAGATCGGCGCGGAACATGGGCGCGTCCATCGTGAAGACCCGTTGGTGATCCCAGCCGTGGCTCGCCACCTCATGGCCCGCTTCGGCGATACGGCGGATCAATTGCGGATGACGCTCGGCAACCCAGCCCAAAGTGAAGAACGTCGCCTTCACGCGGGTTTCGCCGAACAGCGCCAACACGGCATCGGTATTACGCTCGACGCGCGTTTCAAGGGAACCCCACTCGCCCTTGTCGATCACCTGCTCGAAGGCGCCGACCTGGTACCAGTCCTCGACATCGACGGAAAGCGCGTGGCGCATTCGGGGTTTTACCGGCTAACTGCGGCGAGGGCAGCATCCATGCGCGGGTCATGCTCGACCCAATCGACCAACAGGGTCAGCACGCGACGCAGCGCCTCTTCCTGCTCCTCGATCCGCGCTTCGAGCGCGGCGATACGATCGGTCGGATTGGACTCGCTACTTGTCTCGGCAGGCTCGGACACCACCGGATCCGGCGCAATGGCCGCGATCGATTCGACAGTAACCGGTTCTGGTTCGACGGCGGGTTCCGGCGCAGCGAACAGCGGCGCGCGGATCGGGCGCGGTTCGCTCGGCGGCGGCGTATGGAACAATGGGCGTGGAACGGGCCATTCGACCGTCGCCGCTTCGAACACTGGCTCCGGCTCGGCCAGCGGCACCGGCTCCGCCGGCATGTCGACGACGTCGCTTTCCGCGACCGAAGCAGGCCGCACCACCGCATGCGCCATCGACGGCGTATCCCTGGCGATATCGGCCAGCACGGCATCGACGACATCGCGGTCGATGACGCCCAGCTGCTCGATCGCGCCGTACAGCAATACACGGCCCGCCAACTGGTTCAGCCGACGTGGCACGCCATCGGTCGCATCGTGCAGCGCACGAAACGCATCGGGGGTGAAATGCGGATTGTTCTGCCAGCCGACCAGCGACAGGCGGTGAACCATATAGGGTTCGACCTCTTCCGGGCCCATCGGGTCGAGATGGTGCATGGCGATCACACGCTGACGGAGTTGTTCCAGCCGGTCCGATCCGTGCAGCCGCTCGCGGAAGTCCGGCTGGCCGAGCAGGAAGATCTGCAACAACGGATGGCCGCCGGCCTGGAAGTTGGACAGCATCCGCAATTCCTCGAGCGAGGACACCGGCAAAGCCTGGGATTCATCGACGATCAGCAGCGTGCGCCTGCCGGACCGCGCCGTAGCGTGCAGTCCGCGTTCGATCGCGGTCAGCAATTGTGCCTTGGTTAGCCCGTCGGCCTCGATCTCCAGCCCGCCGGCGACCAGGCGCAACAGATCGTCGGCCTCGATCTGGGTCGAGACGATCTTGATGATGTTCAGCCGCTCGCGATCCACGGTCGCCATCAAATGACCGACCAATGTGGTCTTGCCCGCGCCGACGTCGCCGGTGATGACGATGAAGCCCTCACCCTGCGACAGGCCATAGCCGAGATAGGCCATCGCTTTCCGATGCGTGGCGGTGTCGAACCAGAAACGCGGATCAGGCGTCAGCTGGAACGGCCGTCCCGTCAGGCCATAATGGTCGTCGTACATCGTCACCACCTGTATCGGCGTAGGATATCTCTACACCATGATCTCTATCCGCAATCGGTTAACCGATCCTTCACCTCGAATTTTCGCGATCGGTCGCGCTCAGAAGCTGTATCGCACGCCGACCTGTGCCTGACCGGAGCTCTGGTCCACGAACCCTTCCTGGCTGAAATTATACAGGCCGGCCGTCAACGTCGTGCCGACCCGCCCGAAATTGCGGTAATAGCTGGCCGTTGCCCCGGTCGAGAACACCGCAGGCGCACTGATCAGCCCGCTCTCGTAATAATTGAGGAACACATTGCCGCTGATCCCCGAGTTCCGGTCGAGCTTCACGCTGACATAGCCTTGCCCGTAATAGCTCTGGTCGGTTACGCCATAGACCGTGTAGCCGACGCCACCCGGCGCGTAGAGCTTGCGGTTGGCATAACCCGCACCGACGCCGAAGCTGAGCGGCCCGCGGTTGGCCGATATCACCGCATCGACACCGCGTGCACGGTAGCTGGCGGTGGAGATCGATTGCAGCACGCCGTTCAGGCAACCGCCCGCCGCGATGTTCGACCGGCCGAACGTGCAGCCGGAGAATTGCTGGCTGAACGCATCGCGCTGATCGATGAAGCTGGTCGGCAGCGCCGCGATCCCGTCGCGCAGCTGGCGACCGAATGTATCGACGCTGTCGTAGACACTGATCTGGATGCCGATCGAGCGGCTCGCGGCATAACTGAGCGATCCGCTATAGGTCGTGCCGCCATACCTTCTGCCAGCGCGCGCCTGCAACGTGGTGCGCCGCGAGGGCTTCCAGACGAGCCCGGCATCATAGATCAACCCGTCTGTCTCATAGGCGATGCGGCGCGGTGATGCGTCGTCGGTGATGAAGCGGCCATTGGGATCGACCACCGGCTGGCCGGTTGCAGCGTCCAACAGTGGATCTTTTTGCGAAACCTTGATCTTCTCATACCCCACGCCAGCGGTGAGGGCGAGCGTCGGTAGCACCGGGACAACGACATCGCCGCGCCCGAACTTGCCTTCGTAACGCTGCTTCAACTGGCTGGCGTCGTCGCGCTCGTATGCGCCAGACACCGTTACACCGACCGGCAGGCCATGGCCGGCACCAACGTCGATCGAGGCCGTCGCCAGATGGGTTTTGGAAGCATCGAAGTTGTCGAGTCTTGGGCTGCCCGGCACCACGCCGGTCGCGCCCGGCGCCTCCACTTTGGTATAGCCGAAGCGATAACTGGCCTGGAGGCTCGCGGGGCCGACATGCGTCGCCAAGGTCGGCCCGACATAGGCCGAATAGAGTTGCGTCACATTGTCCTGTCGACCGGCCAACACCACCGGGGCAGCGCCGCGAATGTCGGAGCGCGCGCGCGTCGCCAGGGCACCGCCCTCGATCCGCAGACCCGGCGCGACCTTGACCGTCGCACGGGCGAGACCCGAATGGAGGTCATCATCGCCGCGTTTTCTGTCCCATGAAAAATTGTGCTGATAATTATAGCTTAGCTGGACCTCCACGTTGCGCGTGTTGATGGTAGCATCCACACCTGCCGATGCGGTGGAATAGGTCAGCACGTCGCCCGATTGCAGATTGGCGGTCAGTATCTGCCCGAGTTCGATATAGGGCGTGATCGATGTGCGCGGCCCGGCCACGGCCGGGCTGGCAACGAGCAACGCAAGGCCCCCCGCGGCGGCGAAGGGGGTCCGCATCATTTCGCCTCGTCCTGTGCGTAATAACCGCCATAACGGCGCCCTCCCGGTGCGAACGACACGGCATTGAGGATCAGCTGGATATGCTCGCAACCATCGAGCTCGACGACCGCCTCGCGCAGATCGGTCTCGCTGGTTTTGTCGGCGCGGACCACGACCAGCACCTGACCGACCTGAGCCGCCAGCACCGAGGCCGGCGACGCGGCCAGCGCAGGTGGTGAATCGAAGATCAGAATGCGGCGAGGATCGGCGGCGAGCAATTGCGCCATCAGCTCCTGCGTGCGCCCGCTGGCGAGCAATTCGGTGTCCTGATGGGTCCTTGCCCCGGCCGGCAACAGGCTGAGCTGCGGGATATCGGTGCGCACCACGCAGCTTTCCACATCGATGCGCGAATCACCCAACGCATCCAGCAGACCGGCACTGTCGCGCACGCCAAGACGGTTCATGACATCCGGTTTGGCGAAATCGGCATCGACCAACAGAACTTCAGTGTCGCGCTCCGCCGCCATCGAAATGGCGAGGTTGACCGCGCAATAGGTCTTGCCCTCGTCCGGATTGGCCGAACAGATCAGGATCGTGCGGGCCCGGTCGGCATCTCCGATCCGCACGGTGCGGGCGGTAAGCAGCATCTGGCGCTTTACCTGACGAAACTCCTCGGCCAGCGCGCCGACCGGGGCGTCGGGTACGAGCAGGCCCTTTTCGGCGAGCATGGTCCGGTCGATCGCTACTCCGCGGCCGAGCCATGGCCGCACGGCAGGCCGGTCGATCTCTGGCTGTGGAATGAGCGATGCTTGGTTAGCATCATTAAGCGGCGCAATCGTCCCCTTGGCGCGCAAATGCGCCTCGAAGTCATAAACCAGCGACGCGCGTTCCAGCAGCGACGGCTTGAGTTGTCGCATCTCGGTCACGCCGCGAGCCCCCGTGTAACCATTTCGACGCCGAGCAGCGCCCCATAAGCGGCACCGAGCGCCGCCGCTCCCCCGCCGAAATACATCAGATTGCGGCGGCGCGCGGCGGTCTGTGCAGCCGTTACCGCTTCGCCGATCGATCCGATCACCGTCATGCCGGTAGCGCGTTCGAGCCGCGCGGCCGTGGCGAACGTCGCCTTCAACTGCCCGAGCGCGAAAGCCGCGCCGATCCCCCCGCAGATCGCGACGATCAACACGCCGGTCAGCAGGATCGGGCGGTTGGGCGCGCTCGGCACGCGCGGAGCACTCGGCGGATCGATGACGCTGAACTTGATCGAATCGGTCTGCGTCTGCGCCTGGCCGCGCAGCTTGATGCCCTCGCGATCCGCCAGCATCTTGTCATACTGGCCCTTCAGCACGGAATAACTGCGCTCGATCTGCCCCTGTTCGGCGGCAACCGCGGGGTCACCGGCCAATTTCGAATTGATCGTGTCGAGATCACGCTGCAACTGCGCCTTGCGCATCGTCAGGGCGGCGACTTGCGCTTGTTTCTCGGCCTGCATAGACCGGAACGACAGATACAGGGGATTGGCCGAAGCTCCGCTCGCTCCGCCCGATCCGACCGGTTCGTTGCGCGCCGCAGCGGTTGCAGCGGCAAGCTGACCCTTCAGTGCGATCATGTCGGGATGATTGTCGGTGTAGCCGCGGCTCCGCCCGTCGGCGATTTGGCCCTGGATCGCGGCGAGACGCGCGCGCGCCGGACCGGTCGTGACAGTGCCGGGCGCACCCGCGACAGTCGGCGAAGTGCCGGCCATCTGTCCGTTGACGGCGACGAGGCCCGACTGAGCCGCGGCAAGATCGCCATCGACCTGCGCCATCGCGCTGCGCGCCGCGCTCATGCGGTCGGTCAGCGATCCCGTGCCAGGCAGCGATCCGAGATAGCGGTTTTGGAAATCGGTCTTCTTGGCCTCGGCGTCCTGCAACTGCTTCTGGCGCTGTTCGAGCTGCGCATCCAGGAAACGCAGCGACGAACTCGTCTCGTCGCGATCACCGGCGAGATTTTCCTCGACGAAGATGTCGATCAGTTTTTGTACGATCGCGCGCACCATCTTCGGACTGCCGCCCTTGGCGGTTATCTCGAACAGATTGTCCTGCTGCGCGGTGATCGTGATCGCCTTTTGCAGCCCGGCGACGCGGTCCGCCATATCGCGGTCGGTCTGCACGGTATTCCTGAGATCGGTGCCGCGGACGACCTTTTCCAGATTGGTCGCGCTGGTCAGCGTCTGGCGGACGCGGTCGACGTCCTTCTGCTGGTCGGCCGTGGTGATGCCGACGGCCGATGGCAGGATCGACTGCATCTGCACGGATACGCGCGCCCTGGATTCATAGGAATTGGGAATTTGCGATACGACCAACCACCCCACGATCGCGATCGCCCAAGCGACCGCCATCGCCAGCCAACGCCGCATCCAGATCGCATGCAGAATGGCGCGGATCTCGTCGTACAGTCCGCTCATCTTAGAACATGCTTTCCGGGATGATGATCACGTCGCCCGGGGCAAGACGGACGTTTGCACGTGAATCGCCGTTCTTCAGAAGGCTAGAGAGCTTGAGATTGTATTCGACCTGTTTGCCGGTGGCACGATCGTAGCGCACGAGCCGCGCCTTGTTGCCCGCCGCATATTGGCTGAGGCCGCCGACCGCGATCATCGCGTCCAGCAACGTCATATTCGCGCGGTATGGGATCGACGCCGGTTTTTCGGTCGCGCCAACGATACGCACCTGCTGGCTGAACGTGCCGCTGAAATTCTTGACGATGACCGAGACAATCGGATCCTTGATGTACTCGCCCAGCGCGATCTTGAGATCGTCGGCCAGCATCGCCGGAGTTTTGCCGACCGCGGGCATATCGCTGATCAGCGGGGTGGTGATCCGGCCATCGGGGCGCACCTGCACATCCGAAGACAGCTCCGGGTTACGCCAGACAAAGATTTGCAGCTGGTCGAGCGGTCCGATGACATATTCCTCGCCCGGCTGTTCCTGCGTCGCCACGAAGCTCGCCGGCGGCAACTGCGAGCGACCCCCGCCGCCCATGCAGCCGGACAGCGCGGTGGTGGCGATCATCGCCACGCTCAGAGCCCTGAAGCCGAACCCTGGGAAACCGGAACCGAGACGCATCGTACAGACCTCCTGCCGCTATTACCGGCGGAGACGTCTCTCCACACGGTCCGCGGGCTATGGTCCAGCTATGCGATCGATCAGGTAAAGATTGCGTTAGGATTGACCTAGATTGGCCAGCGATTCGGTCGGTTTGGGATGGCCGAGAAACGCGGACGGGCTGGCCGACAGACCATAGGCACCAGCCAAAAACACCGCGACGATATCGCCTGGTCCTGCCACCGGCAGCGTCACGCGATCGGCCAATCGATCAAGCGGCGTGCACAGGCACCCGACGACGCTGACCGTCTCGGTCGGCGCATCGTGCGCGGCGGTGGCGATGGCGACCGGGTAATTGCGTTTCACCACGGTCCCGAAATTG
>NZ_JANYEK010000020.1 GCF_025363195.1 Sphingomonas sp.
GGCGCGAGAATGATCTTCATGTGGGACGCGACTCCTTGATCCTGTGATCGCAGAGCTTTGCGCGCAGGTTTGGCCAAGATCAATCGCTTGACGGTCTCAGCGTGTAATCGCAAGCCCCTGCGCACGCTGGCCGACCGCATCATACATACGCGGTCCGGCATCGAGCCGGAACGGTGCCATTTTCGCCCCGGTATCGCGCTCGATACCGATCACCCACGCGGCCGCCGTTTGACCGTGGCCGGAATCTCCCCAGCGATAGAATATGTTCACCGAGAAGACCGGTACGAAGAAATTGCGCCCGTTTATGGCCAGCGGCACGATGCCATCGTGCGGGATCATCGCCATGCCACCGAGCGAAATTGTTTGGCCGATAGCAAGATCGAAGCGGGCGACGAGCGGCTTGACGATGTCCTGAGCGAACAACGCCCCGAGCATCGCGTCCTGATCCACGCTGGCGTTCATCAGACGGATGTCGACGCGGATGTCGGTGGCCAAAACATCGCCGATATTGCGCAGGGTGATTTCGTAATCGACTGCACCGCTGGTCAGGTTGGTGCCGGCACGGATCGGGCGCATCGCAATCTCGATTTGCGCGCGGGATGCGGGGGTGGCCGGCATCGCGGCAGGCTCCGGCCGGGATACGGGCTCGGCCGTTGGTGTCGGCACCGGATCGGCGGAGGCGATCTCGATCATCTGGGCCTGTTCTGCAACATCGTCACGCGAGCGCATGCGGAAGCGGAACAGCGCGAATAATATCCCCGCCAACACGATACCGCCGAAACCCAACCAGACCCATGGACCCGCCGACGTCGCTGATGTTTGCTCGGCTACCGGCGCAATCGTCGCCGGGGCTGCAACCGAAGTGGCGACTGGCGTTGGGCTGGCATCTCCCACGGGCGGCGACCCAGTCGTAACCCGAGGCGGCACAGCCGCGACCGGCGATGGCACATCCGTGACCGGCAGCGCGACCGCCGTCGGGCGCGGCTCAGGCTTTGGAACGGACCGCGCCGTCGGTGTCGGCCGCGGGGCTGGGGTGATGCGGGGTGCCGGGATGCGCGGGGTGCGCGGGGTGCTGGTCGCGGTTTCGGTGGGCGACGGAATCGGGGTCGGAAGGACCACCGGCTGGTCGCTCGGCTTGGGCGTGCCCGGAAGCGAGAAGCCCCCCAGATTGGGGATCAGCGGCGTTGCTTCATTCTGCGCCTCCGCACCGCTGGCCACGCCTAGCACGGCCAGCACGGTCAGCCACAGGGCCATCTTCATCGTCAAATTTCGCACCAATACGCCTTACGTCAGGAATCCTGAACGTCATACGACCGCCGTCACGATCGCGGCAAGCCGGGGCGGACATCGGACGGAAGAGATCGCGACCGCCACAAAAAACCCTCCCCCGCAAAAACGGGAGAGGGCCGAAAGGTCGAACGCGCGCGCCAATCAGGCGTGTTCGGGAACGCCGTGCAGGTGCGCCGCAATGTCGTCGCGCATCAGCGGACGGGCGATCGAGATCGGCTCAATATGGACACCATCGTCATTGGTGACGCCGATCAGGAAGGTGGCGCAGGTCCGGCCCTCGCTGCCATCCGGCAGGCGATAGCGCGCATCGGCCATCACCACCGGCGAGAATTCGGCAGTGTCGCTCAGATCGCGCTTGAGCAAGGCCAGCGTCGCGTCGACCCGAGTGCCCTCCCCCGGCTCGATCGTGACCGGGGCGATGCCCTCGTCGCCGCGCTCGACCAACAGGCGTTCCATCTCCGCCTCGCTCGCCGAGCCATCGGCGAACATGAAGGTCGAGATGCGCACATCCTCGGCGGCGATATTACCGGCGTTGCCGATGGTCAGCTCGATCTCGACCAGCGCCTCGTCAACATTGCTGCCGGCGCGAACCGGGCGCATCGCGAATTCGAGCCACGGGCGATCCGCGACCGGCGCGTCGCCTGCGGTGAGCGCCTCGACATCCCCAGCTTCGGCCTTTTCCAGGCTTGCATCTTCCGTCGCGGCCGGAGCAGGTTCGTCCGTCAAAGGTGCGACCGCCAAGGGTGCGACGACGGGCGCCGCGATCGGGGAGATCACAGGTGCGGCGCGCAGAAATTGCGGCTGCTCGGCGACCACCGGGGTTTCTGCGGCCAGTACGGCAGGTGCTGCGGGAGTTACGATCGGCTGAGCGACGGGCGCGACATACGTCTCCTCATAGTCGTCCTCGACCACACGACGACGACGCGTCAGGAAGAAAGCGAGCAGACCGCCCAGTATGACGAGACCGCCGACGATCCACGGCCAAACAGGTGCGCTCTCCGAGACGGTGTTGGTCTGGGTGGTATCGGTCGATTGCGGTGCTGCTGCGGGTTGAGCCGGAGCCGCGGCCACTAAGGCGGGCGCTGCGGTGACGGGTGCGGGGGCGGGAACTTCGGCTGCGGGCGCAGCGGCGGCAGGCGCGGGCGCGACTGGCTCGACAGCAACGGGTGCAGGGGCGACGCGTGCCGGAGCCTGACGACTGGACCGCACGGTGTGTGCGGCCCGAGCCGCAGCGGCGCGGGTGTTGGCAGCAGTCCGGGCGGCTTCGGCCTGGGCAAGCGCTTCCGGCGCCATCGGCGTCTTGCTATTGGGATCGCCGATACCGTTACGCTGCGTCACCGCCTCGCCAGCGGGTGCTGCTGCCGGGGTGCTGGCCTCCGGCAAACTCGGCACGACCGGCGGCGGGGGGACCGTCGTCTGGATCGGCGCCGCAGCGGGTGGCGCGGTGGCCGCCTCCTGTGCAAAGCCCGGCGCTGCGATGAGCAAGGCGGCTGGAACGAGCGCGACGAACGCGCGGCGATGCGGGGGGATAAATGTTTTCATAACGCTATCTCAATGAAGGGAACCCGGATTCGGACCCGCGAATGACTCCTTTTCGGGGCGGGACGTTCTTTTTCATCGATCAATGCATCGAAAGTGACAGAAGTTCACATGCCATCCGCGTGACGTCGCATCGCCGGCCGCGCAAGAACCGACCATTCCGACCGGCGTGTGGGTCGGTCGTCCGGCTATCACCGCACCTGCAACATTTAAAGTGTCCGCGCCCCTCCGTCCGCGTTGACTAAATCCAACACGCCGCCTATATCGCTTGCTCACCACAGACCTCGGGAAATGACATGCCGTCGCGCAGCATGTCGATCGTATTGGGGTTTGCCGGTATCCAAGACGCCGAAAGCTGCTGTTATCCGAACACGGACGACGCGGCTTTTTGCGTTTTCTGCGTGCCCGCCCGGGCGAACCGGGCACTTTATTTCGGCCTGTCTCAGGCCAAGACCAAGGGCAAAGACCAATATGGCATCCAGGGCATATGACGGCGGCACGTTGAAGCGCCGCATCCGCAAGGTGTTCGGCAACATCCACGAAGTGGTGCAGATGCCGAACCTGATCGAGGTTCAGCGCGAATCCTACGAACAATTCCTGCGGTCCGATCCCTCGATCGGCTATGTCTCGGGGCTCGAAAAGACGCTGCGTTCGGTGTTCCCGATCCGCGATTTCGCCGGCACGGCAGAACTCGACTTCGTGAATTACGAACTCGAACCGCCAAAGTTCGACACCGACGAATGCCGCCAGCGCGGCATCACCTATGCAGCGCCGATGCGCGTTACGCTGCGCCTGATCGTATTCGAGGTGGATGCCGATACCGACGCCCGCTCGGTCCTCGATATCAAGGAGCAGGACGTCTACATGGGCGACATGCCCCTGATGACGGGCAACGGCACCTTCATCATTAACGGCACGGAACGCGTGATCGTCAGCCAGATGCACCGCTCGCCGGGCGTCCTGTTCGACCATGATCGCGGCAAGACGCACGCATCGGGCAAGTACCTGTTCGCCGCGCGCGTGATCCCGTACCGCGGTTCGTGGCTCGATTTCGAATTCGACGCCAAGGACATCGTCAACGTCCGCATCGATCGCAAGCGCAAGCTGCCGGTCACGGCGCTGCTCTATGCGCTCGGCATGACGAGCGAGGAAATCCTCAACCACTTCTACAACCGCGTCACCTTCGTGCGCGGCCAGGGTGGCTGGATCATCCCGTTCCAGGCCGAGAACTGGCGTGGCCAAAAGCCGATGTTCGACATCATCGACGCCAAGACCGGCGAGATCGTGTTCCCGTCGGGCCAGAAGATTTCGCCGCGCGCCGCGAACAAGTCGGCCAAGGATGGCCTGACCGACCTGCTGATCCCGACCGAGGAAATCTTCGGCCGCTACAGCGCCTATGATCTCGTCAACGAAGCGACCGGCCAGATCTACATCGAGGCTGGCGACGAAGTTTCGGCGGAGAATCTCGAACTGCTCGACAAGGCGGGCATCGAGAAGCTCGAGCTACTCGACATCGATCACATCGCGACCGGCGCATGGATCCGCAACACGCTGAAGGTCGACAAGGCCGAGGAGCGCGAGCAGGCCCTGTCCGACATCTACCGCGTGATGCGCCCCGGCGAGCCGCCGACGCTGGAGACCGCAGAGTCGCTGTTCAGCGGCCTGTTCTTCGATCCGGACCGTTACGATCTGTCGGCGGTCGGCCGCGTAAAGCTCAACATGCGTCTCGACCTCGATGCCGAGGATACCGTGACGACGTTGCGCAGCGAGGACATCCTGGCCGTCATCAAGACGCTGGTCGACCTGAAGGACGGCAAGGGCGACATCGACGATATCGACAATCTCGGTAACCGTCGTGTGCGTTCGGTGGGCGAGCTGCTGGAAAACCAGTACCGCGTCGGCCTGCTCCGCATGGAGCGCGCCGTGAAGGAGCGCATGTCGTCGGTCGACGTGTCGACGGTGATGCCAAACGACCTGATCAACGCCAAGCCGGCGGTTGCCGCGGTGCGTGAATTCTTCGGCTCGTCGCAGCTGTCGCAGTTCATGGATCAGACCAATCCGTTGAGCGAAGTCACCCACAAGCGCCGCGTGTCGGCACTTGGGCCAGGTGGTCTGACTCGTGAGCGTGCGGGCTTCGAAGTCCGCGACGTTCACCCGACGCATTATGGCCGCATCTGCCCGATCGAAACGCCGGAAGGCCCGAACATCGGCCTGATCAACAGCCTCGCATCGTTCAGCCGCGTCAATAAATATGGCTTCATCGAGACG
Organism: Sphingomonas sp.; assembly: GCF_025363195.1. Classification (GTDB taxonomy): domain Bacteria; phylum Pseudomonadota; class Alphaproteobacteria; order Sphingomonadales; family Sphingomonadaceae; genus Sphingomonas. The sequence continues at coordinate 5,098 of NZ_JANYEK010000020.1, forward strand.
CCATATCGCAAGGTCGTCGACCACAAGGTCACCGACGACGTGGTGTATCTGTCGGCGATGGAAGAGGCCAAGCACACGATCGCGCAGGCCAACGCCGATCTGGCGGATGACAACGGCTTCACCGAGGATCTCGTCTCGTCGCGTCAGGCGGGCGAATTCCTGATGGCGATCCCGGACAACATCACGCTGATGGACGTCAGCCCAAAGCAGCTCGTCTCGGTCGCGGCATCGCTCATTCCGTTCCTGGAAAACGATGACGCCAACCGCGCGCTGATGGGGTCGAACATGCAGCGTCAGGCCGTGCCTCTGGTTCAGGCCGAGGCGCCGTTCGTCGGCACCGGCATGGAAGAAACGGTGGCGCGGGATTCCGGCGCGGCCATTTCGGCCAAGCGTGCTGGTATCGTCGATCAGGTCGATGCGACCCGGATCGTCATCCGCGCGACCGGCGAAGTCGATGCCGGCAAGTCGGGCGTCGACATCTACACGCTGATGAAGTTCCAGCGCTCGAACCAGTCGACCTGCATCAACCAGCGCCCGCTGGTGAAAGTGGGTGACGTGATCCGCGCTGGCGACGTGCTCGCCGATGGCCCGTCGACCGAGTTCGGCGAGCTGGCGCTGGGCCGCAACAGCCTGGTCGCGTTCATGCCCTGGAACGGGTATAATTATGAGGATTCGATCCTCATTTCCGAGCGTATCGTGAAGGATGACGTCTTCACCTCGATCCATATCGAGGAATTCGAAGTCATGGCGCGCGACACCAAGCTCGGGCCGGAAGACATCACGCGCGATATCCCGAACGTCGGCGAGGAAGCCCTGCGCAACCTCGACGAAGCGGGCATCGTGTATATCGGTGCCGAGGTCGAGCCGGGCGATATTCTCGCCGGCAAGATCACGCCGAAGGGCGAAAGCCCGATGACGCCGGAAGAAAAGCTGCTCCGCGCGATCTTCGGTGAAAAGGCGTCGGACGTGCGCGATACGTCGCTGCGTTTGCCGCCGGGCGTTGCCGGGACGGTCGTCGAGGTCCGGGTGTTCAACCGCCACGGCATCGACAAGGACGAGCGCGCGATGGCGATCGAGCGCGAGGAGATCGAGCGCCTGAAGAAGGATTCGGACGATGAGCGTTCGATCCTGAACCGTGCGACTTGGAGCCGCCTGCGCGAGATGCTCGATGGGCAGACCGCAACGGCTGTACCAAAGAACGGCCCGAAAAAGGGCGTCGTGGTCGATTCCGACGTTCTCGACAGCGTCGATCGCCACGAATGGTGGAAGTTCGCGGTGGCCGACGACAAGGTCCAGGGCGATCTCGAAGCGGTCAAGGTGCAGTATGACGATGCCGTGAAGGTCATCGTCGACAAGTTCCAGGATCGCCGCGACAAGCTGGAGCGTGGTGACGAACTGCCACCAGGCGTGCTGAAGATGGTCAAGGTGTTCGTCGCGGTGAAGCGCAAGCTGCAGCCGGGCGACAAGATGGCCGGCCGTCACGGCAACAAGGGCGTCATCTCTCGCATTCTGCCGGCGGAGGACATGCCGTTCCTCGCCGACGGTACGCCGGTGGATATCGTGCTCAACCCGCTGGGCGTGCCGAGCCGCATGAACGTCGGGCAGATCTTCGAGACGCATCTCGGTTGGGCCGCGCGCAACCTCGGCCAGCAGATCTACACCGCGCTGGAGGATTGGCGTGATGCCAACCCCGATGCGAAGGGTGGCGAGATGCCGGATGCGGTCAAGTCGCGTCTGCTAGAAGTGTATGGCGACCATTATGCGGCCGAGATCGAAGCGCGCGACAGCGACCAGATCATCGAACTCGCGTCCAACCTGCGGACCGGCGTGCCGATGGGCACCCCCGTGTTCGACGGTGCGCGTGAGGCCGACGTTTCCGACATGTTGAGCCTTGCCGGGCTCGACACGTCGGGCCAGTCGGACCTGTTTGATGGCCGCACGGGCGACAAGTTCGACCGCAAGGTGACGGTGGGCATCATCTACATGCTCAAGTTGCATCACCTTGTGGACGACAAGATCCACGCCCGGTCGATCGGGCCGTACAGCCTCGTCACGCAGCAGCCGCTGGGTGGTAAGGCGCAGTTCGGCGGGCAGCGCTTCGGCGAGATGGAGGTTTGGGCCCTCCAGGCCTACGGCGCGGCGTACACCCTGCAGGAAATGCTGACGGTCAAGTCGGACGACGTGGTCGGCCGCACCAAGGTCTACGAGGCGATCGTCAAGGGTGACGACACGTTCGAGGCGGGCATTCCGGAGAGCTTCAACGTGCTCGTCAAGGAAATGCGCTCGCTGGGCCTGAATGTGGAGCTGACGACGATCGAACAGTTCGACACCGACGGCGTCGCGATCGCGGCACAGTAAGCCACTTTCTTCCCCCCTCCCGCAAGTGGTAGGGGAACTGGAGAATCAGAATGAACGAACTGACCAACTTCGCCAATCCGGTCGCCAAGCCGGAAACCTTCGACCAGATCCAGATCGGCATCGCCTCCCCGGACAAGATCCGTTCGTGGTCGTTCGGTGAGATCAAGAAGCCGGAAACCATCAACTATCGCACGTTCAAGCCCGAGCGTGACGGCCTGTTCTGCGCACGCATCTTCGGTCCGATCAAGGATTACGAATGCCTGTGCGGCAAGTACAAGCGCATGAAGTACAAGGGCATCGTCTGCGAGAAATGCGGTGTCGAAGTCACCGTGTCGAAGGTTCGCCGCGAGCGCATGGGCCATATCGAGCTGGCCGCGCCGGTCGCGCACATCTGGTTCCTGAAGTCGCTGCCGTCGCGCATCGGCCTGCTGCTCGACATGCAGCTCAAGCAGCTTGAGCGCGTGCTGTATTTCGAGGCGTATATCGTGATCGAGCCGGGGATCACCCCGCTCGAAAAGTATCAGCTAATGACCGAGGACGAACTCCTCGACGCGCAGGACGAATATGGTGAGGACGCCTTCACCGCCGGCATCGGTGCCGAGGCCGTGCGCATCATGCTGCAGGATCTCGATCTCGAGGGCGAGCGCAAGGAACTGCTGGAAGAACTGGCGGTCACCAAGTCCGAGCTGAAGCCCAAGAAGATCATCAAGCGCCTGAAGGTCGTCGAGAGCTTCATCGATTCCGGCAACCGCCCGGAATGGATGATCCTCGAAGTCGTACCGGTGATCCCGCCGGAACTGCGTCCGCTCGTGCCGCTGGATGGCGGCCGCTTCGCGACGTCGGATCTGAACGATCTGTATCGCCGCGTGATCAACCGCAACAATCGCCTCAAGCGCCTGATGGAGCTGCGTGCGCCGGACATCATCGTCCGCAATGAAAAGCGCATGCTGCAGGAAGCGGTCGACGCGCTGTTCGATAACGGTCGTCGCGGTCGCACGATCACGGGCGCCAACAAGCGTCCGCTCAAGTCGCTGTCCGACATGCTCAAGGGCAAGCAGGGCCGCTTCCGCCAGAACCTTCTGGGCAAGCGCGTCGATTATTCGGGTCGTTCGGTCATCGTGACCGGTCCGGAACTCAAGCTGCACCAGTGCGGCCTGCCGAAGAAGATGGCGCTCGAACTGTTCAAGCCGTTCATCTACGCGCGCCTCGACGCCAAGGGCCTGAGCATGACGCTCAAGCAGGCGAAGAAGTGGGTCGAGAAGGAGCGCAAAGAAGTCTGGGATATCCTGGACGAGGTGATCCGCGAGCATCCCGTGATGCTCAACCGCGCACCGACGCTGCACCGTCTCGGCATCCAGGCGTTCGAGCCGGTATTGATCGAGGGCAAGGCGATCCAGCTTCACCCATTGGTCTGCTCGGCCTTCAACGCCGATTTCGATGGCGATCAGATGGCCGTCCACGTCCCGCTGAGCCTCGAAGCGCAGCTGGAAGCCCGCGTGCTGATGATGTCGACCAACAACATCCTGTCGCCGGCGAACGGCGAGCCGATCATTGTGCCGACCCAGGACGTCGTCCTTGGCCTGTACTACATGACCCGCGCGCTCGAGAACGTGAAGGGCGAGGGCATGATCTTCGCGAACGTCGCCGAAGTGCATCGCGCCTACGACAACCGCGTGGTCGAACTGCACGCCAAGGTCAAAGTCCGCCTGCAGCGCATCGAGATGAATGAAGACGGCGTGCTGGCCGAGCGCAAGTACATCG
>NZ_JANYEK010000120.1 GCF_025363195.1 Sphingomonas sp.
GGTCAAGGTCCTCGAGATCGATCCGCGCGGCAAGGTTCGCTTGTCGATGCGTGTCGTCGATCAGGAAACCGGTGCCGAGCTGGAAGATACCCGCCCGGCGCGTGAACCCCGCGAAGGCGGCGATCGTCCACGTGGCGAAGGTCGCGGCCCGCGTCGTGATGGCGACGGTGGCCGGGGCCCCCGTGGTGACGGTGGCGGTGGTCGTGGTGACGGCGGCGGTCGCGGCGAAGGCCGTGGCCCGCGTCGCGATGGCGACGGTGGCCGTGGTCCGCGTCGTGATGGCGGTGGCGCCAGAGACGAGGGGCGCGCTCCCCGCAATGAAGGCACCAAGGACGACGGCCCCGCGCCCGAGTTTGCCCCGGCGTTCCTGACGGGCGACCGCGACTAAGCTGTTCGCTTATATCGCAACACAAAAAGGGGCTCGGGCGACCGGGCCCCTTTTTGTGACCGGATCAGCGCGCGTCGCATGACGGATGTGGAGGCCAAGCACCGTCATCGCGGCCACGGCGACACACTACCGAATTTCCCCAATCTGGTATATTATGCCGCCTTGATGGCGATCATATATGGATTTCGAGCGTCATTGGACGTATTCTTGATCGGCCGTTTTTGCCTAACTCTCCGACACGAAAGTCTATGATGAGCACCGCGGGCAGGATAGTGATAGACGCCGCGGGCATCATCCTCGAATCCGACGAGATTTTCTCTGCGATGATGCATGAGAGCGGCAGCTTGATCGGGGTGAACGCGCTAGAGATCACAGCGATCGGCGATCGAGACCGATGCGGGAAGATCGTCGCGCAAATTATTGCCGACGGACGGGCTGTCGGCACGGAGAAACGCCTGACGCGCGCCGACGGATCGAATTTCTGGGTGCGCAACCAGCTTCGGTCGATTGGCACGGTGGACGAACCGCGAATCGAGATTCACCTGGAACCGAGCCTGCCACTCAAGGACGGCATGTCCCCGGCCAAATTGTTGCGGGTCGCTCGGCTCGCGTTCGACGGCAGGCGAAGCCGCACGCGCGCGTTCGGACAGAATCTGTTCACCGATCACGCCTGGGACCTTTTGCTCTCGGCCTATATCTGCGAGGCCGAAGGATCGTTCATTACCATCGCGCGCGCACATGCCTGGGCGGGCATCTCGCTGACAACCGCATCGCGCTGGATTCGCGCACTCGCGTCGGAAGGGCTGCTCGAATACGAAAATGGCGGCAACAGCGCGCTCGTCACCACACCGTTCCGGCTGACAGCCGTCGCGCACCACAAATTCGAAATCTACCTGTCCGACCTGTACGAAAAAGGTGCCAATGGTCGGGAAATAGCGCTAAGTTAGAAATGAGCCGTTCCCAGGGTTGCAAATCTCAGGCGTTGCAAATCTCAGGGGTGGCAAACTTTTGACGGTGCATCGGAGTTTATCGCGATGGACGAACTGACGATCATGAAATGCGTTTCGCATATTCGTGCCGCTGCCAAGCTATGCGAGGATGCCCATATGCTCGCTCATTGGGCCAACCTGCTCGGCGTCGCAGATCAATTGCTCGAGACAGTCGATCTTTCGGTTCATGACGATACGGAACTGCGACGCGGTGTGTGAAAACGGTCGATTTCGGGAAGACTAAGCGGTTAACCGAAGCGACTTTGCGGCCGATATCTTGCCTGATTGCGCGCGGCCAACACTATTCCCCAGCGGCGAGTTTCTCGTGATGGCGAATCACCTCATCGATAATGAAGCGCAGGAATTTTTCGCTAAATTCCGGATCGAGATTGGCTTGCTTGGCCAAGCCCCGCAACCGCGCGATCTGCGCTTCCTCACGACCGGGATCGGCCGGCGGAAGATCGGTCGCCGCCTTGAAACGGCCCACCGCCTGCGTCACCTTGAAGCGTTCGGCGAGCAGGAACACGAGCGCTGCGTCGATATTGTCGATGCTCTGGCGATAGCCGCTCAGCGTTTCGTCGGTCACACGGCCTCCTCAAGCGAAGTTTCGCCGCCTTTTGCGGGTGACATGCCTTTCGCGCAAGCCCGGTTGGGCTTGCCTTTATCGGCCCGCGCCGCCACATCGGCCAGACGATGAGCGCCACAATCCACCGTCTCGACAAGACCAATGCCCCTTCGCTCGATCCGATGGTCCGCCTGGTCGCGGGTGACATGAATCTCGTCAATTCGGTGATCCTGTCGCGGATGGAATCGCAGGTGCCGTTGATTCCCGAACTCGCCGGGCATCTGATCGCCGGCGGCGGCAAGCGCATGCGCCCGATGCTCACGCTCGCGAGCGCACGATTGCTCGGCTATACCGGGACGCGCCATCACAAGCTCGCCGCCTCGGTCGAGTTTATCCACACCGCGACGTTGCTGCACGACGACGTGGTCGACGGCAGCGACCTGCGCCGGGGCAAGCGCGCCGCCAATTTGATCTGGGGTAATCCGGCGAGTGTGCTGGTCGGCGATTTCCTGTTCAGCCGCAGCTTCGAATTGATGGTCGAGGACGGCAGCCTGAAAGTGCTGAAGATCCTGTCCAATGCCTCCGCCGTCATTGCCGAGGGGGAAGTCCACCAGCTCACCGCCGCGCGCCGCGTCGAGACGACCGAGGAGCGCTATCTCGACATCATCGGCGCGAAGACCGCCGCGTTGTTTGCCGCCGCCTGTCGCATCGCCGCCGTCGTTGCCGAACGCCCGGAGGTTGAGGAGCTGGCACTCGACGCTTATGGCCGTAATCTCGGCATCGCGTTCCAGCTGGTCGACGATGCGATCGATTACGTGTCCGACGCGGGCACGATGGGCAAGGATGCCGGGGACGATTTTCGCGAAGGCAAGGCCACGTTGCCCGTCATCCTCGCTTATGCTCGCGGCGGGGCCGAAGATCGCGCGTTCTGGAAGGCGGCCATGGAGGGCCACCGCGCCCGTGATGAGGATTTCCTCCACGCCGTCACGCTGATCAAATCGACCCGCGCGATCGATGACACGATCGCGAGGGCCCGCCATTACGGCCAGCGCGCGATCGACGCGCTTGGGGGATTTGCGAGCGGCCAGGCGAAGGATGCGATGGTCGAAGCGGTCGAATTCGCTATCGCGCGGGCGTATTGATCGCACCGGACGATCCGGCGCCTCACACGTCCCCGACACATCCCATCGCACATTCGGCGCCCGTTTCGACCTGAAGCGTGGCATGTCCGATCCCGAAGCGATCGTGGAGCATCGCCTGCGCCGCCAACAGGAATGCGTTGCCCGGTGCCCCCCCAGGCATCGCCAGATGCGCGGTCAGCACTGGCTCGGTCGTGCTCATCGGCCAAATATGCAGATCGTGCACGCGATTCACGCCCTCCAATTCGCACAGCGCCTGTTCCACCGCATCGAAATTGATCCCACGCGGCACGGCATCGAGCGACATCTCGATCGATTCGCGCAGCAGGCCCCATGTCTGCCAGAAGATCAGCCCGGCGATGATCAGGCTGACCGCCGGATCGATCCACCCGATCCCGGTGCGCCAGATCACCAGCCCCGCGATCACCACACCCGCCGATACCAGAGCATCCCCGGCCATGTGCAGGAAGGCGCCGCGAATATTGATGTCGCCCTTGCGCCCACGGGCGAACAGCCACGCGGTCACGCCATTGACGAGGATTCCGATGCCCGCAACCGCCGCGACTGTCGTGCCCATCGTGCTGGCCGGTTCGCCGAAGCGCTGCACCGCTTCCAGCACGATCGCGCCCAAAGCGACCATCAGCAGCAACGCGTTGAGCAATGCCGCAAGGATCGAAGATCCGCGCAAACCGTATGTGAAGCGCTTCGACGGCGGGCGCGTCGCCAGCGCCGCCCCGGCCCACGCCACGGCCAAGCCCAGCACATCCGAAAGATTGTGCCCGGCATCCGCGAGCAACGCGACCGAGTGCGCGATGACCCCGTACCCCGCCTCGATGATGACGAAGCCCAGATTGAGCGCGATACCGATGGCAAAGGCGCGGCTGAAATTCGCGGGGGGGGAATGGTCGTGGCCATGATGCCCATGTCCACCTCGAGAATGCCCGTGGCCGTGCGTATGGCCATGCGTATGGCCGTGATGATCGTGTCCCGCCACGCAATATCTCCGTTGTGCAGTGCGGCTTAGCATCGCCTGATCGTGTGATACTAGGACTCGATACATTCTCTCCTGTCCTACATCGCCCGGTCTGTGGCAGCAGGGCAAAGATGTCCGTTCTCACCCCCAGATCCCCGAGCCCGAGCCCGAGAGCTTCATTGCAAGCCCGGGCAACCGGCGCGGAACCATGCCGGCATGTCAAGATTGATAACATTCGCGCGACAACGAGGCGTTGTTCGTGACGGTGCTTCCGATCCACGCTGTGCTGCCGGATCTGCTCGCCGCGTTGCGGACAAGCTCCAATGCGGTGCTTGTCGCCCCGCCGGGCGCCGGCAAGACGACTGCCGTCGCCCCCGCCTTGCTCGACGAAGTCTGGTGCGCCGGTGAGATCCTGCTCCTTTCCCCCCGCCGCCTTGCCGCGCGCGCCGCCGCGGAACGCATGGCTAACCAGGCTGGCGAAGCGCCCGGCCGCACGTACGGTTATGCCACGCGAATGGACAGCAAACGCTCGGGGGCGACGCGCATCACGGTCGTGACAGAGGGAATCTTCGTCAACCGCATTCAGTCCGATCCCGAACTTGCCGGAATCTCGGCCGTGCTGTTCGACGAGGTTCACGAACGCAGCCTCGACAGCGATTTTGGCCTTGCCCTCGCCCTCGACGTTCAGGGGGCGTTGCGGCCCGACCTGCGGCTGATCGCGATGTCCGCCACGCTGGATGGCGCGCGTTTTTCCGGACTTATGGGTGCCGCCGACATCGGAGCACCGGTCATCGAAAGCGAAGGCCGGTCGTGGCCACTCACCTTGCAGTATCTCGGCCGCGTCGCCGAGGCGCGGATTGAGGATTCGGTCGCCGCGGCAATTCGCGTCGCCTTGCGCGAATATGACGGCGGTGTGCTCGCCTTTCTGCCCGGCGTGGCGGAAATCGAGCGCACCGCCGAACGGCTCGACGGGCTGTCTGCCGGCATCGTTCTCCACCGCCTGCATGGCAGCCTCGACCCAGCCGCACAGCGCGCCGCCATCCAGCCCGACCTGCAGGGCCGTCGCAAGATCGTCCTCGCCACGTCGATCGCCGAAACCAGCCTGACGCTGGACGGGATTCGCATCGTGGTCGATTCCGGCCTCGCTCGCCGCCCGCGTTATGATCGCGCGGCCGGGATGACGCGGCTCGTCACCGAACGCGCATCACAGGCCGCCGTCACGCAACGCGCAGGCCGGGCCGCGCGGCAGGGCCCGGGCTTCGCCTATCGCTTGTGGGAAGACGCCGCGACCGCTGGCTTGCCGCGCTTCGATCCACCGGAGATACTGGAGGCCGATCTGTCGGCGCTGACGCTCGACTGCGCCTTGTGGGGCGTGGCCGATCCGCGCGCACTGGCGTGGCTCGATCCGCCCCCCATTGCCGCCGTCGCCGAAGCGCGGGCGCGGCTGACCGAACTTGAAGCGATCGACGCGGATGGTCGTCCCACCTCGCACGGCCATGCCATCGCGCGCCTGCCCTTGCCGCCAAGACTCGGCCACATGCTGGTCCGTGCCAGTGAAATGGGGCTGGCACAGACAGCGGCGGAGGTTGCGGTCTTGCTCGGTGAGCGCGGGTTGGGTGGCAACGATGTTGATATCGAATCCCGCCTGCGCCGGTGGCACGGCGAGCGCGGGCAACGCGCGGAGGCCGGACGAAAGCTGGCGAAACGGTGGGCTACGCTAGCTCCCCTCCCGCTTGCGGGAGGGGGGAAAACGTCGCCATC
>NZ_JANYEK010000141.1 GCF_025363195.1 Sphingomonas sp.
TGCCGAACACGATCGGCAGCATCGCGCGATCGAGCGCACCACCGAGCAGATCGCGCACCGTCGTCGGGCCGACGATCGGCAGGAACATGAACGGTCCGGAGGGAATGCCGTAAAAGCCCATGGTGTCGGCAAATCCATTGCCGCGGCGGGGCAGCTTGAAAGTCTTGCGCTTGGCCATGTCGAACAGGCCGGCCACTCCGATCGTCGAGTTGATCCCGAACCGGGCAAGCGTTTCGGCCGCCTTGCCGATCTTGTGCTGCAGCACGAAGTTAATGAACACCACTGGTTCGCGCAGATTGTAGAGCACATTGTGTACGCCGCTGCGGAATGGGGAGGGCACGGTTTTCTTGTACACCAGCGCCACCGGCCCGAGGATGGCGTTATCCACCGCCTCGGTAACCTTGAACGCCTGGAGATTGACGGCCCGCATCGGATCGGGCGCGCTGGCAGGATCGCGCCCGGTGACGACGACTTCGCCCTGATCGTCCGGAGACGAAGCCTTGACCGGAGCAGCTTGATCAGGCGCGGGAGCGTTTTGAACCAAGGTGCTCGTCGGGGTTGGTGCGGCGTCAAGCGCAGGAGAATGGACCTGGGCCATCGGCGTCACGGCGAGTGCGGTCGCCGTTGTCAAAATCAACAAGCCCAATGTTTGCGCCCCTAACCTGATCCCCGCTCACGACGAAGACCAGTACCTCAAACACAGTCGTCACCGATTTTGAACAGAATTCAGCATCCGTTCCCGTCAAACGGATTACAAAACGCCAATCACGTCAACGCAATAGCCACAGTGGAATGGAAGCCGGGGCGTTCGCGCAACCGCTCATACCAATTCCGCACATGGTCGAACGGCGGGCGGTCGATATCGAGCGTGAACCAGGTGTGGGCATAAACACCCATCGGGATATCGCCGATCCCAAAGGTGTCGCCCGAAAGCCAGGCCTGACGCGACAGCGCCATGTCGAGCACCGTCAGCAGGTTCGCGCACGCCTTCACGGATTTTGCGATGACGGTGTGGTCGCGGTCGGGCGACGCCTTACGGATCAACTGGATGAAGGCGTCACGCTGCGCATCGGCATAGCTGAACTGCCAGTCCATCCACTTGTCCGCCTGCGCCCGCGCGGCCACGCTGTCGGGCCAGAAAGCAGGCGCATGCGCGGCGGCGAGATAGCGCAGGATCGCGTTCGATTCCCACAGCACCACGCCGTCATCCTCGATCGTCGGGATCAGCGCGTTGGGATTGCGGACGATATAGTCTGGCCCCATGCCGAACTGCCCGCCGACATCATGGCGGACATATCGCAGGCCGGCCTCCTCGGCGAACCATGCGACTTTCTTTACGTTGTGCGAATTGAGGCGGCCCCAAATTGTCAGCATAAATTACCCGAACAGCACACGCGCGGCGGTATCCCATAAAGCGGGGGAGGCCGCGCCGATCATGCCCCGTCTGGTATCCCCGACGCGGTAATCGCTGCCGTCGGGGCGGCGGACAACGCCGCCGGCTTCGGCCACGAACAGCGCGCCCCCCGCGTGATCCCATGGCAAGGTACGTTCGAACAGGCAGATGTCGTTAGTCCCCAACACGAGCCGGGGATATTGTTCCGCGGCGCAACGCGGGATCGCGACGAGGGTCAGTTCGCCCTTCGCCCGTGCCGTGAGATCTGCGCGGCGCTCCTCGCTTAGGAAATAGGTCGCGATCGCGGCGATCGGGCGTGGTTCTCCGCTTGGATGGGCGATGATACATTGCCCATCGACATACGCGCCGTGCCCGAGCGCGGCATGGCAGAGGCGGCCTGACACGGGATCGAGGATCCAGCCGGCTTGCGTCACCCCGTCCTCGACCAACGCAATCATGATGCCGAACGGGGATTTTCCGGCGGCGAAATTGTTAGTCCCGTCGATCGGGTCGATGATCCACACCCGGCCGCGATCGATTCCGTCGAGCAATGCGGGGTCGGCGGCGCATGCTTCTTCACCGACGATACGCGCATCCGGGTCGAGCGCGGCGAGGCCGGCGGTCAGCGCGTCCTCGCTTTCGCGGTCGGCGATGGTGACGAAATCGTCAGGTGCCTTCTCCTCGATTTCGCCAGCGGCAAGATTGCGGAAGCGCGGCAAGACGATGTCGCGCGCCACCAGCCGCATCAGTGCGACGACGGTTTCGTGATGTTCAGGGTGGGCGATCAACTCCGGTAATCCGCGTTGATCGAGATGTAGCCGTGGGTCAGGTCGCAGGTCCACACCGTCGCGCGACCCTCGCCCATGCCAATGTCCACACCGACATCCACGTCGCTGCCCTTCAGATGTGCAGTGACCGGTGCCTCATCATAGCCTTCGACCGCGAGCCCCCCCTTAGCCACCTGCGTCTCGCCGAACCGGATGGCGAGCTTGTCGCGCTCGGCTGGCTCTCCCGCTTTCCCGACCGCCATGACGATGCGGCCCCAATTGGCGTCTTCGCCTGCGATGGCGGTCTTCACCAACGGCGAGTTGGCGATGCTCATCGCGATGCGGTGTGCGCTGCCGTCGCTTTCCGCGCCAGTCACGTCGATGCGGATGAACTTCGTCGCGCCCTCGCCGTCGCGCACGACAAGATGGGCAAGCTGGCGGCACAGATCGGCCAAGGCGGCGGCAAAGGCGTCCGCGCCGTCATCGTCCGACGAGGCGAGTTGAGTGTTGCCCGCCTTACTGGTGGCGAACGCCAGCACGGTGTCGCTAGTGGAGGTGTCGCTATCCACCGTAATGCACGAGAAGCTCGTCGCATTGGCGGCGGTCAGGCACCCTTGCAGAAAGGTAGGGTCCACCGCCGCATCGGTGAAGATGAAGCCGAGCATCGTCGCCATGTCGGGCGCGATCATCCCCGAACCCTTGATGATGCCGACCAGGTTTACCGGCTTGCCCTGAACGATGGCGCTGGTCGTCGCGGCTTTGGGAAACGTATCTGTCGTACCGATCGTGTCGGTTGCATCCCGCCAGCTGCACAATTCCGCGACGAAGGCTGCGTCGAGCCCGGCCTCTGCCTTGTCGATCGGCAGGGGCACGCCGATCACGCCGGTCGAGGCGACGAACACGTCGGAGGGCTGGCAGCCAAGATGTGCGGCGGTTCGCGCGGCAATCGCCTCGACGGCGGCGCGGCCACGATTGCCGGTGAAGGCGTTGGAATTGCCCGCATTGACCACCAATGCGCGGGCCTGACCGAGGGTCATCGCCTTGCGGCACCATTCAACCTCGGGCGAAGGGCATTTGCTCTGCGTCGTCACCCCCGCAACCGTCGTGCCGACATCAAGCGTGACGAAGGTCAGGTCGCAGCGGTCCCAATTCTTGTACTGCGCGCGGGCAACGCGCGGCGCGACACCGGGAATCGCCGGCAGAACAGGGAAGGGCGTAGCGAGCGGAGAGATGGTCATGGCGATCCTCATAGATTGCGCGAAGCCTCGCGCAAATGATTGGCTCGCAGTCTTTCCACAAATCTCTCGTCCTCCTGACACCAGTTCAGGGTGACGGGGTAGCCGGGTCGAGGGCCAAGCCCTCAACCCGGAAGCCGCCCTCAAACCTGCGGCGTAATCAGATACTTCTCGCCCGTCGCGCGCTTGTTGTACGCCGCGATCATCGCCGGATCGATCGCCTCCGCCAGCGTGATACGGCTGGTATAGGCGCTGGCGAAGGTGGTCTTCAGTTCGGCCCCGACCTTGGCGCGCAGCTTCCCCGATTCTTCCGCGCCGACGCGCTGGAGAAAATAGGTCAGCAGATAGCCGCCGACGCTCCACGACATGCCGAACCCGCGCGTCAGTTCGGTCGGCGAAGTGTTCAGCCCGCCATAGAGATAGACCTGTTTGTGCTGCGTCGACCCGTAAGGACCATTCGCCTTCTGCGTTTGAAGCGCTGCGGCCTCCATCGCGGTCAGGATCTGGCTGGCGAGCCGCCCGCCCCCGGTCGCATCGAACGCCAGGAATGCCTGCGTCTCGGCGATGGCGGCGATGAGGTCCTTGGAGAAATCGGGCTGACTCGAATCGCAGACATGTTTCGCACCGAGCGATTTGAGCAGATCGACCTGCTCTTGACTGCGCACGATGTTGATAAGCTCGACACCCTCGGCGAGGCATAATTTCACCAGCATCTGGCCAAGGTTCGAAGCCGCGGCGGTGTGGATCAGCGCCTTGAAGCCATCAAGCCGCATCGTGCCGATCATCGACAATGCCGTCAGCGGATTGACGAACGACGATGCGCCTTCCTCGGCCGAGGTGCCGTCGGGTACGATCATGCACGCGGCCGCCTTGGCGATGCGATAGGTCGAATACATTCCGCCCCCCGCCAGCGCGACGGTCTTGCCGAGCAACGCCTGTGCTTCGGGCGATGAACCCGCTTTGACGACCAGGCCTGCACCCTCATTGCCGATCGGGATCGCGATGCCCTTGCGTGCGGCGACCGCACGCTGCAGTTTTTCGGGGATCGGTGCCGAGGCACTGTCGTCACCCGCCTCGAACGCGTCGCCATCGGCGACAGTGAGCATCACGCCCAGATCGGACGGATTGATCGGCGCGGCATCGACGCGGATCAGCACTTCATCGTCTTTAGGCTCACCTACTGGCACGGTCCGCATCGCCAGTTCGAGTCGGCCGTCTTCGGTGATAGTGGAGAAAAGCTGTTTGCCCTCGCTGGGGATGGTATCAGTCATGTCCTGCTCCTGCGTTCTGGTTAGCCGTGCAGTGTCGGTATGAAGCGCTGACCGGTTTGACCAGTAGCTTTTTGCAACGGGACGTTTGCCCCAGCCCTGAACACCCGGCAATTGGTCAGGTGAGTGGACGACGGCGCTTTCAATCCTTATGTGGCCCAGTGATCGTTATAGCGATCGATCAAAGGGCCTTCCGCTTGAACCTGTTGCTGTTCCTCTCCGCCATCCTGAGCGCGCTGACCGGCGTGATCTCAGGCGGGCGCGTGGCGGAGGTGCAGGTCGAGCGCAGCTATGGCGCAGGCGCGCAGGCGCAACAGGCCAAGGCTGTGTTGGTCGCCCCGATGCGGGCGGTTCGGTCGTGGCTAGCACTGGCTGCAGGCTGGTCTTCGGCGATCGACCTGCCGTCGATACGGACACATGCCGCGCCGTCCGCGCTGGCACCGCTCTATCTGGACAAGCCGCGCGAATAAGTCCGGCGGGCACGGTCTTTTAAGGCGCGCGCCCTATTTTTATCGCATCTCATATCCCGCGCCGGGCGAAGCTTCACCCGTGCCCGCTCAAATCCACAGGAAATTGCCATGCTCGGCGGCTTTGCCAAATCGCTCTTCGGGTCGTCCAACGACCGGTACGTCAAATCGCTCGGCGGACTTGTCGCCAAGATCGGGTCGTTCGAACCCGCCGTCTCGGCGATGTCGGACGAAGACCTTGCCGCCCAGACGGTGAAGTTTCGCGCGCGTCTGGCCGATGGTGAGAAGCTCGACGCGTTGTTGCCGGAGGCGTTCGCCACGGTGCGCGAGGCGGCGAGCCGGGTGCTCGGCCAGCGGCATTACGACGTTCAGATGGTCGGCGGCATCGTGCTCCACCGCGGCGAGATCGCCGAGATGCGCACCGGCGAGGGCAAGACGCTGGTCGCCACGCTCGCTACATATCTCAACGCGCTGCCGGGGAACGGCGTGCACGTCATCACCGTCAACGATTATCTGGCCGCCCGCGATGCGGAGTGGATGGGGCAGGTGTATAATTTCCTCGGCCTGACCACCGGCACGATCATCCCGAACCTGACCGACGAGCAACGCCGCGCCGCCTATGCCGCCGACATCACCTACGGCACCAATAACGAATTCGGTTTCGATTATCTGCGCGACAACATGAAATACGAGCGCGAGCAGATGGTGCAGCGTCCGTTCGCGATGGCGATCGTCGACGAGGTCGATTCGGTGCTGATCGACGAAGCGCGCACGCCCCTGATCATCTCCGGTCCGACCGACGACAAGTCCGATCTGTACCGCTCGGTCGACCTCGTCGTGAAGGAACTCGTGGCCGAGGATTACGAGAAGGACGAAAAACAGAAGACCATCATCCTGACCGAAGACGGCACCGAGAAGGTCGAGCGGATGTTGGAGGCCGCCGGTCTATTGCAGGGCGACAATCTTTACGATTTCGAGAACACGCAAGTCGTGCATCATCTCAACCAGGCGTTGCGCGCGATCGTAATGTTCAAGGCCGACACCGACTATATCGTCAAGGACGGCAAGGTCATCATCATCGATGAATTCACTGGTCGCATGATGGACGGGCGCCGCTGGTCGGATGGTCTGCATCAGGCGGTCGAGGCGAAGGAAGGCGTCAATATCGAGCCCGAGAATCAGACGATGGCCTCGATCACGTTCCAGAATTATTTCCGCATGTACCCCAAGTTGAGCGGCATGACCGGCACGGCGGCGACCGAGGCGGCGGAATTCTACGACATCTACAAGATGAACGTCGTTTCGATCCCGACCAATGTCGACGTGCGTCGCGTCGATGAGGAGGACGAATTCTATAAGGACACGCCCGACAAGTTCGCGGCGATCGCCAAGAAGATCAAGCATCATGCGGAACTGGGCCAGCCGGTGCTGGTCGGCACCGTGTCGATCGAAAAATCCGAATTGCTCAGTGATTTCCTCGTCAAGGAAGGGGTCGAGCACAAGGTCCTTAACGCGCGCGTCCACGAGATGGAGGCGCACATCGTCGCGCAGGCGGGCCGCAAGTCGGCGGTGACGATCGCTACCAACATGGCCGGGCGCGGGACGGACATCAAACTGGGTGGCAACCTCGAATTCCGCATGCTCGACGAGCATCCCGATTTCGCAGAGGGAACGCCTGAATATACCGCTGCCGCCGCGCGCATCACCACCGAGATCGAGGCGGAGAAGCAGGCCGTGCTGGCGGCCGGCGGATTGTTCGTGCTCGGCACCGAGCGGCATGAGAGCCGGCGCATCGACAACCAGCTTCGCGGTCGGTCGGGTCGTCAGGGCGATCCGGGGCTGAGCCGTTTCTACCTTAGCCTTGATGACGACCTGCTGCGTATATTCGGGCCGGACACCTTGTTCGCCCGCATGATGCGCAACAATATCGGTGACGGCGAGGCGATCGGCAGCAAGTGGCTGAGCAAGGCGATTGAGACCGCGCAGAAGAAGGTCGAGGCGCGTAATTACGATATCCGCAAGCAGGTCGTCGAGTATGACGACGTTATGAACGACCAACGCAAGGTCGTTTACGAACAGCGCAGCGACATCATGGATGCCGACACGGTCGGCGATGTGGTGGAGGATATGCGCACCGAGACGGTCAATGCGATCGTCGGGGAGGCATGCCCGCCCAATTCCTATCCAGAGCAGTGGGATATCGCGGGCCTGCGCGAGAAACTGATGACGACGCTGCAGATCGATCCGCAGATCGAGGCGTGGCTTGAGGAGGAGGCGATCGACCCCGAACTGGTCGAGGAACGCGTGCGGGCCGAGGCCGATGCGCAGGTCGCGGCCAAGGCTGCGCAGTTGGAGCCCGACGTTTGGGTGCAGGTCGAGAAATCGATCCTGTTGCAGAATCTCGATCATCACTGGAAAGAGCATCTGGCTACACTTGATGCGCTGCGTCAGGTCGTCCATCTGCGCGCCTACGCCCAGAAAACGCCCATCAACGAGTATAAGCAGGAAGCGTTTTCGCTGTTTCAGCGCATGCTCGAAAACATTCGTGAGGATGTGACCCGCACCATCGCATTCGCCGAATTCCGCGAACAGTCGGCACCAGCGCTGCCCGACCTGCCGGACTTCATCACAACGCATTTCGACCCGTTCACGGGGGAGGATGACAGCAACGATGTCGATGGCGGTTCGCTCGGCCTGATCCAGACGCGTATGCCGCAATTATCGATCCCGCGTCCGCAGGGCGACGATCTCGGCAGCGATCCGGCGGAATGGGCGGGGAAGGTCAGTCGCAATGCGCCATGTCCATGCGGATCGGGCAACAAGTACAAGCATTGCCACGGAGCGATCGGGGCAGTTTGAGGCCCCTAAGAGGATGCTTTCCTTTGCGAGCGTGAAGGGCAGTACGCTTATCGTAGACAAAAAAAGGGCGACCCGCGGGCCGCCCTTTTTCGTTTCCGCCAATCGGACGTTACTTCGGCACAACCACGCTAGGGCCAATCGTGTCGACCACCGCATGAGCATCGAATGCACGAATGTTGTCCCGTGGCTTCGGACCCTTGCCGAGGATGATTTCGGCATGCGCCTCGAACTTATCGACCGTCTGGACGTCAACACCGCGATCCCAGAAAGGATCGCCAAAATAAGGATCCCACGAACGCCACCCGAACCCGCGACCACGATAGCTCCAGCTTGGCCCCCAGCCGCCGAGACCGCCATAGCCGAACCCGCCACCGAACCCGGGCGTGGAATAGGTCCGGCTGCGCAGATCGGTCTGCTTGTCGGCCAAGATGAAATTGTCGAAACCGCGAGACAGGGTCAGTTCGGCGGCGCGGAACAGCAGATAGCGCTCCACCGTGTCTCGCGATGTGTAGGTGTTACCGGAAAAGCTGACGATATAGCGATTTGGCTCGATTTGGCGGTCGCTATACCCCGTGCGGGCAAAACCCGATCCGGTCGCCGGGCGATAGCTCGTTTCCGTCGCGCAAGCGCCGAGGGCGAGGGTGGTGGTGGCAGCGAGCAACAAGCCCGCCATTTTCATTTTTGACTGCGACATGACTTCCTCCGCCCGGTCATCCCATGCGGCGGGCCGACCGATACCTGCTATGAGATGGGGAACGAACGATCCGGTACAAGTGTCCCGATGAGACGCCCTAAATATTGGACGACTTGTCTGAACGCAGGCTGACGCAACTGGTACCGCGCCGATCATACCGTCGCTACGATCGAGGGCTGGCTCCCTGAGTAGGATTCGAACCTACGGCCATTCGATTAACAGTCGAATGCTCTACCGCTGAGCTATCAGGGAATGAAAGCCGAGGGCGGCTCTATAAACGGCTGAAAGGAGGATGCAAGGCTGTTTCGGACGATGATGTTCAGGCGGCGAATTGCTCCATCGTGATGCGGTCGTCGAGGGCGTGTTCGGGATCGAACAACAAGGTAAGCTCGCGAGACCGGTCGATCGAGATATCGACGCGGGCAACATCGCGCACTTCGCGCTGGTCGGCGACTGCGCTGACCGGGCGCTTGGCCGGTTCGAGCACACGAATACTGATTCGCGCTTTGTCAGGCACGATCGCGCCACGCCAGCGGCGCGGGCGGAACGGACTGATCGGCGTCAGCGCCAGCATCGCGGAGCCGAGCGGCAGGATCGGGCCCTGAGCGGAGAAATTATAGGCGGTGGAGCCAGCCGGCGTGGCCACCAGAATGCCGTCACAGGCCAGTTCGGGCAGCACGACGCGGTCGTTCAACGTCACCTCCAGCTTTGCGGTCTGGCGCGTTTCGCGCAGCAACGAGACTTCGTTGATCGCGGGCAGGGTGACGATCTCGCCGTCCATCGTCTCGGCGGTCATGGCCAGCGGTACGACCTTGAACGGCTTGGTCCGCGACAGGCGATCATCAAGGCCGTGCCGCTGCCATTCGTTCATGAGGAAGCCGACCGTCCCCAGGTTCATGCCGTAAACGGGCACGGGAGCTTTGCGCCGCCCCAGCATGGCGTGCAGCGTCTGGAGCATGAAGCCGTCGCCACCCAAAGCGACGATCAGATCGGCATCCTCCACCGACACCCAATCATGGGCATCGGCCAGTTCCTTCGCCGCCGCCTGCGCTGGCGGCGTAGGTGAGGCTACGAGCGCCCGGCGTTGGTCGCTCATCCGATCACCCTCATCCGCCGGTGACGCTCATATGGCGCAGCACGGCTGGGGTGGAAGCGGCGATGTCGAATTCGTGCGCGAGCGGCTTGGTGCGCATGGCACCGTCCAGCGCGGCATCAAGGCCTGCCACACCCTGTCCTCGCAGCACTGTCTTCAAGTCGACCTGATCGTCATGACCGAGGCAGGTATATAGCACCCCATCCGTTGTCAGCCTTACGCGGTTGCACGTGCTGCAGAAATTGCCGGTGAGGGGCGAGATGAGGCCGAGCCGCGTGTCCGTCCCCTCGACCCGCCAATAGCGTGCCGGACCGCCGCTGGAATACGTGTCGCGCACCAATGGAAATGCCGCCTGGAGTTCGTCCATCACGGCCGTGAGCGGCAGGAAGCGATCGGTCCGATCCTCGTCGATCGCGCCGAGCGGCATCGTTTCGATCAGCGTCAGGTCCAGCCCTTCGTCACGGCACCATGCGAGCATCGGCGCGATCTCACGGTCGTTCTGGCCCTTCAGCGCGACCATATTGATCTTCACCTGAAGACCCGCATCCCGCGCGGAGAAAATGCCGTTTATCACGCGCGCTACGTCGCCGTGGCGGGTAATGTGGCGGAACAGTTCGGGATTGCGGCTGTCGAGGCTGACGTTGATGCGGCGCATGCCGGCTTCGACGAGCATGGGCGCATAGTCCGCAAGACGATTGCCGTTGGTCGTCATCGTCAGCTCGTCCAGACCGGACCCGATATGGCCACCGAGCCGACGTACCAGTTGATCGACATCGCGCCGCACCAGTGGTTCGCCCCCGGTCAGGCGAATCTTGCGGATACCGCGCGCGATGAAGCGTTCGGCGATGATCGCCATTTCGTCGAGGCTCAGCACCTGCGCGCGGGGCAGAAAGGTCATCTGCTCCGCCATGCAATATCGACAGCGCAGGTCGCAACGATCGGTCACGGAAATGCGCAGATAGCTGATCGTGCGGCCATGCTGGTCGATAAGGGTGGGCGCACAAGTCATGACCGGAGAGCTAAGCCTTTGCCGCGAACGCTACAAGGGTTGTTGGGTGTCGGGGATCGGAGCGCTCCATCGCATCGACCACACGATCGCCCCAGACCGCTCCGGAAAGCGACCCGCGAATGTTGCCAGTGTTGACGCGCTGGAACGGTTTTGCGCAGCGCGTGTCAACATTCGTCATGCGGCGGGCGAAGTTGGCGGAGGTTTCCATTCCCGCAGGATACTTTCTCACGCAGATGTAGGACAGCAAAACTTGCGGCTTACCAGGACGTGATGCCTGACCGTCCAACCGTTGGTACGAAAGGATCCGGGTTCCGGCCTGACGGTGGCCATAAGTCCGCGTATCCCCGCTGCGGCCCTTGTTCTTAATTTGTAAACGTCGGACAGTGAAGAAAGGCGCACATTGCCCGAACGGGGAAGACGTTGACCGAAGCTAATCCCACCCCGCTCTACATCCTGTCGTTTCGTCAGCGGGACGAACTCGCTGCACTGGCTGCCGGGGCCGGATGGCAGGTGGTTGCAGCGCGGCGATCGGAGGGGGCGGAACGTCGTTTCCTCGCGAGCGGTTCGGCAGTCGCGGTGGTCGATGCACGCGGTGCGCTGGTCGAGGGGCTGGCGGCGGCGGAAGCGTTGAGTGGGGCGATCGGAGCCAATGGTGGTGCCATGCTGGCTTTAGTGTCCCGTGGTGATATCGAGACAATCGCGCGCTTCCACGATGCCGGGGCGACGCATTTCCTGGCCAGTCCGTTCAGCGAGACGGAATTCGTCCAGAGCCTGCGCTTTGCCGCGCGCCATGCGGAGCGCATGGCCGGGGAGTGGCGAGCGAGTGCGCCGGCCGATCCGCTGGGCTGGCGGTTCGATTTGCGCACCGGGGCGATGCAATTGACACCGGCTTTTGCGCGACTGCTGGAAATCGCCGAAAACGCCTCGCCGCGCGCGGTGCTGCGGATACTCGATGGCGCGGAACGACGCGCAGCATTTCTCGCTCTTCGGCGATTGGCGGGTGAGCGTGCCGCCACAGCATTTGCGCATGACATCGGGGTGATCGGGCGCGTGGTGCAGCATCTGCAGCACGATCGTAAGGCACAGCGCATCGATGCCCTGGTGGAGCCGTTGGGGAGTGTCCCGGATTCGACCGCGGCAATGCGCGATGCGCTCGCTGGTGCGCGCGACGCCGGTGGTGCCCGACGCTGGATCGAGCGACGGCTCGCGGCGGGCGGAACGCTGGCCGTGGTGCTGGTCGCGCTCAACCGGTTCGAAGTGGTCAACACCGCTTATGGCCGCGCCGCGGGCGATGCGTTGTTGCGCAGTGCGCACCGGCGGATTGAGGAAGCGGCGCGCGAGACGTTGGAGAAAGGCGCCCTGGTGGCGCGGATGGGTGGCTCGGAATTCCTCGTCGCGACGGACTGCCCGCGTGATCGCATCGATCTCGCAATCGAGCGCTTTGCGAGCGCCCTCGCCAAACCTTTCGTGGTGGGGGACTCGATCGCCGTACTCGGCTGTCGCATCGGCATGGCGGAGCGTGGCGACGAGGAAAATGCTGCGACCTTGCTGCGCCGTGCGAGCGAAGCGCTGGCAAAGGCCAAGGCATCGGACAGCGCGACGTTGCGCGTCGCCGATGCAGGCGAGGAAGATGCGCCGGTCGATCGGCTGGCGAGTGAACTGGGCCCGGCGATCGACCACGGCGAAATCGACATCGTGTTCCAGCCACAGGTCTCGATGGCGGATGGTGCGATCGTCGGCGTAGAGGCCTTAGCGCGGTGGGATCACGCGGTCCTAGGCACGATCGGCGCGGACTTGCTGTTCGCCGCCGCGGCACGTGCCGATCTCGAGATTGCACTATCGGACCATATCCAGCGCATCGTGCTGGAACGGGCGGCGGTGTGGCCAGCGGTGTTATCGAAGCTGCGGCTGTCGCTAAACTTGACGGCCGGGGATATCGCGCGGCCGGGTTTCGCCGATCTGTTCCTCGACCGGATCGACCAGAGCGGCTTCCCGCGCGGACGGCTGACGCTGGAGATAACGGAGAGCGGGCTGATCGAGGATCTAAGCGTCGCATCCGCGCTGTTGACGGTGTTCCGCCAGGCCGGGTGTCGCATTGCGATCGATGATTTCGGGACGGGCTATTCCAGCCTGGCCTACCTCAAATCCCTGCCGCTCGATTACCTCAAGATCGACAAGAAGCTCGCGCAGGATATCACCGGCACCGCGCGCGACCGGGTGGTGGTGCGCGGTGTGATCGACATGGCGCGCTCGCTGGGCCTGTCGGTCATCGCCGAAGGGGTGGAGACGGAGGAGCAGCTCGAATTGCTGGCGAAGGAGGGATGCCAATATTATCAGGGCTTCCTGTGCTCCGAAGCCGTGTCGAGCCTGGCCTTGGCCGCATTGATGGAGGCGCGAAAGTGATCGGCATTGCAATCGTCATGGCGGCTGCGGTGGCGACACCAGCCAGCGTTGCCGAGACGCATATCCTGGCGGCAATGGACGATAGCGCGGCCGGGTGGAACGGCGGTGATCTCGACCGGTTCATGCGCGTCTATTCCGATGCGCCGAACACCAGCTTCGTCGTCAAGGATGGTATCATCACGGGCAAGCGGGCGATCGCCGAGCGGTATCGTCCGCGCTTCACGCCGGAAGGCGCCATGAAGCGTGGCACCCTGTCCTTTGAAACGTTGCGATTCACCCTGATCGATTCTCGCCATGCTCTGTTGGTGGCGCGATACCGGCTGAAAGTTACCGGCCTGGCCGACCAGACCGGTCCGACGACTTTGGTGTTCGTGCACGAGACCGGTGGCTGGAAGATTGCGGCGGACCACAGTTCCTAGCCGGCCGCCTTTGCCAGCCCCTTCGACAATTGCAGTGCGCCGTGCAGGCGGGATTTGGGGTCGCCCCAGGTCCGCGTGACGACCAGCTTGCTGTCGGGCCGCAACCGCGCGACGCCGTTCAGCTTGTCAACCCACGCCAGCAAGGCTGGAATGTTCGGTGGCGTGTCGTCCTGAAACGTGACCAACGCCCCCTTCGGTCCGATATCGATCTTCGACACACAGGCCTTTTTGGCATTCAGCTTGATCTCGATCACGCGGATGAGGTTGTCGGTCGCATCGGGCAATGCCCCGAAGCGGTCGATCATCTCGGCGGCGAACGCTTCCAGGCCGTCCTGATCGTCCACGTCGTTGAGGCGGCGATACAGGCCCATGCGCAGGTCGAGATCGGGGACATATTCCTCGGGGATCAGGATCGGTGCATCGACGGTGATCTGGGGGCTGAAATCCTTCGGGCGCAGGCGCTGGCCACCGGCCTTGGCCTCCATGATCGCCTCTTCGAGCATCGACTGGTAGAGTTCGTAGCCGACTTCCTTGATATGCCCCGATTGTTCGTCGCCGAGCAGATTGCCCGCGCCACGAATGTCGAGATCGTGGCTCGCCAATTGGAACCCTGCACCGAGGCTGTCGAGATCTGACAGAATTTTCAATCGCTTCTCCGCCGTCTCGGTGACGATGCGGTTTGGCGGAGTGGTCATGTACGCATAGGCACGCGTCTTGGCGCGGCCGACGCGACCGCGCAGCTGGTACAATTGCGCGAGGCCGAAGCGGTCGGCGCGGTGGATGATCATCGTGTTGGCGCTGGGGATGTCGAGGCCGGATTCGACGATCGTGGTCGAAATCAGCACCTCGAACTTCTTGTCGTAGAAGGCCGACATGCGCTCTTCGACTTCGGTGGCGGACATCTGGCCATGCGCGACGACGGCGCGGACCTCCGGCACATGATCGCGCATGAACGCCTCGATCTCGGGCACATCGGCGACGCGCGGGGTGACGAAGAAGCTCTGCCCGCCGCGATAATGTTCGCGCAGCAACGCCTCGCGTAGCACCACCGGATCCCAAGGCATGATGTACGTGCGCACCGCGAGGCGATCGACCGGGGGGGTCTGGATTACCGACAGTTCGCGCAGGCCCGACATCGCCATTTGCAGTGTACGCGGGATCGGCGTGGCGGTGAGGGTCAGGACGTGCACATCCGTCTTGAGCGATTTCAGCCGCTCTTTGTGCGTCACGCCGAAGCGCTGTTCCTCGTCGACGATGACGAGGCCGAGGCGCTTAAACTCGATGCCCTTGGCCAGGATCGCGTGGGTGCCGACGATGACGTCGATCTGGCCGTTGGCGAGCCCCTCCTTGGTGGCCTTCGTCTCGGTCGTGCCGACAAGCCGCGACAGCCGACCGACATTGATCGGGAAACCTTCGAAGCGCGCGACGAACGTGTTGAAATGCTGACGGGCGAGCAGCGTGGTCGGACAGACGATCGCCACCTGCATACCGGCCATTGCTGCAGCGAATGCTGCACGGAGCGCGACTTCGGTCTTGCCGAAACCGACGTCGCCGACGACGAGCCGGTCCATCGGTGTGCCCTTCGAAAGATCCGACAGCACGTCGTTGATCGCGCGGTCCTGATCCTCGGTTTCCTCATATGGGAAGCGATCGACGAACTGGGCATAGCCCTGATCAACCTCGATCACGTCGGCGGGGCGCATCGCACGTTCGGCGGCCGTGGCGATGAGTTCGCCCGCAATCTCGCGGATCCGCTCCTTCATCTTGGACTTGCGGCGCTGCCATGCCTCGCCACCGAGTCGATCGAGCGACGCGCCCTCGCTGTCGGAGCCGTAGCGCGACAGGACTTCGAGATTCTCGACCGGGACAAACAATTTGTCGCCGCCCGCATAGGTCAAGGCGACGCAATCGTGCGGGCTTTGGCCGACGGGGATCGATGTCAGCCCCTCATAACGCCCGATCCCGTGGTCCACGTGGACGACGAGATCGCCGGGCGTGAGCATCGCCATTTCGGCGAGGAACGCGTCGGCGGATTTCTTGCGCTTCTTGCGGCGGACAAGCCGGTCGCCGAGCATGTCCTGTTCGGTGAGCAGCGCGACGCTCGGCGCGGTAAAGCCGTGATCGAGTTGCAGGACGAGCAAGGCAACCGCGTTCGTCGCGACGCCCTGTGCCTGCTGCCACGTATCGACCTTCACGGCACCTTTCAGCCCTTGATCTTCGAGCAACGCCGCCAGCCGCTCGCGCGCGCCGATCGAATAGCTGGCGAGGATCGGTTTCTTGCCGTCCTTCTGCAGCGTGCGGATGTGGTGGACGACCGCCTTATAGACGTTGACGCCCGACGACCGTTCGGCCCCGAAATCCCGCGGACCATCGACGTTGAAGTCGAGCACCGTCGCTGATTCGGGTTCGTGGAACTGCGTCGTCTGGTGGGTCGGGATGGCGTTGGCCCGGTCGGCGAATTCCTTTGCCGTCAGGTACAGGGCGTCGGCAGGCAGGGGGCGATAGCTGCCGGGGTCACTGCGCTGCGCCTGCACGCGATTGCCATGATAATCGGTGATCGCATCGAAGCGCTGTTCTGCCGCCGCGATCACGCCGGCGTCCCGCACCACGACGGCGCCCTCTCCGAGATGGTCGAACACAGTCGCCATCTTCTCTTCGAACAGCGGCAGCCAATGTTCCATGCCGGCAAGGCGACGGCCCTCGCTGATTGCCTGATACAGCGGATCACCGGTCGCGGTGGCGCCGAACCTTTCCCGATATCGGCTGCGAAAACGCTTTATGCTGTCCTCGTCGAGCAGCGTTTCGGACGCGGGCAACAGCGTGAAGCCCTCGACTCGCCCGGTGGTGCGTTGGTCCTGCGGATCGAAAGTGCGGACCGATTCGATCTCGTCCCCGAAGAAGTCGAGTCGTAACGCCTGCTCACGTCCGCTGGGGAATAGATCGACCAGGCCCCCGCGCACCGCGAACTCGCCCGAATCCGCCACCGTCTCGACGCGGACATAGCCATTGGCCTGCAACATCGTCGCCAGTCGGTCCCGATCGATGCGCGCCTTGGGCGCCAGCGAGGTGACGAGCTGGCGGATGCGGAACGGGGTCAGCGTGCGCTGTGCGGCGGCGTTGGCGGTCGTGACCAACAACTGTGGGCTCTTGGTCGGCTGTTGCAGCCGGTGCAACGTCGCCATGCGCTCGGCCATGACGCCAAGCGTCGGGCTGGCGCGATCATAGGGCAGACAATCCCAGGCCGGGAAGGTCAGTACCTCGAGTTCCGGGGCGAACACTTGCGCCGTCGCAGCGACCGCGCGCATTGCGGCTTCGTCCGGCGCGATGAACACCGCGCGCGGCGCCGTTCGTCCTTGGGCAGCACGGGCGAGATCGGCGAGCAGCCATGGCTCGAACCCGGTCGGGACACCAGAGAGGGTCAGCGGCACTTTTGCGGCGAGGATAGTCTTCAGATCAGGCATATTTTCTTCTTAAGTCCTCTCCCCTTCTTGGGAGCGGGTTGGGGGCGAGGCAGGATGGAGAGGTGGGGCTTATGACGACTGCCCCTCGCCCCAACCCTCTCCGCGCAAGCGGGGAGAGGGAGTTTTTTAGCGCGGGATATGGACGTAGTTCAGCAGCTTCATCGCTTCCATCAGGGTGCCCGCATAACGCTCCGGTGCGGGTTCGATCGCCATCGCCCAGGCCATGATATCGACATCCTGTTCCTCCATCAGATCTTCGAACAGCTGCATCTCCACCTCGTCCCAGCCGGCGCCATGCGCGTCGAAGAACCCGCCGATCAGCAGGTCGGCTTCCTTCACGCCGCGGTGATGCGCGCGGAAGTGCAGGCGTTTCAGGCGTATTTCGCGATCCATCTCGGCTCCCAACGGCAATTGCCCGGCGGGCGCTGGCGGCGACCGTCGGGGGACTGTAGAGGCATCAGATAGTCATGCGGCCCGATATCCTCAATCCATTGTTCGCCGAAGTCACGGCGCTGAAGGGCATCGGCCCCGGTCTGGCCAAGCCGTTGGAGCGGCTCGGGCTCGAACGGGTGGTGGATGTCGCGTTCCATCTGCCGACCGGGTGGATCGATCGCGTGCCACGCCTGTCGCTCGACATGGCCGATGCCGGCCGGACGATAGCGATCACGCTGACCGCGCAAAGCTACCGCTCCGGCAACGGACGCGGGCCGACGCGCGTGCAGGCCACGGATGCGGCGGGCAATTACGTCAGCCTGATATATTTCGGCGGTCACCCCGGATGGGCGAAGAAGCTCGCGCCATTGGGAGAGGCGCGCCGCGTTTCGGGGCGGTTGGAGCAATACGGGCAGGAATTGCAGATCGTGCACCCCGATTATTGCCTGCCGTTGGAGGAGGCGCCCGATGCCGGTGAGCGCGAGGCGATCTATCCGCTGTCGGAGGGGATTACCTCGCGCCGGATGGGGCAGTTGACCGAGCAGGCGATCGAGCGCGCGCCGGACCTGGCGGAATGGATCGAACCCGGATTGCTGGCGAAACGTGAATGGCCCGCCTGGCGCGAGGCGTTGACGCGCATCCATGCCGATCCGTCGGATGCGAAGGCCAAGGAGCGGCTGGCGTATGACGAGATCTTTGCCAACCAACTGGCATTGAGCCTCGTCCGCCAATCGTCGCGGGCTCGGCGCGGCCGGGCGTTGCAGGGTGACGGACGCCTGCGCGACAAGCTGAACCTGCCCTACACGCCGACCGGCGCGCAGGCCAGGACGGTCAGCGAGATTGCGGGCGATCTGGCGCAGCAACAACCGATGCTGCGCCTGCTGCAAGGCGATGTCGGATCGGGCAAGACGCTGGTTGCGGCGATGGCGCTGCTGATCGCGGTCGAGGCCGGGGCGCAGGGAGCGCTGCTCGCCCCGACCGAAATCCTCGCGCGCCAGCATTACGAGACGTTGCGGCGGCAATTGACGGGGTTAGGCGTCGAGGTCGCGATTCTCACCGGGCGCGACAAGGGCAAGGTGCGCGAGGCGACGCTGATGGGCCTGGCCGCGGGCACGATCGATATCCTGATCGGCACGCATGCGATCTTTCAGGAGGCGGTGACCTACAAGGATCTCGGCCTCGTCGTGGTCGATGAACAGCACCGCTTCGGTGTCGCACAGCGCATGATGTTGCAAGCCAAGGCGAAATCCGCGCCACACCTGCTGGCGATGACCGCCACGCCGATCCCGCGCACGCTGACGCTGGCGCATTACGGCGAGATGGATGTCAGCCAGCTCGACGAGATGCCGCCCGGTCGCCAGCCGATCGAGACGCGGGTGATCTCGGAGGATCGCCTTGCCGATGTCGTCGATGCCCTTGCGCGGCATCTGTCGGATGGCGGCCAAGCCTATTGGGTGTGCCCGTTGGTCGAGGAGAGCGCCAAGAGCGATCTCGCCGCCGCCGAGGCGCGGGCGGAGACGTTGCGGGCGCGGTTCGGGGATCGGGTCGGTCTGGTCCACGGGCGCATGAAGGGCCTGGAAAAGGACGCGGTGATGGCTGACTTCTCGGCAGCGAAGACCGGCGTGCTGGTCGCGACCACGGTGATCGAGGTGGGTGTCGACGTGCCCAATGCGACGCTGATCGTGATCGAGGCCGCCGATCGCTTCGGTCTCGCCCAACTCCACCAATTGCGTGGGCGGGTCGGGCGGGGGACGGGCAAGTCGAACTGCCTGCTGGTTCGCGGCAATGGTCTCAGCGAAACGTCGCGCGCGCGGCTCGCTTTGATGCGTGAGACCAACGACGGCTTTCGCATTGCCGAGGAGGATTTGCGCCTGCGCGGAAGCGGCGAATTGCTCGGTACGAAGCAGTCGGGCGAGGCCGCGTTCCGCATCGCCACGCCGGAAATGCTGAGCGATCTGCTGCCGGTCGCAACCGACGATGCCCGCTTGCTGATCGATCGCGACGGCGGCCTGAGCGGCCCGCGCGGGCAGGCGGCGCGGACGGCGCTGTATCTGTTCGAGCGCGATGCCGGGGTGGCGTTGCTACGCTCGGGCTAGCGGCTCGCCACCAGCACCGCGAGCAGTTCGTAATAATCCGAGACGCTGATCGCGCGGTCGAGTTCGCAGCCGATCCGTCCGCCTAGTGACCAGCGCACCTCGGCCACGACCACGCCGACCACCGGCAAAGTCACGTGCAATCGCGCACCGACCGGCAAATCGTGATCGTATCGCGCCATCAGCCCCTGCGCGGAAATGTTGACCACCAGCAGGGATAAGGCGCGCGCATCCGGTCCGAAGGCGCGGGCGCGGTAATGTACTTCGTCGCGCGGTGCCACCCGGCTTTCAGCGCAGGCGGCGTTGCCCAAGGCCATGGTCTTGATCCCCCAAATGATCGCAACGCCACGTTATGGCCAGGCGCGTAAAGCAGATCGCAAAAAACCTGCTTAACGGCCGTAAACACAAAAAAAAATTGTATAAAACCAAGTGTATCAACCCGTTTCGGGTGTGATAGGCGCTTATCCAGCGACGAGCAGGCCGTGATTTTTCTTGCCCGCTGCGATCGCCACCGGTTCAGCGCCGACGGTGATGTTCATCGCCTCATCGGTCACCTTTTCGCCAGCAACGCGCGCGCCGCCGCCCAAGATCAACCGGCGCGCCTCGCCCTTGGATTTCGCGAAGCCGAGGCCGATCAGCGCATCGACCACGGCGATGCTGCCCGAGACGACGAAGGTCGGCAGCGATCCGCCGACCGATCCTTCCTCGAACGTGCGGCGCGCGGTCTCTGCCGCCTCGTCCGCTGCCGCCTGACCGCGACACATCGTGGTCGCGGCATTGGCGAGAATCTTCTTGGCCTCGTTGATCTCGGCCCCTTCCAGCGCCTCGAGCCGGGTGATCTCATCCAGTGGCAGATCGGTGAACAGGCGCAGGAACTTACCCACATCGCGATCGTCGGTATTGCGCCAGAATTGCCAATAATCGAAATGCGGCAACTGGTCCTCGTGCAGCCACACCGCGCCCGACATGGTCTTGCCCATCTTGCCGCCATCCGCCGTGGTGATCAGCGGCGTGGTGATGCCGTAGACCTCCGTACCGTCCATCCGGCGCGAGAGTTCGATGCCGTTGACGATGTTACCCCATTGGTCGCTGCCACCCATCTGCAGGCGGCAGCCGGCGCGGCGCGACAATTCCAGGAAGTCATAGGCTTGGAGGATCATGTAGTTGAATTCGAGAAAGCTGAGCGATTGCTCGCGATCGAGCCGCAGCTTGACGCTGTCGAAGCTGAGCATGCGGTTGACCGAGAAATGCTGGCCGACATCGCGCAGGAACGGGATGTATTCGAGCGCATCGAGCCATTCGGCATTGTCGAGCATCACCGCGTCGGTGGGGCCGTTTCCGAAGGTCAGGAAGCGTTCGAAGATGCGTTTGATCGATACAATGTTGGTCTGGATGCCGTCATGCCCCAGCAGTTTGCGCGCTTCGTCCTTGAAGCTGGGATCGCCGATCTTGCCGGTGCCGCCGCCCATCAGGACGATCGGCTTGTGGCCGGTCTGCTGCAAACGGCGCAGAAGCATGATCTGGACTAGGCTGCCGACATGCAGCGACGGCGCGGTAGGATCGAAACCGATATAACCGGGCACGATCTGCGTGGTGGCGAGCGCGTCGAGCGCTGCCGCATCGGTGGTCTGGTGGATGTAGCCACGCTCGGCGAGGGTGCGCAGCAGGGGGGAAATGTGCTCGGTCATGATGGGGGGCGCTTAGCGGGTTTTTGTGGCGACCGAAACTACAGTATCGGCAGGTGTGCCACGGGGTTCACCGGGGTCCGCCCTTTGCGCATCTCGAAATGCAGCCCCGGACGGTCGGTGAACCCGGTATCGCCCGACAGCGCGATCCGCTGGCCGCGCTTCACCTTTTGCCCGCGTTGCACCAGCAAGCGGCTGGCATGGCCGTAGACGGTGGTCCAGCCATCGCCGTGCTTGATGATGATCAGCCCGCCCAGCGCCGCAATCTCGTTGCCGGCATAGGCGACCACGCCGTCAGCGGCGGCGGTGATCGGTGTGCCGATGGGCACGGCGATCTTGATGCCATTATTCTTCTCGCCGCTCGCGCCCGGCCCGAACTTGCCGACGACGCGGCCCTGCACGGGCCAGAAGAAGGCGCCGCGCAAACGCTCCGGTTCCTTGAACGGCGTGGTCGGTGGCAGGATGCGGGTTGGCGATGTGGTCGGTGTGGCGGGGCGCTCGGTCGCGGCGATCGCCGGGCTGCTGCCGGTAACGAGATCGTCGATATCGAGCTTGAACGCGGAGGCGCGCTCCTCGATGCTGCTGCGACCCGGCGCGTTGCCCGGGATCAGGATGCGGCTGCCGACGCGCAACACATAGGGTGCGGCGAGATCGTTGGCGGTGACGATGCGCGACCAGTCGATGCCGTAGGCGCGGGAAATGGCGATGCCGGTCTGCCCGGCGCGGACGAGGTGATAGCGTCCCGCCGGGATGACGAGCCGCTGACCGGAGCGGATCGCGTACGGCGGGGTCAGATTGTTGATGCGGGCGATCGCGTCCGATCCGGCGCCGCTGCGCTCGGCGACCGCGCGCAACGTGTCGCCGGGGCGCACGATATAGGTGCTGGCGGGAACAGTCTGCGCGTCGGCGGTAACGGGGCGGGATTGCCACGCCGGCGGGGCGCTGGGGAGCTGCTGCACGCTTCCGTTTCGACCGGCCCCATTTCGATCCGCCCCGTTTCGATCCGTTTCATCGGCGCGGCGCGGTTCGTAGCGGTCGACCTCCGGGTTGCTCTCGGCGCGGGGCGGCGGCATGCCCTGCGGATAGCGATCTTGCGGCGTGTCATAGGAAGCGGGGCGATCGCCGCTGGGGATGCAGCCGCCGAGCAATGCGGTGGCCATCAACGCCGCAATCCGTCCGCTCATCATCCTGCCCCTATCGATACGCCGCCTTCAGCATATCGACTGATTCGTAATGTGTCAGGTCGAGGTGCAGCGGCGTGACCGAAACATAGCCATCGGCGACCGCTTCCAGGTCGGTGGCGTGCGCCGGGGTCTGGACCACCGGGCCAAGCGAGAACCAGTGATAATCGTATCCGCGCGGATCGCGCCGGGTATCGACCTGCAACCGCCCGTAATCGCGTAGGCCCTGATGCGCGATGCGGATGCCCTTAACCGCATCGGCGGTACAAGCGGGAAAGTTGACGTTGATCAACACGCTGGGGGCCAGCGGAGCGTCAATCAGCGGGGCGAGCACGCGCTGGCCCCAGACGGTGGCGGCTTCGAACGGCACGGCATCGCCCATGCCCTCGCGCGCATAGACCTGACTGAGCGCGATCGACCGCACCCCGGCAAGCGCGCCCTCCATCGCGGCGGAGACGGTGCCGGAATAGGTCACGTCCTCGGCGAGGTTGGCACCGCGATTGACGCCGGAGAGTATGAGGTCCGGGGGGGTATCCTGCATGATCCGGGCGAGTGCCATCATCACCGCATCGGTCGGCGTACCCGCGACGGCATAGCGTTTTTCGGCATGTTTGCGCACGCGGATCGGGCGGCTGAGCGTCAGCGAATGGCCCGCGCCGGATTGCTCGTCGGCGGGTGCGACGACCCAGACGTCATCGGAGAAATGTGCGGCGATATCCTCCAGCACTGTCAGGCCGGGCGCATGATAGCCATCGTCGTTGGTGATCAGGATGCGCATCAGGCACGCTCCAGCCGGTTCAGGCCCTTCAGATACGGTTGCAGCACGTCTGGAATCGCCACCGATCCGTCCTCCTGCTGATAATTCTCGACCACCGCGACCAACGTCCGCCCGACCGCAAGGCCGGAGCCGTTCAGCGTGTGGACGAAGCGGGTCGCCTTCTCACCGTCCGGCCGGTAGCGCGCGTTCATGCGGCGCGCCTGGAAATCGGTGCAGGTCGAGCAGCTGGAAATCTCGCGATACTGGTTCTGCCCCGGCAGCCAGACTTCGAGATCGTAGGTGCGCGCGGCGGTAAAGCCCATGTCGCCGGTGCACAATTTCATGCGGCGGAACGGCAGGCCGAGTGCGTCGAGCAACCCTTCCGCGCACTGCGTCATCCTTTCATGCTCGGCTTCGGATGCTTCCGGCGTGACGATCGAGACCATCTCGACCTTTTCGAACTGATGCTGGCGAATGAAGCCGCGGGTGTCGCGGCCCGCCGATCCGGCTTCCGAGCGGAAACAGGGGGTGAGCGCGGTAAAACGCAAGGGCAGTTCGCCCTCGCTCAGGATTTTCTCGCGCACGATATTGGTCAGGCTGACCTCGGCGGTCGGGATCAGCCAGCGGCCATCGGTCGTCTTGAACAGATCCTCGGCGAATTTGGGCAATTGCCCGGTGCCGAACACCGCCTCGTCACGCACCAGCAGCGGCGGCACGCACAGTTCGTAACCATGCTGCTCGGTCAACGTATCGAGCATGAACTGGCCGAGCGCACGGTGCAGTTTGGCGGCGCTTCCCCGCACCAAGGTGAACCGCGCGCCGGACATCGCCGCACCGGTTTCGAAATCGAGGCCGAGCGCCGGGCCGAGATCGTCATGCAGCTTGGCCGGGAAGGACAGGATGGTCGGCGTGCCGTGCGTGTGGACCAGTTCGTTGCCGTCTTCATCCTCGCCTTGGGCCACATCGGCGAGCGGGATATTGGGGATCGCAGCCAGCTGGCCCGTCAGTTGCTCGCCGAGCATTTTTTCTTCAGCCTCGACCGCCGGCAGACGTTCCTTGAGCGCGCCGACTTCGGCCATCAAAGTCGCCGCTGTCGCTTCATCCTTTTGGGCCTTGGCCGCGCCGATCGCCTTGCTCGCCTCGTTGCGACGTGCCTGTCCGATCTGCGCCTCGGTGATCAGCGCGCGACGTCGTTCGTCCAACGCGACCAATGTCGAGGCAATGGGCGACACCCCGCGCTTCGCCATCGCGGCGTCGAAAGCTTCCGGGTTTTCGCGGATCAGGCGGATGTCATGCATGGCCGGGCTATGCCGCCGTGTCCGGCCGGGCGCAACCGCCGCCCTTGCGAAACCTCACGCGGTGCGGCGCGTTGGACGGACACTTACATTACAGAAAAGGAATATATCATGCAGGTCCCGCACAATTCCGTCGTCGTCGTCGCCGATGGCCGCAAGATGCTGTTCCTGCGTAACGAAGGCGATGCGACGCATCCCAATCTGGTGGTGGAGCGCGCGGTGGAGCAGGACAATCCGAGCGATGGCGACCAGAAGACGGACCATGCCGGGCGGTCGTCCTCCAGCGTCGGTGGCGGGCAGAATTCGATGGCGGAGGTGGATTTCCACCAGCAGGAGGAAGATCGCTTTGCCGCCGACACCGCCGATCTGCTCAAGCGCCGTGCGCTGAAGAATGATTTCGAATCGCTCATCATCATCGCGCCGCCCAAGACGCTGGGGGAATTGCGCAAACATTATCACAAGGAAGTCAGCCGCCGCCTGACCGGAGAACTCGACAAGGATTTGACCGGCCACCCGATCGACCAGATCGAAAAGGCGCTGCTCGCCGCCTGACGCAAAACGGGCTCCCGTCACCGGGAGCCCGTTTTGGTTTTGGATCTGCGGAAGCGCGGTCAGGCCGCAACGACGGTCTTTTTGGCGAACCGCTTGCGGGCGACCAGAGCCGCCGCCGCCGCACCGAACAGCAATACCATCGGCGGGGCGGGAACCGGGGCAGGGGGGCCGCCAGTCGAGCCGGTGCTGCCGCCGGTGGAGCCGGTGCTGCCGCCGGTAGAGCCGCCATTGCTGCTCCAGCCCCCGGTCGAACCCCAGCCGCCGCTGCTGCCCCAGCCGTGGCTGCTCGACCCATAACTGCTGGAACCGTTGCTGCTCGAACTGGTCGAGCTGCTGTTGCCGCCGCTGCCGTTCGACGAGCTTGCCGAGGACGTGCTGGTCAAACTGCCGTTGGACGAGCTGGCGGAAGAGGACGCGACGTTGCCGCTCGATGCGGATGACCCGCTGGACGCGGAGGACGACGAGACGTTGCCGCTCGAGGCCGATGATGACGAGACGTTGCCACTGGACGAAGACGATACGTTGCCGCTCGAGGCGGAGGAGACGTTGCCGCTGCTCCCGCCAGAAGCGGAGGAAATGTTTCCGCTGCTGCCGCCCGACGCCGACGACACGTTGCCGCTCGATCCGCCGCTCGCCGAAGACGAGGTGCTGGAGATTTCGGCGCCGCCGGTGCTGCTGCTGGTGGAGGATCCGCCGGATGAGAGGTTGCCGCTGGAGCCGCCGCTCGCCGACGAGGTCGAACCGCCGCTGCTGCTGCTCGACCCACCGGTCGAACTGCTGGTCGAGGAAATGACGATCCCGCCACTGCCGCTCGACCCGCCGCCGCCGCCACCACCGAAGAATCCGCCGCCGAAAAAGCCGCCCCCGCCAAAACCGCCGCTACCGCCGATCACGGTCAGACCGCCACTGCCGCCGCTCGATCCTGCAAAGGGGGGCGGGACCAGCGGGATCGGTGCGCCCTGGCTGGTCAACGTGACCACCGCAGGCGGGCAGGCCGTCTGTGTCCGGGTAACGATTCGGTGCACTCGGCTGGCCGGGCGGGCACTCGCCACCGTGGTGGTGGTGACCCGGCGCACGACGCGCTTGGCCTGCTTGTGGACATAGACCTGACGCGCTTTTGCGCCATCCGCGACATGCACTGCTCCGCCGCCGATCAGGGCACCGCCACAGGTGCAAGCGCATAATTTAGCCAAAGCCATCCGCACCGACATGATGATACTCTCTTGTTACCGACGTCGCCGTCAAACCCCGTTCAACAGCGGCTGCTGGTCCGCTATTGAACCAGAGTGCCCAACAAAGAATTAAGTTCAAGCACGTTAACCAAGGTTTGTGCGTGCATTACGCTTTTTGAGGCGCGTAATTCGGCTGAATTACAGTTAACGTTTCAATGCGGTACGAAAGAGCTGTTCATTATTATAACTTCATTAACCATCCGGTGATCGTATTAATACATGAACTGTCGTCGTAATGTTCGTCAGCCCGGTAAAATAATCGGTCGCCTTACTTAGCACTATACATTCGAAAACTTCCGGCGGCCCGGTCGCACTGGATTGCTTGTCGTGTGCGTCGGGCGCTTGTATAGGCCCGCCA
This sequence comes from Sphingomonas sp., assembly GCF_025363195.1. Lineage (GTDB taxonomy): Bacteria > Pseudomonadota > Alphaproteobacteria > Sphingomonadales > Sphingomonadaceae > Sphingomonas. The sequence goes on from NZ_JANYEK010000141.1 coordinate 26,654, forward strand.
TCAAGGTGAGGCAGTATGGGCGACATCGGCGCAACAAGCGTCGGGCGACCGTGGGGAGAGTTGGGATGGCAACGGTTTTGAATCGATTGGACGACTCTGGTAAACCTTCGGCTCCGGCCAATGACGCGGGCTATCGGCCCAGCGCCGACGAAGATTTCATGAACCCCAAGCAGCAGCAATATTTTCGCGACAAGCTGCAGGCCTGGAAAGACGCGATCCTGAAGGAAGCGGCGGGCACGTTGTCGCAGTTGCAGGTCGATTCGCTGCGTGAGGCGGATCTGACCGATCGGGCATCGAGCGAGACCGACTGGTCGATCGAACTGCGCACGCGCGATCGGCAGCGCAAGCTGATCTCCAAGATCGACGCCGCGATGCGCCGCATCGACGAGGGCGAATACGGGTATTGCGAGGTGACCGGCGAACCGATCAGCCTTGCCCGCCTCGAAGCGCGCCCGATCGCCACGATGACGGTCGAGGCGCAGGAAAAGCATGAGCGCAACGAGAAGGTCTCGCGCGAAGACTGATTGGCTTGAACGTAACCTGCGATGTGGGCAGCGCCGCCCGCCCGCAAACGAAACACAGGCCTGACCATCGGCATTTAAGCGATTTCGTAGCATTTGGCGGTTATCTCCGGTTCAAACGAACGGAGGCCGTGTCGCGCAATCTGATGGACCAGTTTTCTCACGATTCCTTCGATGGCCTGTCAGCGGATGATGCCGCGGGCGGACGCAACGATTCGCGCGACAGCCTTTTCCTGATGGCGGAGTTGCGTCTCGCCGGATCGAAACACGGCGAGCAGGTCCGCGTGCGCAACCTGTCGCCCGGTGGGTTGATGGCAGATTATTGCGGTGAATTGACCCAAGGCGCGGATGTCAAATTCGACGTCCGCGGTGTCGGCTGGGTCAAGGGCAAGGTCGCCTGGGTCGCGGCAGGGCGGATCGGCGTGACATTTCCTCACCCGATTGATCCGTTGCTGGCGCGCAGACCCGTTGGTGTTGGACCAAAGGCGCCGATCTATACCCTGCCGGTTCCGCGCCGTTGACAGCTCCGCGCCGTTGACAGCTCCCCGCGCCCGGATCTGCCCGCGCGCGAGGTAAAACCGTCGAGCCGCTATTGAGCGGTCATCTCTTCCTTGATGCGAAGTTTCTGCTTTTTCAGCGCCGCGATGGCGGCCACATCGGGCAGGGGGCGCTGCGACTCGGCGCTGATCTGACGATCGAGGCCGGCGTGCTTGGCTTCAAGTGCTGAGAAATGTGCGGTCTGCATGGAAGCAATCCTCCTTCAGTGCTTGGGCTGGGGAACCATAGAAACACGCAATTGGTAAATTGTCTCCCCCTTGATTCGCCCGGTTTCGGCAGGCGGAGCAGATTTATGCGCCAGAACGTTTTGCCGTTCACGCGCGGGCGCAATTTGCTAGGGTTCCGGACCAAGGGGGCGCGCATGGACGAAACGCAGATTGCGAAGCGACTTGAGGTCCTGCGCACCGAACATCGCGATCTCGATGCCGCAATCCTGGCGCTGATCGCTTCCGGCTCGACCGATCAGATGCAGCTCGCCCGACTTAAAAAGCGCAAACTACGGCTGCGGGACGAGATCGGCATGCTGGAGGATCAGCTGGTTCCGGACATCATCGCCTGAGGTCGCATTCGTCAAACACGCGGGCATGCTCCGCTTTGGGACGGTCGCGCGCGAGATAAATTAAAGCGATGCTATGTCGTTACCGTGTCGAATATGGCACGCCGAGTCCGATGAGGGGTATAATTTCCGGATCGCGCCTACACCGCCGCCTGGTCGACACGTTGTATGTCGATGCGATGGTGCTCGCCGATGAAGCGCGGAGCTATTTCGACGAAGCCGGGCGGTTGGAGCGGGAATCACTCGACCCGATGGCGCGCGTGTCCTTCTCGTGCGAATCGCTCAAGGTGACGACGCGGCTGATGCACATCATCGCCTGGCTGTTGACGCAGCGTGCGGTGGAGGCCGGCGAATTGCGTGCGGCGGATGCACTCGATCCCTCACGACGGTTGGGGCCGGCCCCGGTCAGCGAGACGGGTGCGGTATCGGCCATGCCGGAACGGGCGCGGGGGCTGATCGCGGCCAGCACAGAACTCTATCGCCGGGTTGCAAGGCTGGATGATTCACAGGCCGTAACCGAAGTGGCCAGCGCGGTGCGATCGATGCACGCGCGGCTGGCCTTGTCCTTCTAGACCGCTCGGTGGTTCCCAGCCGTTGCCCCCAGGCAGGATGATGCGGGTCGCTTAAATACCGAGCCGCGCCCGCGCCGCTTTATATTCGCGCTCCAGCCGATCGACCCGCACCGCGACCGACTCGACCGCCATCACTGCGCCGATGCCTTGGCCCGAACCCCAGATGTCCTTCCACGCCTTCGGCTTCGATCCCCCATTCTCATTGGCCCCGGTGCCGAAGTTCATCGTCTTCAGGTCGCCTTCGGGCAGATAGTCCGGGTCCATTCCGGCTGACTGGATCGACTGGCGCAAATAATTGCCGTGAACGCCGGTGAACAGGTTGGAATAGACGATGTCCGCCGCCTTCCCCGCGACGATGCCGTCCTTGTACGCCTGATCGGCATTGGCTTCGTCGGTCGCGATGAACGGCGAGCCGATATAGCCGAGATCCGCGCCCATCGCCTGCGCGGCGAGCACCGCGTCGCCGGTTGCGATCGATCCCGACAGCGCCAGCGGGCCATCGAACCACTGGCGAATTTCCTGGATCAGCGCGAAGGGAGACAGCCGCCCGGCATGGCCACCAGCACCGGCCGCGACCGCGATCAGCCCGTCCGCACCCTTGTCGATCGCCTTGCGCGCGAACCGATCGTCGATGATGTCGTGCAACGTGATGCCGCCCCAGCCGTGCACGGCGGTGTTGAGATCTTCACGCGCGCCGAGCGAGGTGATGACGATCGGCACCTGCCATTTGGCGCAGGTCGCCAGATCGGCGTCGAGCCGCTCGTTCGATTTATGGACGATCTGGTTGACCGCGAAGGGGGCGGCCGGGCGATCCGGATTGTCGCGGTTCCACTGCGCCAATTCCTCGGTGATGCGGTGCAGCCATTCGTCGAGCAGCGTCTGCGGGCGCGCGTTCAGCGCTGGAAAGGATCCGACGATTCCCGCCTTGCACTGGGCGATGACCAGTTCCGGACCGGATATGATGAACAGCGGCGACCCGATGATGGGCAGGCGCAGGCGTTGCAGGATGGGGGGCAGACTCATGGCTGAGTTTCATAGCGCAACGGAATTGGCTGTCCAGCGGATCGCGCGCCGCGGGGCTTGCGTTGCATTGGTATCGTATTAGGGCGTCGGGATATAGTCATAAGGTTGCCTGTGCCCATGTTGCGTTTCATGCCTTTCCTTTTGCTCGGTATTTCCACGCCTGCTTTCGCCGCAGGACAATTGCCCGCGACCGTCGCGCCGATTTCCTACGATATTCGCATCACACCCAACGCCACGGCGATGACCTTTTCGGGCCGCGAGACGATCAAGGTCGATGTGCGTGAGGCGACCTCGACGATCACGCTCAACGCCGCCGATCTGACCATCGCTTCCGCGACGTTCGATGGGGCGAAGGTTCCGGTGACGCTGAACCCCGCGCTGCAGCAACTGACCGTCACTTTACCGAAGGCAGCGGCGAAGGGACTGCACGACCTCGACTTCACTTGGAGTGGGAAGATCAATCAGTCGCCGCTTGGCCTGTTCGCGATCGACTACAAGAATCCGGATGGCAGCGCGGCGCGGATGCTGGCGACGCAGTTCGAGGCGCCTGATGCGCGCCGCTTCGCGCCATTGTGGGACGAGCCATCGTTCAAGGCGACCTTCAAACTGAGCGCAGTGACGCCGGCCGGGCAGCTCGCTTTCTCGAACATGCCCGCCGCCAACGTGACCAAGCAGGCCGATGGTACGCAGCTCTACAGCTTCGACGTGAGCCCCAAGATGTCGAGCTATCTGATGTTCCTCGGCATGGGCGATATGGAACGCCACACGGTGATGGCGGGCAAGACCGAGATCGGCATCATCAGCCGTCGCGGCGTCGGCGCACAGGGCGACTATGCGCTCAACGCAGCCAAGCGCCTGCTGGCCTATTACAACGAGTATTTCGGCACGCCGTATCCGCTGCCCAAGCTGGACATGATCGCCGGGCCTGGTTCCAGCCAGACGTTCGGTGCGATGGAGAATTGGGGCGCGATCTTCTATTTCGAGAATGAATTGCTGTTCGATCCGGCCCGCGCGACCGAGAGCAACCGGCAGCGCATCTACACCGTCGTCGCGCACGAAATGGCGCACCAATGGTTCGGCGATCTCGTCACGATGGCGTGGTGGGACGATCTTTGGCTGAACGAAGGGTTTGCCTCCTGGATGGAGAACAAGGCGAGCGCCGATCTCAATCCGCAATGGAATGCGAGGGCTACGGCGGTTTCGTCCGATCGCGAAGGCGCACTGGGCGCGGACGCCACCGCCGCGACCCACCCGATCATCCGCAAGATCAATTCGGTCGACGAGATCGGCGGCGCGTTCGACGGGATCACCTACCAAAAGGGGCAGGCCGTGATCGGCATGCTCGAATCGACGCTCGGACCGGACGTGTTTCGCGCGGGCATTCGCAATTACATGGCGAAGTACAAATACAGCAACACCGTCACCGACCAATTGTGGGCCGAATTGTCGGCCGCGGCGGGCAAGCCCGTGGCGGATATCGCGCACGATTTCACCCTGCAGCCGGGCGTACCGCTGATCTCGCTGACCGGTGCAGCCTGTGGTCGCGGCGTGACCAAGACGACGCTGACCCAGGGGCGTTTCGGGCTCGATGCCGCATCCAAAAAGCCGCTGTCGTGGAGCGTGCCGCTGCGGGTCGGCATCCTGGGCCAGCCGGACAGCGACGTGATCGTGCGCGGCGCGTCACCGACGATGGTGACGCTGAAGGGCTGCGGTACGATCGTGCTCAACCAGGGCAAGGGCAGTTATGTGCGCGGCAAATACGATCTGGGCGGCCATGCCGATATCGTCCGCGATTTCACCAAGCTGCAATTGACCGACCAGCTCGGCACGCTGGGCGATGATTTTGCGCTGGCGCTGAGCGGCGATCAGGATCTGACCGGATATCTGGCGGTGCTCGACAAGGTCACGGTCGATGCCGATCCGATCGCATGGTCGATGGTCTCGGGGCAGCTCGGTCGTATCGCCGATCGTTTTGCCCATACGCCGCTGGGCGATAGGCTGGAGCGCCGCAACGCCGCGCTGCTCGCCCCGGTGATGAAACGTGTCGGGTATCAGGCGGTGGCCGGCGAGTCCCCGCTGATCACCAATCTGCGCGAAACGCTGATCGGTGGGCTTGGCGCGACTGGCGATCCCGCGATCATGGCCATGGCACGAACCTATGTCGCCGCTTTGGCGAGCGATCCGAACGCGATCCCTCCGGCGATCCGCGCCCCGATCCTGTCGACCTATGCGCTGAACGCCAATTCTGCTGAATGGGATGCACTGCTGAAGATCACGGTGGCGGAAAAGAATCCGGTCGCGCGCAATGCCTATGTCCGTCTGCTCGGCGCGACACGGAATGACGCGCTGGCGCAGCGTGCGCTGGATTTGATCAAAACGGACCGGATCAGCGCCCCGCAAAAGGCCAGCGTGCTGCGGGCGGTCTCCGGGCGGCATCCGGACATGGCGTTCGATTTCGCGGTGGCCAATTTCGCATTGGTCGACAGCTTTACCGAAGGGGCGGCCCGGGCGAACTATGTCGCCAGCCTGGGTGGGGGATCCAACGACCCGGCGATGCCGGCGAAGATCACCGCCTTCGCCGCGAAAAATCTGCCATCTGATGCGCGGGGCGGGGCGGCCCGCGTGGTCGCCGGC
>NZ_JANYEK010000153.1 GCF_025363195.1 Sphingomonas sp.
GTCTCGAGACCAGGTTCCGGCTATCGGCATCGTGGGATGCGACACGGTCGAGAAAACCGTTGCCGCCGATACAGTCGAGCCAAGCACGACCACCTTGTCACTTCCCTCGCGAACACCCTCGACAAGAATCGAGGCTATTTCCGGATGCTGCGACTTGGCGGTGATAATCTGGTGCTGGACGTACGTATGCCCTCCGATCACCGGCGGGATATAATCGTCAGCATAGGCAAGCGACGATAGTGCACACGTCGCACCTAAAAACACCGCCAATCGACCCTTCATGATCCTGTCCTCCAATATCGAAGGGTTTTTCCCTTTCGAGTTCGAGGTGTTGCTGGGTCACGCTTGTCGGTGCAGCAAGAATAATCGCCAAATATTAAACTTTATTCATCAACGGCTGCCCAATTTGAAAATAATACTTATTAAAATAGAGACTTACCGCAATGCGGCGTAAATTCCTTGAAGCGGCGAAATTAATCTTCGACCAGCTTCTGGTGGATGGATGATGGTGCCGGCCGCATGACGACGCGGCACCCGGGGCTGCCATCTTCCAGGTTCAGATCCATGCCGTGGAGTCGCGCAATGGCGTCGACCAACGGCAGGCCCAAGCCACTGCCGGCACTTTTTCGGGCATTGTCGCCGCGGTGAAAACGAAGTTTAACGTTCTCGCGTTGCGCCCTCGAAATCCCGCAGCCGGTGTCGCTGACGATAAGCGTGGGGCCTTGCGCCAGCGTGATCGATACCGATCCACCCGCCGGCGTAAACTTGATGGCATTGTCGATCAAATTGCCGACGGCTTCAAATAATAAATCCTTGTCGCCCTGTATGCTGTGCGGGCTGCCAATTCCCCGTTCAAAGATCAGGCGAATGGATTTATGGTCGGCGGCGGGCTCGTAATAATCAATTGCGTCGACGACCACCTCTGCAAGGTCGACATTGCTGAACGACGCGCGGCGCGCGCTGTCCTCGATTTCCGAGATGCGGAGCAACGCCGCGAAGGTGCGCAGCATCATCCTCACCTCGGCAATCGCTTCCTCTATCTCGCCGCTCCGCTGGGCGGCAGGCAGGTTGCGGCGGTTGGCACGCTCCAGGGCGGCAAGCAGACGTGTCAGCGGCGTGCGCAGGTCGTGCGCGATACTGTCGCAAACGCCTTTGACTTCCCCCATCAATCGCTCGATTTGGTCGAGCATCGAGTTGACGACGCGGACAAGTCGATCCACATCGTCATTCGTTCCGCGCGACGGTAAGCGTCCCGCAAGGTCACCACGCGTAATTCCCTCGATCGCGCGAATGACCTTATCGAGCCGACGCAGGGATCCGATTCCGATCAGCATCCCGCCCCCCGCGCCGAGTAGGATCATCAGTCCCAATGCGCCGAGCGTCGCCTCAAGCAATTCGTTGCGGAATTTCTGCAGTTCCTCGATGTTGCGGCTGACGACGACGATCGCGCCGCTCGGCAGGCGATGAAGCACGGACCGGTAAAGTGTGTGCTCTTGCGCATTATCGACTTTTGTCTCGAAGAAGCTTTCGTCGGCCGGGCGCGGGTCTGGCAAGCAATGCAGATTACCCGCAAGCCAGCCGCCACGCGCATCAAACAATCCGAATGGACGGCGGCCGGTTATGTCATCAACACTGTGTTGGTCCATGACACGCTCGGCTTGAACACCCGTTCGATTGTTGAATTTCGCCGCCTCCGCACGCATCCGCTCGTCCGGGTTGCCCGTCAGAAATTGCGAGGCCATCGTGTAAACGGCGGCAACGAAGATCAAGGAGGCGGAGCCGAATAAGGCGGCAAACAAAAATGCCAGACGGAAGCTCGTCCCGGCCCGCAGCTCTTCAATTCGCAAGGCGATATCCCTCGCCACGCACCGTCTCGATCGCGGATGGCAAGCCCTCGATATCGAGCTTGCGGCGAAGCTTGGCGACGTGAACGTCAATCACGTTGGTGCGTTCGTCATAGTGATAGCCCCAGACCTGTTCGAAGATCATCGCTCTCGTAAGCGCGCGGCCAGGGTTCTGCATGAGATGTTTCAGGAGGGAGAACTCGCGCGGCAACAGATCGATCGCCCGCCCCGCGCGGCGCACCGAGCGCGATATGAGATCTATGTGCAGATCACCGACGACCATCTCCGCCTCATGTCGCCCACCGTGTGGCGGTGGACGGCGGGTCAGGGCGTCTACCCTGGCGGTCAATTCAAGAAAATCAAAAGGTTTGGTGAGGTAGTCGTCCCCGCCAGCACGAAGCCCGCGGACGCGGTCGGTTACCGCGGACAGGGCACTTAGAATTAGCACGGGGGTGGTCACTCCGGTGCCGCGCAGCGCGGCCAGCACCTCCAATCCTTCCAGCCCCCCTGGCAGCATGCGATCCAGAATAATCGCATCATAAGTCGTCGCACGGGCTTTCTGCACCGCCTCGACCCCGGTTGTGGCATGGTCGGTCCGCAGTCCGTGATCGGCCAAGGCAGCAGCGATCTCGCGTGCCGTCTTCGCATCGTCTTCGACGATCAGAACCAGCCTCACGACAGGCGCTCCGATTGCCGGTTCGGCAGATACCGAATTTCACGTTTGCCAGTGTAAACGCTTGGCCCCAACGCCGCACAGCGATCGGCAAAGCGTGTTGCGCTCCGGTTATCTTGATCCTTCCATGTCTGGATCAATGAGATGGCTTCGCCGATGGGACCCAGGAATTTTGCTCTCATCCTTCCGCCCCCACCAATATTGCGCCGGTTTCAGTATTTTTTTAAACTATCCCCGGGAAAAAAGATGTATCAGAAACATCTAATTCTCACGGACGCATTCGATAAAGAATTTTTCCCGGAAAAAAATAATGGTGCACGAGTGCTGACCCGGCATGAATGCCGGCAAGAATAAGAATAAAGTTAGCAAGCAAGCCATGCCATGATACACTTTGATTCGCGGCACTATGGCGATCCGCAATGCTATAATCTCCAATACTCGGAATATGGAATAGCCCAAAGATACTGTCGCCACGCAAAAATGTGCTATAAATACCAAAGGCAAGTACCGTAATAAGCGACAGATACAGCAGATAATGCATCGCTGTCGCGGCTGCTCCGGCAATTCCGCCCGCCGCGGGGGGAAGTCGGGTGCCATAGC
>NZ_JANYEK010000166.1 GCF_025363195.1 Sphingomonas sp.
CGCCCGGCGATCCTGGTGCCGCTGCCATCTGCGACCGACGATCACCAGACGGCGAATGCGCGGGAAATGACCGAGGCGGGCGGCGCGCGCACGATTGCCCAGCCTGCCTTCACGCCGGTCGAACTGGCCAAGCAGATGCAAAGGCTCGGGCTGGATCCGGCCGCGTTGCAAAATGCCGCTGGGCGGGCGCGCAGTTGCGGGCGGCCCGATGCGGCGCGCGATCTCGCCGATCTGGTCGAGAGCCTCGATGCGCCATTGGGCACGATGCCGATCGGCGTACCCCTGCCTACCGGAAAGCCGAGTTTCGCATGAAGACCCAAAAACAATGAAGGGCGTCGCTACCGATATCGGCACGATCCACTTTGTCGGCATCGGCGGGATCGGCATGTCCGGCATCGCCGAGGTGATGAAAAATCTCGGTTACGACGTGCAGGGGTCCGACGTGGCGGATGGCTATGTCGTGCAGGGGCTGCGCGACAAGGGCATCCGCGTGGCGATCGGCCATTCGGCGGACAATGTCGGCGATGCGGCAGTCGTCGTCACGTCCACCGCGATCGTGCGCTCCAACCCCGAGGTCGAGGCGGCGCTGGAACGGCGCATTCCGGTGGTGCGGCGCGCGGAGATGCTGGCCGAACTGATGCGGTTGAAGTCGACCGTCGCCGTTGCGGGCACGCACGGCAAGACCACGACCACCAGCATGATCGCTGCGATCCTGGATGCCGGCGGCGTGGACCCGACCGTCATCAATGGCGGTATCATCAACAGCTACGGATCGAACGCCCGATTGGGCGCGAGCGACTGGATGGTGGTCGAGGCGGACGAGAGCGACGGCAGCTTCCTGCGCCTCGACGGGACGATCGCAGTCGTGACCAATATCGATCCCGAGCATCTCGACCATTACGGGTCGTTCGATGCGGTGAAGGATGCGTTCGTCGAATTCGTCGAGAATGTGCCCTTTTACGGTGTGGCGTTGCTGTGCCTCGATCATCCCGAAGTTCAGGCAATCATTCCGCGCGTGCGCGACCGGCGCGTGGTGACGTACGGCTTCGCGGCGCAGGCCGACGTGCGCGGCGTGAACGTCACGCCGATCCCCGGCGGCAACCGCTTCGACGCGGTTGTGCGGTCGCGCGATGGATCGGTGCGGACGATCGAGCGGATCGAACTGCCGATGCCGGGCCGCCACAATGTCCAGAACGCGCTGTCGGCGATCGGCGTGGCGCTGGAAATGCATATCCCGGATGCGACGATCCAGACCGGGTTCGCCAAATTCGGGGGCGTGAAGAGGCGTTTCACCAAGGTCGGCGAGGTGCCGCTGGACCACGGCGTGGCGACGATCATCGACGATTACGGGCATCACCCGGTCGAGATCAAGGCGGTGCTGGCGGCCGCGCGCGAGGGTGTGGGCAACCGCGTGATCGCGGTGGTACAGCCGCATCGCTTCACGCGGCTCGGCCATCTGATGGAGGATTTCAGCCAAGCGTTCAACGATGCCGACATGGTGTTGGTGACGCCGGTCTATGCGGCGGGCGAAGTGCCTATCGACGGTGTCGATGCGGAGGCGCTGGTCGAAGGGCTGAAGCGGCGCGGGCATCGTTCGGCGGCGACCGTGGCCGATGCGAACGCGTTGGCGGAAATGCTGGCGGGCGTGGTGCAGCCGGGTGACATGGTCGTGTGCCTTGGCGCCGGCGATATCACCAAATGGGCGGCTGGCCTGGCTGCGGGTATCGAGGCCGCGCGATGAGTGCCGCATCACCCTCGTCTCATTCCCCGACCCCTCCCGCAAGCGGGAGGAGGGAAGAAGGTCTTCCTCCGGTCGCGGGTCGCCTGACCGAGAACGCGCCGCTTGCGCCGCTCGTCTGGTTCAAGTCGGGCGGAAGCGCGCAGTGGCTGTTCGAGCCGAAGGATGTCGCCGACCTGAGCGATTTTCTCGCCGCGCTCGACCCGTCGGTGCCGGTGATAGCCCTCGGTCTGGGATCGAACATGATCGTGCGTGATGGCGGCGTGCCGGGCGTGGTCGTGCGGCTGGGCAAGGCGTTCGCGCAGGTCGAACGGCTGGACGAGACCTCTTTGAAGTGCGGCGGCGGGGCTTCGGGCATCCTCGTATCGTCAAAGGCGCGCGATGCCGGGATTGGCGGGGTCGAATTTCTGCGCTCGATCCCGGGGACGGTCGGCGGGTTCGTGCGCATGAACGGCGGGGCGTATGGGCGCGAAGTGCGGGATATTCTGGTCGATTGCGAGATCGTCCTGCGATCGGGCGAGCGCGTGACGCTGGGGGTCGGCGACCTCGGTTACACCTATCGCCACAGCGCATTGCCGGATGGCGCAATCGTCGTCAGCGCGACGTTCCGGGGGCGGATCGAGGAACCGGCGAAGATCCAGGCCGA
>NZ_JANYEK010000171.1 GCF_025363195.1 Sphingomonas sp.
GAAATCCGCGCCTGCGACAAGCCGGTCGAGCGCCCATCTTACTCCGGCAACATGTTCGAAGACGAGGTTTTCGATATCGGTCATGCTATTAAGTATCGCAGCGATGTCCGCCGGTGTCTTTTTGTAGAAGCTGCGCAACACCCACTCGCATTCAAGCGTAACGGTCAGTGGCACCAGCACGGGCTCGGCCACGATCAATGCCCGCGCTGCCCGCTCCTGCGCCGGATCATCGGCCACGATTATCCGTAACACGACGTTGGTGTCGATCGCCTTCAAGGGCGTCCGCGCTTCGAAAACATCTCGTCCACCGCGGCCCGCATTTCGTCCAGCGTGGCAGGCGGACCCACGTGAAGCGGCATGCGACGACGAAATTCGTCATAGCTGATCTTCGAGCGTTTGGTTTCTGCCCCGGGCACCTCAAGTATGATCTGCTGGCCCACTTGGCTCAGCCGCAACATAGACCCCGTACCCAGCTGCAAAGCGTCGCGGACATCCTTGGGAATAACGATCTGGCCCTTGGAAGACAATTTGATATCAATGGTCATCCCGGTAAGATGCGTCTTACCGCGTTCGATGTCAATCCTCCGCGCCCGGTTCCAGATCGCGCGCGACACGGGGATCTTTCAGCAGCTTGTCGATATGGCTGCCCTCGTCGAAGCTTTCGTCGGCGAGGAACTTGAGTTTCGCGGCGTATTTGATCTTGATCCGTGCGGCGACTTCGCGCTGGAGATAGGCGGTGTTGGTGCGCAGCGCCTTCAGGACCGCTTCCTCGTCCTTGCCGAGCAGGGGTTTGATGAACACCGTCGCGTGGCGCAGATCGGGTGACATGCGCACCTCGGTGACGGTGACCATGTGCTTGGCCAGCGTCTCGTCGTGCACATCACCGCGCGCGAGAATCTCGCTCAGCGTATGACGTATCTGTTCGCCGACACGCAGGCCGCGAACAGATTTTTCCTGTAAATCGTTGATCTTCATAACTAGACCCTAGCCCCTCTCCCGCCCAAGCAGGAGAGGGGTGGAGGATTACAGCGTCCGTTCGCGCAGTTCGACTTCGAACGTTTCGAGGAAGTCGCCCGCCTTGATGTCGACGAAGTTCGACGTGAAGGTCACGCCGCATTCCAGACCGGCGCGCACTTCCGCCACATCGTCCTTGAAGCGGCGCAGCGAGGCGATCTCGCCCTGATAGATGATGACATCGTCGCGCGTGATGCGGGCCTTGAGCGCCTTGCGGATATTGCCTTCGGTAACCAGCAGACCGGCGGCCTTGCCATGCTTGCCAGCCGAGAAGACCTCGCGGATTTCGGCGCGGCCGACGACCGTTTCGAATGCCTCGGGGCCAAGCTCGCCCGCCATGCCGGCGCGTATCTCGTCGGTCAGGTCATAGATCACGTCGTAATATTTGAACGCGACCTTGTGCCGTTCGGCGATCTCGCGCGCCTTGGCGTTCGGACGGACGTTGAAGCCGATGATCGGCGCGCCACTGGCACCCGCCAGCGTCACGTCGCTCTCGGTGATGCCGCCGACGCCTGCATGCAGCACGCGGGCCTTGATCAGATCGGTGGAGATCTTGTTGATCGCACCCACGATCGCCTCGACCGACCCTTGCGTGTCTGCCTTGACCACCAAAGGGTATTCGATCGCCTGCTTTTCTTTCAGCGCCGAGAACATCGACTCCAGGCTCGCCGGGCCACCGCCGGTGCGCTTGTCCGTGATGACGCCGCGGCGATATTCCGCGACTTCACGGGCACGCGCCTCGTTTTCGACCACCGACAGCGGATCGCCCGCACGCGGGACGCCGGACAGGCCGAGCACTTCGACCGGCATCGACGGACCGGCTTCCTTGATCTGCATGCCCTTGTCGTTGGTCATCGCGCGGACCTTGCCGCTTTCTGCGCCCACGACGAAGATATCGCCGACTTTAAGAGTACCCTTGTTGATCAGGATCGTCGCGACCGGGCCACGACCCTTGTCCAGCTTCGCCTCGATCACGGTGCCTTCGGCGGCGCGATCGGGGTTGGCCTTCAACTCGAGCAGTTCGGCCTGAAGCTGAATCTTCTCGATCAGCTCGTCGAGCCCGGTCTTCTGCAGCGCGGAAACTTCCACGTCTTGCACGTCACCGGACATTTCTTCGACGATCACTTCGTATTGCAGCAGTTCCTCACGGACCTTCTGCGGGTTGGCACCATGCTTGTCGACCTTGTTGATCGCCACGATCATCGGCACGCCGGCGGCCTTGGTGTGGTTGATCGCCTCGATCGTCTGCGGCTTGATGCTGTCATCCGCCGCCACCACGAGCACGACGATGTCGGTCACGTTCGCACCGCGCTGACGCATCTCGGTGAACGCTTCGTGGCCTGGCGTGTCGAGGAAAGTCACCTTCGACTTGTCCTTCAGCGTAACCTGATAGGCGCCGATATGCTGCGTGATGCCGCCGGCTTCGCCCCTCACCACGTCGGTGCCACGCAGGGCATCGAGCAGCGAGGTCTTGCCGTGATCGACATGGCCCATGATCGTGACGACCGGGGGACGCGTCTTCAACGTCTCGTCGGCATCGGCATCGGTTTCGATCGCGATGTCGATGTCGGAATCGCTGACGCGGACGATGTTGTGGCCGAATTCGGTTACCAGCAATTCCGCCGTATCCTGATCGATCGTTTGCGTCATCGTGACGGGCATGCCCATCTTGAACAGCGTCTTGACCAGATCCGCGCCCTTTTCGGCCATGCGGTTGGCGAGTTCCTGCACGGTGATCGCTTCTGGAACGACGACGTCGCGAATCTGCTTGGCCTGCGCCTCGCGCGGGCCGCCGAGACGACGGTTTTCCTTTTCACGCGCCCGCTTCAGCGCAGCGAGTGAACGGGCGCGCGCGCCGTCGCCATCGTTGAGCGCACGGTTGACGGTCAGCTTGCCACCGCGACGCTCGTCGCCGGTACGACCGCGCGACGGAGTCTGTTGTGGACGTTGCAGCGTCTCGCCGGCCCGCTTGATCGTGCTGCCGGGCGACGCCGGTGCAGCAGCCGTACTGATGGTGGCGGGAGCTGCAGCCTCGGGCTGGGCGACGGGTGCCGGTGCTGGCCGGGGGCGCTCGGGGCGCGCGACCGGTGTGAAGCGGCGCGGTGCAGGCATGGTCGGGTCTAGCCCGAACGCCAGCGGTGCAGGTGGGGCTGCCGGTGCGGCAACCGGTTCGGGCGCGGCCGCGACCGGGGCGGCGGCCACCTCGGATACGGGTTCGGCCGTGGCGACCGGGGTCGCGGTCGGCGCGGCTTCGACCGGCTGCGGCGCAGGTTCAGGCGCGGCGGGGCTATCGGCGGCGTCACCGGCACGGCGTGCTTCTTCCGCACGCAGGCGCTCGGCGGCCTGCGCTTCGACCCGGTCGCGCTCTTCACGACGGCGCGTTTCCTCCAGCGCGTTCATGCGCGATTCGTCGGCCTCGCGCAGCAGCTTGGTCTGCAGCTCCTGACGGGACAGCAGCGAGTTGCCGGGCGATTGCGCGGGCGCGGGCGGAGGAGGGGGCGGAGCGGGCGGTGCCGCAATCGGCGCCGGAGCGGCTTCCTCGACGGCGGGCGCTTCCTGCGCGGCGCCAGGCCCCAGGATACGACGCCGCTTCACTTCCACGACCACGGTGTTGGAGCGGCCATGGCTAAAGCTCTGCTTCACCTGACCCGTCTCGACCGTGCGCTTCAGCCCCAGCGGTGCGCGCATGCCCAGTTTCGGCTTCTCGTTGTCGGTATCGCTCACTCGAATTCCTCGTAATCTTCGTTGGCCGAATTTTCATCGGCGTCCGTGGGGGACGCCGATGCGCCCTGCGAGGCCGTTTCGCAAGGCGGGAGGGTTGGATCAGGGCCGATGAAATGCAGCCAGCGGTCGAGCGTTTCACGCACGCGCTTGGCAGCATCGGGATCAGTCAGGCCGATATGTACCACATTCTGCCTGCCCAGTGCCACGGCCAATATGGTGCGCGGCACCGGCAGAACCAAGCCCCTTTTGTCGCTGCCTTCCTCGTCGGAGCCGACGCGCCAGGCCTGATCGAGCTTGCGATTGCCGTCCGTACCTGCATCGCAGGCGTGGAGCAGCAGGTGCAACTTGCCGGAGCGCGCCGCGGTTTCGATCTTCTCGGCACCGGAGAACAACCCGCCAGAACGGGATTCCAGCCCGAGCCGGTCGAGGCTGGCGCGTTCGAGCGCGGATTCGATCCTGGCCGGCAGATCGTCGGGAATAGCGATCGGCCCGGTCTTGAACGCGCGGGCAAGTGCGCCTTTCAGCTTGCCCTTTTGGATCGCAATTTCCAGCTGAACCTTGGTCACGCCGATCCATGCTCCGCGACCTGGGGCCTTGGCGCGCACATCCGGCAGCACATCGCCATCGGGGGTGAGCGCGAGCCGCACCAGCGCGGCACGCGGCGCACGATCACCGAGCAGGATGCACCGGCGGATCGGGTCCGTATTCCGCTCCCGTTTGCGGGAGGAGTCGGGGGAGGGCGTATCCGTGGGGTCGGTGGCCTCTTCAGGCGCTCCGACGATTCCTCCCGCAGGCGGGACGGAGGAAGAGCTGGCGCCTAGCGTGTCATTGCGAGGATTCCGCATGTGCGTCCTCCTGTAACTTCGGAGCATCCCGGTCGGCGATCAGCTGGCCGCCCGCACCGTAATTCTCCACGCTCACTTCCTCGATCACGATCTGCACCGCGGCCGGGTTCTTGCCGAGGCGCGCGACCAGGCTGGCGGTGACGTCGGCGACGATCCCCGCTTTCTGGTCGCGGCTCGCCGAGCCCGAGATACGGATGCTGACGAACGGCATCAGGCTTCTTCGTCCTCGAACCAATGCGCGCGCGCGGCCATGATGATCTCATTGCCCTGCTCTTCACTCAGACCGTATTCGCCGAGTACGCCGCCCTTGTCCTCGGGGCGCTTATTCTCGGTTTCGGCACGGCGGCGTTGTTCCTGGCGCTTTTTCTGCACCAGCTCGTCGGTCGCCAGATCGGCAAGATCGTCGAGCGTCAGGATGCCGGCCTTGCCAAGCGTGACGAGCATCGCCTCGTTCAGATGCGGCAGCGCAGCCAGATCGTCCGACACGCCCATCTCGCGACGGGTGACGCGATTGGCCTCCTCGCGACGCTCGAGCGCTTCGGTTGCCCGGCTCTGCAATTCGGCAGCAAGGTCTTCGTCAAAGCCTTCGATCGTGGCGATTTCGCTCGCCTCGACATAGGCGACCTCCTCCAGCGCGCCGAATCCTTCGGCGACCAGCAACTGGGCCAGCGTCTCGTCGACGTCCAACTCGGTCTGGAACATCTCGGTGCGCTCGGCGAATTCCTTCTGGCGCTTCTCCGACGCATCCGCCTCGGTCAGGATGTCGATCGCCTTGCCGGTCAATTGCGATGCGAGGCGCACGTTTTGGCCACGACGGCCGATCGCCAGCGAAAGCTGGTCATCGGGCACGACCACTTCGATGCGATCCTCTTCCTCGTCGATCACCACGCGGCTGACCGAGGCCGGCTGCAACGCATTGACGACGAAGGTCGCGGTGTCGGGCGACCAGGGAATGATGTCGATCTTCTCGCCCTGCATTTCCTGCACGACGGCCTGCACGCGGCTACCCTTCATGCCGACGCACGCGCCGACCGGATCGATCGAGGAATCATGGCTGATCACGCCGATCTTCGCGCGCGACCCCGGATCGCGGGCAGCGGCCTTGATCTCGATGATGCCGTCATAGATTTCCGGCACTTCCTGCGCGAACAGCTTCTTCATGAAATCGGGATGCGCACGGCTGAGGAAAATCTGCGGGCCGCGGTTCTCACGGCGGACGTTGAGGATCAGCGAGCGGATGCGATCGTTGACGCGCACCACTTCGCGCGGGATCTGCGCGTCGCGGCGGATGACGCCTTCCGCACGGCCCAGGTCCACCACGACATGGCCGAACTCGACGCGCTTGACCACGCCGGTGATGATCTCACCCATGCGATCCTTGAATTCCTCGAACTGGCGCTCGCGCTCGGCATCGCGAACCTTTTGGAAGATCACCTGCTTGGCGGCCTGCGCCGCGATGCGGCCAAACTCGATCGGGGGCAAAGGATCGACGATATAATCGCCGACCACCGCGCCCGGCTGAAGCTTCTGCGCTTCCTTCAGGTTCACCTGCTTGAAATAGTCATCGACCGCCTCGACCACTTCGACGACGCGCCACAGGCGCAGATCGCCGGTCTGGCCGTCCAACTTCGCGCGGATGTCGTTCTCGGCGCCGTAGCGCGAGCGGGCGGCGCGTTGGATCGCGTCCTCCATCGCCTCGATCACGATCGCCTTGTCGATCATCTTTTCAGTCGCGACGGCATTCGCGATCGCGAGCAATTCGGCCTTGTTGGCGGAAACGGCGCTGAGAGCCATGATTTATCCTTCGTCCTTAATGTCGGCGCTTTCCAGCGCCTCTTGTTCGGTGTCTTCGATTTCTTCTTCCTCGACGCCGTCGAGGGAAAGTGGGCGCGTCGCGGCGATCAGCGCGTCGGTCAACACCAATTTTGCGTTGCCGACCTGGTCGAAGCCGATCGTCATCTCGCCATATTTGGGCAGGTCGATCGTGATGCGATCTCCCTCCACGCCCTTGAGCATTCCGGTCAACACCTTGCGGCCCTCGATCGGTGCGGCGAGGTGGATGCGCGCTTCATGGTCCGCCCAGTCGGCGAAATCCTTCAGCCGGGTCAGCGGGCGATCAATCCCCGGTGAGGACACTTCGAGCCGATATTCGCTCTCGATCGGGTCCTTGGCATCCATCACGTCGGAAATGCGGCGCGACAGTTCGGCGCAATCGTCGATCGTCAGCTGGCGCGTGTCGGGTCGTTCGGCCATCACCTGCAACGTGATGTCGCCCGCCCCGCCGAACAGCTTCACGCGCACGAGATCGAAGCCGAGGGCTTCGGCTTCGGGGGCGATGAGCGCGGTCAGTTTGGCGATATCGGCCAAGCGAGTTCCAGACATGAGGATCAGACAAAGGTGGGGAGCGCCGGAACCGGGTGGCTCCAGCCTCTTCACCTGACGATGTAGAGGGTGAGCGCGATATAGTCCGGTCCGGCGTCGCTGGCAAGCATCCGGCACCGCTTGCGGAATTTGATCGGATATGTGTCATTGAAGGCGCGTCCCGCCGTCCGGAGATCATGATGCGCCAACTGCCTGTTCTCTTGATGCTAGCGCTGGCCGCTTCTTCCTGTTCGGTGCAACCGCAGCAGGAAGCGCCGCCGATCGCAAACCCGGCGGGACCGGCCTTGCCGCCGGTCACCAGTCTGCCGGACAATGCGCCGGCGGGGACGGTGAAGAACGTGCCCGCCACCACTGGCCGCGCCAATGTGCCGCGGACCCCATCGCCCTTTGCGGTGGCGACGATCGGACAGTTCAACGAACCGTTCGCGCTGGCGTTCTTGCCCGACGGACGGTTGCTAGTGACCGAAAAGGCCGGGGCACTGAAATTGCGCGCGACCGACGGGCAGGTGACCGGCGTCAGGGGCGTACCGCCCGTCGCGGCGGGCGGGCAGGGCGGCTTGCTCGATATCGCCCCGGCCCCGGATTTCGCCGAGAGCCACAGGATCTATCTGAGCTATTCCGAACCGCGCGCCAGCGGCAGCAGCCTGGCATTGATGCGCGCGGTGCTGACCGATTCGGGTAGCGGCGCGACGCTGACCAAACCGCAAATTCTTTGGCGTGCCGGGTCGGACGGGGTTGGCGGGCAATTCGGTGCGACCATCGCTTTCGCGCCCGACGGCCAATCGTTGTTTCTGACCTCAGGCGAACGGCAGCGCTTCATGCCCGCGCAGGACCCCGATCAAGCGTTGGGCAAGATCGTGCATCTGTCCCTCAACGGCAGACCCGCGCCGGACAATCCGATGGCCGGCGCAGGCGGGGTGAAGGCGCAGACATGGTCGACCGGTCACCGCAATCCTTACGGGCTGGTCTTCACGCCGGATGGACGTTTATGGGAAGAGGAGATGGGGCCGTATGGCGGGGACGAACTCAATCTGATCGAACCGGGCCGTAACTATGGCTGGCCGTTAGTGTCGAACGGCGACAATTACAGTGGGCAACCGATCCCCGATCACCCGAGCCGCCCGGAATTCGCCGCCCCGAAATTGTGGTGGAATCCGTCCATCTCGCCGGGCGGGATGATCTATTATTCGGGCGCGATGTTCCCCGAATATCGCGGATCGCTACTGATCGCTGCGCTGTCGGGCGAATCGCTGATCCGCATCACGCTGGACGGCGCGACAGCTACAGCGGCGGAGCAGTGGGCGATGGAATCGCGCATTCGGGACGTCGCCCAGGCACCGGACGGCGCGATCTGGCTGCTGGAAGATGGCGGGCGCGGCGCGGGCGGAAAATTGCTGCGGCTGTCCCGCAAGAAATAGCTCAGCCGCGGACCACCAGATAATTCATTCTGGCCGCGGCGATCGGTTTGGCGGGATCGTCCTGCCACGCCGTTGCCTCGACATTGGCGACACGCTTGCCGAGCCGCGTGACCATCCCCTTGCTGTAGGTCAGCTTGTCCCGCCCGCCGCGCATGAAATCGACCGTGACGTTGATCGGCTTGATCCGCCCCCCGCCTTCATCTGCCAGCGCGCGTTGCAGCGCGACGATCGCCGCCATTTCCATCAGCCCGCTGATCGCACCGCCATGCAGGAAGCCCGGCCGGCCAAGCACGCCGTCGGCATACGGCATGATGAGCGTGCAGCCCTCGGTATCGTCCGGGTCGATGCTCAGCCCGAGCGTCTCGGCATAAGGCGGCAGCATCAGAAATATCCCTCCGGCGCCATGAAGGTGCCCGCCACATGCGCCAGCGGATCGGCCGGATCGCCATCATGCGCCTGGCCCCGGACGAACGCGATCGATCGCGTCACGCGGTAGCATTCGCCGCGCCCGATCACCGACTTGCCCGGCGTCGCCGGTCGCAGATAATCGACCCGCAGGTCGAGCGTGGCGTGCGCGCGGAACCCACCCAGCTTCAGCCACACCGACATGCTGGTCGCCATGTCCATCATCGACAGGATCGGGCCGGACGCGATGACCTTGCTGTCCGGATCGCCGATCAGGCGCGGATCATAGGGCAACTCCATCTCCACCCAGTCCGGCCCGTGGCTGTGATAGGCAAGGTTCAACTGTCGGCCATGCCCACCGGAGCCGTTTTGCAGGAAGCGTGCTGGATCGAAGACGAAGGTCGGCGGCATGGTCATGTGGCTGGCTCTACACATCGGGCGCGGGGGCGCAAATGCCGCGCTTGCAATCCTGCCATTGCCGGGCGCGCCGCGGCGGCTTAGCGTCGGTTGCAAAATACAACCGATAGGAGAGGTGAATGCACCCGAGCGTTCATGCCGCCACGTACACGGACAAGCCTGCACTGATCGTCGCCGAAACCGGTGAGACAGTCAGTTATGGCGAGCTCGACCGGCGATCGAACCGCGCCGCGCAGGTGTTCCGCGCATGCGGGCTGTCCGTCGGCGATACGATCGCCGTGTTTCTCGATAACGTGCCGGAATATTACGACCTGGTGTGGGGGGCGCAGCGCAGCGGGCTGTTCTACGTCTGCATCCCCTCGAAGCTGACCGCGCCCGAAGTCGATTACATCGTGCGCGATTCGGGGGCGAAGCTGCTGATCGTGGGGGAGGCCTTGGCCGGCGTGGCCGCGCTGGTCGATCTTGGCGCGTGTCAGGGTTTTGCGGTCGGCGCGGTTGCGGGCTTTGCGGATTGGTGTGCGGCGGTGGCCGCGATGCCCGACACGCCGATCCTCGACGAGCGCGCCGGCGTGGATATGCTCTATTCCTCCGGCACGACCGGGCGACCCAAGGGGGTGCGCGTCGCCTTGCCGGAAGACCCGAGCATCACCGCGCCCAACGTGCTGGTGCAGCTTGCGCAGGCGCTGTACGCGCTCGGGCCCGACACGATCTATCTCAGCCCGGCACCGCTCTATCATGCCGCGCCGCTGCGCTGGTCGATGACCATGATGCGGCTGGGCGGAACGGTGGTGATGATGCAGCATTTCGACCCCGAGGCGGCGTTGGCCGCGATCGAACGCTACAAGGTGACGGCAAGCCAGTGGGTACCGACGCATTTCGTGCGCATGCTCAAGCTGGACCCGACGGTGCGGGCGCGCCACGATCTGTCCAGTTTGAAGGTCGCGATCCACGCCGCCGCCCCGTGTCCAATGCCGGTGAAACAGGCGATGATCGACTGGTGGGGGCCGGTATTGTTCGAATATTATGCCGGGTCAGAGGGCAATGGCCTGACCGCGATCGATTCCGCACAGTGGCTGGCGCATCCCGGATCGGTCGGGCGCGCGGTATACGGTGTGCTGCACGTCTGTGACGAGGCGGGTGAGGAACTCGGTCCCGACCAGGAAGGGCTGATCTATTTCAGCGACGGCGGAGTGTTCGAATATCATAACGATCCGGACAAGACCGCCGAGGCGCGGCACCCGAAGGGCTGGACGACGCTTGGCGATATCGGGCGGATCGATGCCGACGGCTTCCTGTATCTCACCGATCGCAAGAGCTTCATGATCATCTCGGGCGGGGTAAACATCTATCCGCAGGAGATCGAGAACCGCCTGATCACCCACCCGCGCGTCGCCGACGTGGCGGTGATCGGCGGGCCGGACGCAGAGATGGGCGAGCGTGTGATCGCCGTGGTCCAACCGGTCGACATGGCCGAGGCGGGCGAGGCGCTGGCGGCGGAACTGATCGCGTGGTGTCGCGCGGAACTGTCGGGCGTGAAGACGCCGCGCCAGATCGATTTCGCTGCCGAATTGCCGCGGCATGCGACGGGTAAACTCTACAAGCGCTTGCTTCGCGACTCCTATTGGGGCGAGAGCGGCGGCCGGATCGTATGAGGGAGACTGACATGAACGACCGCGTAGCCATCACCGTCACCGACCAGATCGCCGACGTTCGCCTCAACCGTGCGGACAAGATGAATGCGATCGACCCGGCGATGTTCGCCGGGATCGGCGCGGCGATCGACGAGCTGGCGGGGATGAAGGACGTGCGCTGCGTCGTCCTGTCGGGTAAGGGGCGGGGGTTCTGCGCCGGCCTCGACATGGCGAGCATGGCGGCGGGCGGCTCCGGCACCGGGCGCGAGCGTAACGATCAGGGGTCGATCCTGCCGCAGCATGTCACGTGGGGCTGGCGCAATCTGCCGATGCCGGTGATTGCGGCGGTCCACGGCGTGGCGATGGGCGGCGGGTTCCAGATCATGAGCGGCGCTGACATCCGCATCGCCGCGCCGGGAACGCGCTTCGCCATTCGCGAAACCTATTGGGGGCTGGTGCCGGATATGGCGGGTTTCCCGATCTGGCGCGGGTTGGTGCGCGACGATGTGCTGCGCGAACTGGTCTATACGGCGCGCGAATTCGATGCGGATGAGGCGCTTGGTCACGGTTTCATCACGCGCATTTCGGAAGATCCACACGCGGCGGCGATGGATTTGGCGCGCTTGATCGCGGGGCGCAACCCACATGCGATCCGTGGTGCCAAGCGGCTGTGCAACATGGCCCACGATGCCGACCCGCGCGCGATGCTGGTCGCCGAGACGGACGAGCAGATCGCGGTGATCGGCAAGCCCAACATGATGGAGGCGGTCGCCGCCAATATGGGCAAGCGCGCGCCGGTGTTCGTGGATTGAGGCGGCGACGTCGCGCACCCTTCACGCTGACGGTCCATCAATTACTTGCTCACCGTCACCCCCGCCTACGCTGGGATGACTATGAGGAGTATGAGGGGCGTTTGAATAATAGCTGGGCGGCCGAACGTTACGCCGTCCGGGTCACTCGGTGACGTTCCAGCCCGGCGCGGAAATCGTCGGGCAGCGCGGTCGCCCCGCCCCCGCCGCTCATCACCAGTATCGCATCGCAGGTGGCGATGCAGTCGCCGTCCTGCCAGGCTGCGGAGAGGACATGCCAGCTGCGCGTGCCGATATCGCTGATCCCGGTCGATATATCGACATCGCGGGGGAAATGCCCCTCGGCGAGATAGTTGATATTGATATTGGCGACGAGCCAGCGGTGGCCGTGCCAGCCGCTCAAGCCCATCGACCGGTTGAACCGCACGCGTGCGGTTTCAAACAGACCGGCCATCGCGACGTTGTTCAGATGGCCGAGCGGATCTAGATCCTGAAACCGGGTCTGGACAACGTCGCGGTGCGGATACGATGCGGGGTCGAGCCGCCAGAGTTCGGGTTTTGCCATCGTCTTCTTTTTATCCCCCATTGTTTCGGGAAGACTAGGGGAAGGGCGATCGTAAACGACACGCCGCGCCGTCATGCCCTCCCCCCGCCCCGCTCGCAAGCGGGAGGGGAGCAGCTCAGCGCGGCGCCATGCGGATCGCGCCGTCCAGACGCACGTCCTCGCCGTTAAAATAGCTGTTCTCCAGCATCGTCATCGCGAGGTTGGCATATTCCGGCGCGTTGCCGAGGCGTTTGGGGAAGGGAACGCTGGCAGCGAGATTGTCCTTCACCGCCTGGGGTGCGCCCTGCATCAGCGGCGTGTTGAAGATGCCGGGCAGGATCGTATTGATGCGGATGCCCTCGCTCATCAAATCGCGGGCGATCGGCAAGGTCATGCCGACCACGCCGCCCTTGGACGCGGAATAGGCCGCCTGACCCATCTGCCCGTCCTCGGCGGCGACGCTTGCGGTCATCACGATCGCGCCGCGCTCGCCATCTTCACCGGCGTCGAGGGTGAGCATTCCGGCGGCGGACTTGGCGACGCAGCGGAACGTACCGACGAGGTTGATCTGGATGAGCCAGTTGAACGCCTCCAGGCTGAAATGCTTGATGCTGCCATCCTCCTTGGATCGGCTGGCGGTCTTCATCGCATTGCCAGTGCCCGCGCAGCAGACCAGCACCGCTTCCTGCCCGTGCGCCGCGCGCGCCTTGGCAAACCCGGCATCGACGCTTTCGTCGCTGGTGACGTTCACTTCGCAGAACACGCCGCCGATATCGGCCGCGACGGCTTCACCCTTTGCAGCCTGCAGATCGAAGATCGCGACCTTCACGCCCTTCGCAGCCAGCGCCCGCGCGGTCGCTTCGCCAAGGCCGGAGGAGCCGCCGGTCACGACGGCGGCGGTGGTGGAATCGAGTTTCATTTTTTTCTCCTTTTAGCCCCTACCCTTCAGGGGGGAGGGGTTGGGGTGGGGCCGTGCCGCAAGCAGGCGCTGGTCTCTTCGAGATGGGACTGCCCCAGCCCCTCCCCAAAAGAGGAGGGGAGAAGCCTTAAAGCCGCTCGACGATCGTGACGTTGGCAATTCCGCCGCCTTCGCACATCGTCTGCAAGCCATAGCGCCCGCCGCTCTTGTGCAGCGCGTGGACGAGCGTCGCCATCAACTTGGTTCCTGAAGCGCCGAGTGGATGACCGAGCGCGATCGCCCCGCCGTTCACGTTCAACTTGGCGGGATCCGCACCGAGGTGCTTCAGCCAGGCGAGTGGCACCGGCGCGAATGCCTCGTTCACTTCGTACAGGTCGATCTCCTCGATCCGCATGCCGGCGCGTTTCAATGCCTTGTCGGTCGCGAACAACGGCTCTTCCAGCATCACCACCGGATCGCCACCGGTCACGGTGAGGTTGTGGATGCGCGCCAGCGGGGTCAGCCCGTGTTCCTTCAGCGCGCGTTCGCTGACGACCATGACCGCGCTCGCCCCGTCGCAGATCTGGCTGGCATTGGCGGCGGAAATCACGCCGCCTTCCTGCAGCAGCTTGACCGAATGGATGCCCTCGAACGTCGCGTCGAAGCGGATGCCCTCGTCCGTAACATGGCAGATTTCACCCTCGGGTGTTTCGATCATCAGGCCGACGATCTCATCCTTGAACGCACCACGCTCGGTCGCGGCGGCGGCGCGACGATGCGATTCCAGCGCATATTCGTCAAGCATGTCGCGGGTGAAGCCGTATTTGTCGGCGATCATCTGCGCGCCCATGAACTGGCTGAACTGCACACCGGGATAGCGCGCCTCCTGCCGTGGCGACTTGGATTTGCCCAGGCCGGCCTGCGCGAACAGCATGCCGGTGGACCCCATCGGTACGCGCGTCATGCTTTCCACGCCGGATGCGATCACCACGTCCTGCGTACCGGACATGATCGCCTGTGCGGCGAACTGGATCGCCTGTTGCGACGATCCGCATTGCCGGTCGATAGACACGGCGGGGACGCTCTCGGGCAGCTTGGATGCGAGTACTGCGCCTCGCCCGACCTGAAAGCCCTGTTCGCCACCTTGGCTGACGCAGCCCATGATGACATCCTCGACTGCTGCCGGATCTATGCCAGTACGATCCACGACCGCGTCGAGCACCGCGCCGCCGAGATCGGCGGGATGCCATCCGGCGAGCTTGCCGCCGCGTTTGCCGCCAGCGGTGCGAACGGCTTCGACGATATAGGCTTCGGGCATTCCGACTCTCCAATCAGTTGTGCTTTGCAACCTCTCTTGCTCAAAGCGACGCGCTCGGCAAGGGTCGCGCGGGCTGTGCAAAGGAGTGATCGGGTGAATGTTAGCGAAGCCGTGGCGGCAAGGCGATCGGTCCGTGGATTTCTGGAAACGCCGCTGGACCCGGCGCTGATCGAAGGGATCGCGCGCAAGGCGGCGCGTGCGGCGACGGGGGGTAATCTGCAACCGTGGCATATCGATCTGGTGTCGGGAGAACCGCTCGCCGAGCTGAAGGCGATCATGGCGGCCAAGCTTGTCGCGGGCGACATCGAGCCGCCGGCCTATGCGATCTATCCCGACAAGCTGGGCGCCCCGTACCGCGATCGGCGTTTTGCCGTGGGCGAGGCGATGTACCGTGAGATCGGTATTCCGCGCGACGACAAGAATGCCCGGCGCGCCTGGTTCGCGCGCAACTTCCAGTTCTTCGGCGCGCCGACCGCGCTGTTCTGCACGGTCGATCGCCAGATGGGTCCGCCGCAATGGTCCGACCTTGGGATGTATCTACAGACGGTGATGTTGCTGGCTGTCGAGGCCGGGCTGGCGACGTGCGCGCAGGAATGCTGGGCGATCTATCCGGAAACGGTGACGGGGTTTCTCGGCACGCCGCCAGAGCGGATGCTCTTCTGCGGAATGGCGATCGGATTCGAAGACACAGAAGAGCCCGCCAACCGCTTGCGCAGTGAGCGGGCTCCGGACAAGGAATGGTTGAGCGTGCGAACCTGATCCTTCCCGGACCGGGGAGCGGGTGGAGGGGGCCTTCCACCGGGTATTCCCTTGCGGAACGCCCCCTCCGTCACGCTGCGCGTTCCACCTCCCCGTACCGGGAAGGATTTGACGTTCAGCCTGCCGCTGGCGAGCGTCGGCCACCACCGCCACCCTGGGAATGGCGCGAACCGCCACCGCCGCCGGGGCGTCCCTGACCGCCTGGACGGCCCTGGCCACCGGGACGTCCGCCGCCACCGGGACGGCCTGCGCCGCCAGCCGGACGACCGGCACCTTCAGGGCGTGACCCCGTGGGGCGGGCGGCATGCGTTGCCTTTGGCGGCGCACGATGACGACCCGAATCGTCACGCCGGCGATCGTCGTCCGACCCCGCCGGGCGATTGGCCTTGATCTTCGCGGCTTCGGCCATGAAGCCTTCCGGCAGCGGCATCATCGTCGGCTTGACGCGGGTCAGCTTCTCGATGTCGCGCAGATAACTCTTCTCGTCATCCGCCACGAAGCTGATCGCCACGCCGCTGGCACCCGCACGCGCGGTGCGGCCGATGCGGTGAACATATTGCTCCGGCACGTTGGGCAGTTCGAAGTTGAACACGTGCGACACGCCCGACACGTCGATGCCGCGTGCGGCGATGTCGGTCGCGATCAGCACCTTGACCTTGCCCTGCTTGAACTCACCCAGCGCGCGTTCACGCTGCGGCTGGCTCTTGTTGCCATGGATCGCGTTGGCGGGGATGCCGGCATGGCCGAGCAGCTTCACGACGCGGTCGGCACCATGCTTGGTGCGGGTGAAGACCAGGCAACGCTCGATTTCCGGGTTGCGCAGGTGGATCGTCAGCAGCGCCTGCTTCTCGCCCTGATTGACGTGGGTGGCGAACTGATCGACGCGCTCCGCCGTGGTCGCGACCGGTGCGACCTTGACCGTGGCCGGATCCTTCAGGAACTGGTCGGCCAGTTCGCGGATAGAATTCGGCATCGTGGCCGAGAAGAACAGCGTCTGGCGCTGCTTCGGCAGCATGCGGACGATCTTGCGCAGCGCGTGGATGAAGCCGAGATCCAGCATCTGGTCGGCCTCGTCGAGGACGAGGATTTCCAGCATCGCCAGGCTGACGAAACGCTGCTCGATCAGATCGAGCAGGCGGCCCGGTGTGGCGACGAGGATATCGACACCGCGGCTCATGTCCTGGCGGTTCTTGTTGATGCTGGTGCCGCCGAATACGGTGGCGACGCTCATCTTGCTGAACTTGCCATAATCGCGCGCGCTATCGGCGATCTGACTAGCCAGTTCGCGCGTCGGGGCGAGGACCAGCATGCGGCAATGCGTATTGTGGATCTGCTTCGGCGCTTCGACCATGCGCTGGATCGACGGCAGCACGAAGGCGGCGGTCTTGCCGGTGCCGGTCTGCGCGATGCCGAGCAGGTCGCGGCCCTGCAGCAAGGTCGGGATCGACTGCTGCTGGATCGGGGTGGGGGTGGTATAGCCCTTGGCTTCCAGCGCGCGGACGAGCGGATCGGCCAGGCCGAGTTGTGCGAAATTCATGTAAAAAAATAGCCTAATGGCCATCGGCGTGCCGCCCAAGCGGACGCACGAATGGCGGGGGAGAATGACACCCCGCGTGAAATGGGAAGTCCGTTTGGTAACGACCGAGGCGGAGCCGGACCTTAAGTCCAATCACGCTGCATGACGCCTC
This sequence comes from Sphingomonas sp., assembly GCF_025363195.1. Classification (GTDB taxonomy): domain Bacteria; phylum Pseudomonadota; class Alphaproteobacteria; order Sphingomonadales; family Sphingomonadaceae; genus Sphingomonas. The sequence goes on from NZ_JANYEK010000171.1 coordinate 16,853, forward strand.
GATGGAGCGCATATGTATGCTGCAGTGCGAAATGTCAAGTTTCGTGGTGACAAGCATATCTGGACGTTGGCGTTGGTGCACAGCCTCCCCAAATGATCATCCATGACAGCCTATTCCCTGCTCGACCTCGTCCCCGTCACCGAAGGCGGCTCCGTGTCGCAATCGCTCGCCAATGCCGCCGATCTTGCGCGACATGCCGAAAGCGTCGGCTTCAACCGCTATTGGACCGCGGAGCATCACGGCATGGCGGGCATTGCTAGTGCGGCAACCTCGGTCGTGCTCGGGCACGTCGCCGCCGCGACCAAGACGATCCGCATCGGTGCGGGCGGGATCATGTTGCCCAACCACGCCCCGCTAGCCATCGCCGAACAGTTCGGGACGCTGGATGCGCTGTTTCCGGGCCGGATCGATCTCGGCCTCGGCCGCGCGCCCGGGTCCGATCAGCGCGTAGCCCACGCGATGCGCCGCAATTTGCAGAGCGACGCCAATGCCTTCCCGCAGGACGTGCTGGAATTGCAGAGCTTCTTTGCCGATGACGGCCAGACCGGCATTACCGCTACACCCGGTGCGGGCGCGAACGTCGACCTCTGGATCCTCGGGTCGAGCACGTTCGGCGCGCAACTCGCAGCGGCTTTGGGTTTGCCTTATGCCTTCGCCTCGCACTTCGCGCCCGACGCATTGGCGGCGGCGATCGCGATTTACCGTCGCGATTTCCGGCCCTCGGCGGCGCTCGACCGGCCATATATGATGGCCGGGTTCAACGTCTTCGCCGCCGAGACCGATGCTGAAGCCGAATTGCTCGCGAGTTCGCAGCAACAGGCGTTCGTTGCCTTGCGCACCGGCAATCCCGGCAAACTGAAACCGCCGGTTGCGGGCTATCGCGATAGCCTAGGCGCGCAAGGGCAGACGATCTTGGATCACGTGCTGCAATGTTCGGCGGTCGGTGGGCCGGGCAAGATCGCGCGCGGCATCGCCGCCTTCGTCGCGCGAACCGGCGTCGATGAGGTGATGGTCGCCAGTTCGATCTATGATCACGATGCCCGCAAGCGGAGCTTGACGATCACGGCGGAGGCGATGCGCGAGCTCGCGGTCGCGGCATAAGCTTTGGGTGCGGATGTCGACTTCCGTTCTTGGAAGACGGCGGACAAAAACGCGGTGCTTCGACAATTTCCGCCCGAGCGCGTAATGGGCCGGACAGAGTTGTCTAGAGACTGGCCTGCCCGAAAGTATGATCATGACCCAGCCTATCCCCCATTGCGGCCTGATCGCCGTTCTCGGCGCGCCCAATGCCGGCAAATCCACCCTGGTCAATGCGTTGGTCGGCCAGAAGGTCGCGATCGTCAGCCCCAAGGCGCAGACGACACGCGTCCG